>CAXUBA010000218.1:0-4501 GCA_964249205.1 uncultured Acetobacteraceae bacterium | reverse complement strand
CCGCACCTCCGGATGAGCGGACAGCACCACGATCGGGACCGCGAACCCTTCCTCGCGCAGCCGGCGCGCGACCGCCCATCCGTCCGCCAGATCGCGTCCGCACGGCATCGAGACGTCGAGCAGGACGGCATCGACCCGCCGGCCCTGCCGCCGTGACTCGCGGACGAGATCGAGCAGGCTGTCGCCGTCGGCGACCGCGCGCACGCTTCTCGCAGCGGACGACGACGCGTGCACGGCGAAGCCGAGCGGGGTCAGCGCGTCGGCGAGCAGCGCCCGTTGCGTCGCGTCGTCGTCCGCTGCGAGAAGCGTGCGCGCGGGCCCGCGAAAGGCGCGGACCGGCCGCGAGGGCGCCTCGCTCGGCACGCCGGCGCCGGCGACCTCCGACAGCAGCAGCCTGACCCGGAACACGCTGCCGCGTCCGGCGGTGCTCTCGACCGTGATCTCGCCGCCCATGATCGCGACGAGAAGGCGCGTGATGGTGAGGCCGAGACCGATGCCTGGCACCGCGCCCGAGGCACCGGCGCGCTCGAACGGGTCGAAGATGCGTTCGCGGTCAGCCTCCGCGATGCCGGATCCGGTGTCGTGGACCGCGAACTCGGTGACCTCGCCGGACCGGGTCACGCGAAGGCCGATCGTGCCCGCCCCGGTGAACTTCAGCGCGTTTGACAGCAGGTTGGTCAGGATCTGCCGCAGCCGCGTCTCGTCGGTCGCGACCACCGCGGACAGCTGCCGTCCCAGCTCGAACCGGAAGCCGATGCCGCTCCGTTCCGCCTGCAGCCGGAACATGTCGGCGATGCCCGCGAGGAAGGGCGCGAGCACCACCCGGTTCCGCTCGATCTCGATCCGGCCGGCCTCGATCTTCGAGATATCGAGCAGTCCCTCGATCAGCCGCGCGAGATGCTCGGCGCCGATCCGGATCGCGCGCACGCGTCCGCGCCGCGCGTCGCCGATCTCGTCGTCGAGCTCGAGGATCTGGGCGTAGCCCAGTACCGCGTTGAGCGGCGATCGGAGCTCGTGCGCGACGCCGACGATGAAGCGACTTTTGGCGATGTTGGCGCTTTCCGCGGCCTCCTTCGCGCGCGTCGCCTGTGCGTCGGCATGGACGCGTCGTCCGATCTCGTCCTCGAGCATCCTCGTCTGCCGGTCGTTCTCCTCGAGCGCCGCGGTCCGGCTTTCCTCGGCGAGCGTCAGCCACCAGACGACCACCGCCGCGACCAGAACGAGCACCACGAAGACGTGCCCGAGCGCGCGATGGAGGCGAATGTCGCGCGCCGGATCGGCGGCCTCGGACGCCGCGAGCGCGATCGTCGCGAGAAGGGCCGCCACCAGCGCCGTGCCGAGCGCAAAGCGGAAGCCGAACCGGAGGATCGCCCGGCCGGGCGGGATCCCGATTCCGCCGCGCGCGGCGAGGCGCCGGAGACCGAGCGCCCCAATCGCCGCTTCGAGGCCGGCGCCGGCACGCGCATGCGGCCGGCAGGCGTCCTGGCACCGGAGGTCGAGCGTGCAGCAGAGCGAGCAGATCGCGCCTCGATAGGCGGGACAGTAGGCGGTGTCGTCCGGCGCGTAGGTGTTGCCGCACACGACGCAGGCGGGCGCACCGGCGCGCCAGCTCCGTCGTTCGCGCCTGGCGAGATAGAAGCGGCCTCGCGTCAGGAGGGCGAGCAGCGGCACCGCGACCGTGCTGGTTCCGAGCGCGACGAACGGCGCGTAGGCACGCGCCACCGGGCCGAAGCCGCCCGCGAGCGACGCGAGACCGACAGCCGTCGCGCCGAGCATCGCGCCGCAACCGACCGGGTTGATGTCGTGCAGGTGCGCGCGCTTGTGGTCGAGGATGCGCGGAACGAGGCCGAGCGGACGCGCGATCGCGAGATCCGCGAACAGCGCACCCAGCCAGCCGCACGCGACGACCGAGAAGCAGACGAGGACCGCGGCGATCGCCGGGTAAACGCCGAACAGCATCAGCGCGAGGGCGACGCCGACGTTGAACAGCACCGCGACCGCGCGACCCGGATAGCTGCGCAGCAGCCGCGCGAAGACGTTCGACCATGCGATCGAGCCCGAATAGCTGTTGGTCACGTTGATCTTGAGCTGCGCGACGACGATGAGCGCGAGCGCGAGCCCGGCTGCCACGGCCGCATGTCCCGGCACGAGCAGCGAAAAGGCGGCGCCGTACATCGAGGCGGGATGCGCGGGCGACGCGCTGCCTGCCTCGATCGCGAGCGTCGCGAGGGCGGAACCGATCAGCATCTTCACGATCCCGGGCACCACCCAGCCCGGTCCGCCGCTGAGAAGCGCGCACCACCAGCCGATCCGGTTCGCGCGCGTTCGCTCCGGCAGGAAGCGGAGATAGTCGACCTGCTCCCCGATCTGCGGCGCGAGCGACACCACGACCGACGCGGCCGACCCGAAGGCGAGCACGAACGGCGCGTGCGGCGCCCGGCCGGGATGCACCATCCAGACATCGAGATGGTGGCCGCCGTCGCCCAAGAAGGCGATCACCGGCAGCGCCGTGAGCAGGAGCCACACCGGCTGGGTGAGGCGCTGGAACCGGCTGATGAAGCGGATCCCGCGCATCACGATCGGAATGATCGCGACGGACGCGAGAACCTCGCCGAGCACGAGCGGCACGCCGAGCGTCTGGCGCAGCGTTTCGGCGAGGATCGAGGCCTCGAACGCGAAGAACAGGAAGGTGAAGGTCGCGTAGACCAACGAGGTCGCGGTCGAGCCGAGATAGCCGAACCCGGCGCCGCGCGTGAGCAGGTCGATGTCGATGCCGCCACGCGCCGCCGCCAGCGTGATCGGCAGACCGAGCACGAACAGGAGGCAGCTGACCGCGACGATGGCAGCGACCGCGACGCGCGTCCCGTCGGCGATCGTGAGCAGCGCGCCGATCACCTCGAGTGCCATGAACGACGTGGCGCCGAACGCCGTGTCGGCGATCGCGAACAGGCCGAAGCGCCGCGCGCCGGGCGGCGTGAAGCGGAGCGCGAAATCCTCGATCGTGTCGTCGGCGACCCAGCTCTTGTAGGCGCGACGGGTCGGGATGAGACGCGGACGCACGCGCGGCGCCGCGCCTACGGCAAATGACTTATGGGCGCGACCTGCGGCTTCGGTTCGGATCATGCGGCCTTGTCACGCCCCTCTCATGCCCTTCCCTCATGCAAGGACGGCACCGATGACCGAGACCCTCGTGAAGGTCGACCTCAAGCGACCCGCCTCAGAGAACGATAACGTCCACAACCGCTGGCATCCCGACATCCCGATGATCGCGACGGTTCGTCCGGGTGACGATTTCATCATCGAGTGCCATGACTGGACCGGCGGTTCGATCGGCAACAACGAGAGCGCCGACGACGTCCGCGACCTCGACCTGTCGCTGGTCCATTACCTGAGCGGACCGGTCGGCGTCAGCGGCGCCGAACCCGGCGATCTCCTGGTGATCGACATTCTCGACATCGGCACGCTTCCCGGCGACGAATGGGGCTTCAACGGCCTGTTCTCGAAGCGGAACGGCGGCGGCTTCCTCACCGAGCACTACCCGGAAGCCTCGAAATCGATCTGGGACCTGGCGGGGCTGTTCGCGACGTCACGCCACGTGCCCGGCGTGCGCTTTCCGGGACTGATCCATCCGGGGCTGATTGGGTGCCTGCCTTCGAAGCCGCTGCTCGAAACCTGGAACACGCGGGAGCGCGGGCTGATCGCGACCGATCCCGACCGCGTGCCGCCGCTCGCCAGCCCGCCCAACCCGACCAACGCGCATCTCGGGCGGCTCAAGGGTGATGCGTTCGCGTCCGCCGCGGCCGAGGCGGCGCGCACCGTGCCGCCTCGGGAGCACGGCGGCAACTGCGACATCAAGGACCTGTCGCGCGGCTCGCGGATCTACTTTCCGGTCTACGTGCCGGGCGCCGGACTCTCGATGGGCGATCTCCATTTCAGCCAGGGCGACGGCGAGATCACCTTCTGCGGCGCGATCGAGATGGCGGGCTGGATCCATCTCCGGGTCGTCGAGGTGATCAAGGACGGCGTCGCGAAATGGGGCGTGAAGAACCCGATCTTCAAGCCGAGCCCGATCGTGCCGCGCTACGACGACCATCTCGTCTTCGAAGGCTATTCCGTCGACGAATGGGGCAAGCAACATTATCTCGACGTGACCGTCGCCTACCGGCAGGCCTGCCTCAACGCGATCGAATACCTGAAGAAGTTCGGCTATTCCGGCCAGCAGGCGTATTCGATTCTCGGCACGGCGCCGGTGCAGGGCCACGTGAGCGGCGTCGTCGACATCCCGAACGCTTGCGCGACGCTCTGGCTTCCGACCAAGATCTTCGAGTTCGACATTAACCCGACCGCCGCCGGTCCGACGACGATGTTCGACGGCTCGGTGGCGATGCCTGTGTCGCCGGATCGGTAGGAGCGCATGCCGCAATACGACTACAGTTGCGCGTCGTGCGGTCCGTTCGGCGCCGAGCGGCGCCTCGCGGACTGGTCGGCGCCGTGTCCCTGC
>CAXUBA010000217.1:0-4556 GCA_964249205.1 uncultured Acetobacteraceae bacterium | reverse complement strand
GTATTAGCCCAGGCGATCGTGCGCCGTAAGCAGTATCGTGCTCGCAGCCGCCTGCATTTAGAACGAGGGCCCCAAACCATGCGATCGGGTGACATCGATCCGGAGACCGGCAGCCGCCTGCCGCGGGTCGAACGCGACCTTCCGATCAACCTTGTCGGCGCCGGAGCGCTGTTGCTCGCCGTGCCGATGGGCGGCCTGGTCGCTGCCTGCGCCGCCGACGGCGGCTGGTCCGCCGGCACGGGCGCGCTGCTCGGCCTCGCCGTGGTCGCCGCCGTGTTCACCTCGGTGTTCGGCTTCCTGATGGCGGCCGCCTGCGGATACATGGCGGGCCTGCTCGGCTCGTCCTCCTCGCCGGTGTCCGGCATCGGCATTCTCGGCGTCATGGCGGTGTCGCTGCCGTTGAGCCGACTTCCGGCCGGTCCGGGCCTGTCGGCGGCGCTGATGGCGGTGGCGCTGTTCGTGACCGCGGCCGTGGTGACAATCTCGTCGATCAGCAACGACAATCTCCAGGACCTGAGGACCGGCAAGCTGCTCGGCGCGACCCCGTGGCGCCAGCAGGTGGCGCTGCTGATCGGGGTCGCCGTTGGGTCGGCCGTGGTCGGGCCGGTGCTGGAGATCCTCTACCGCGCCTACGGATTCGTCGGCCGCATGCCGCGCCCGGGCATGGACGTGGAGGCGGCGATGGCCGCCCCGCAGGCATCCCTGGTGGCTGCGATCGCCCGCGGCATCTTCGGCCACACGCTGCCCTGGACCCCCGTGCTGATCGGCCTCGCGCTCGGCCTGGTGCTCGTGCTGCTCGAGGATCGGCTCCGGCCGCGCGGGTTCCGCTTCCCGGCGCTCGGCATCGGCATCTATCTTCCGCCGACCGTCGTCGCGGCCATCGCGGTCGGCGGCGTGATCGGCTGGATCGCCGAGCGGCACGCCCGCGGCGCCGGGATCGCGCCCGACGACGAACGCGGCGTCCGGCTTCGTCGACGCGGGGTCCTGCTGGCCTCCGGCTTCCTGGTCGGCGAGAGCACCGCCGGCCTCGTCCTCGCGGTGCGGGAAGCGCTCGGCGGCCACGCGGGCGAGAGTACCGGCGTCGCCGCCGTCGTCGGCGGCTTCGCCGTGTTCGGCACCATCCTCGCGCTCTTCTTCCGCGCCGCCAGCCGCCCGGCTGCCGACCCTGCCGCCTAGGCCACCGCCGCGCGGAGCAGGTGCAGGCTGAACAGCGCGGGCGCGTCCACCCAGGCGCGCACCGGCTCCCATCCGGCGCGGCGCGCGAGCGCGGCGAACGCCGTAGGCGACCACTTGTGCGAAACGTCCGTGCGCACCCCCTCGCCCGCGGCGAACCGGAACACCCGGCCCCCGACCCTGACCGCGAGCGCGCGGCGTGCCACCATGTGCGCTTCCGTCCGCCACGGGTCGTCGAACACCGGCGCCTCGTGGCGGAAATCGTCCGGGTCGAGGTCGGCGCCCAACTCGTCCCGCACGCGTTCGAGCACGTGTCGGTGGAACGACGCCATCAGCCCGTCGGCGTCCGCGTAGCCGCGCCGGATGCTGTCGGCGTCGTTGTTCGGATCGACGCCGACGAGCAGCCATGACGGCCCGAGTGTTCGGCGCATCCGGTCGAGCACCGCGACGACCCCCGCCGCGTCGTAGGTGCCGATCGTGTTCCCGGGGTAGAAGCCGAGCACGGGCCCGTCGCGGAGCAGCGGCGGCAGGGCGAGCGGTCCCGTGTAGTCGCCGCACAACGGGTCGACCGCGAGCGCCGGATAGTCGGCCGCGACGCGCGCGGCGGCCTCGTTCAGGAACGCGCCGGCGATGTCGACCGGCACGTAGCGCGCCGGTGCGCGCAGCGCGTCGAGCAGGGTGCGGACCTTGTGGCAGGCGCCCGAACCGAATTCCACCAGGCCGGCGCCGTCGCCGACCAGGTCGGCGATGGCGGCCGCGTGAGCCCGCAGCAACGCGGTCTCGTGTCGGGCCACGTAGTAGTGCGGACCGGCGGTGACGCGGTCGAACAGCTCGCCGCCCCGATCGTCCCACAGGTACCGGCCGGGAATGGATCTGTCCGGTTTCGACAGACCGTCTACCACGTCGCGCATGAAGTCGGACACGCGTTCCGGCGCCGGCCCGGAACCCTTCTCGGCGTTCGATGGAAGGCTGGGCTCTGTCATCGGACGGGTCTCGCGGGCTGGCGGCGGAAAGGGCGTGTAACGCGCCTGAACATCGCGTGTCGAAGGGATCCGACCCGCAACCCCGACGCCTGTGGCATGCTTCGGAATCGGCGGCAGGCGCCTCATCGGCGCGCGGAGATCCACCATGTCAGCAGCAGCGACTCCGGTCCGGTATCGAGCGGATCTTGAAACGCCGATCCCGGACGAGGACGATTACGACCAGAGGCTGACGAAGGCGATGCTCGGCGTCAGCGAGACCGTGTGGAAGGACACCGGTCACGTGCGTCGTTCCGTCCACGCCAAAAGTCACGGCGTGCTGCGCGGCGAGATCGAGGTGCTCCCGGCGACACCGTCCGAATACGCACAGGGCATGTTCGCGGCGCCGGCGCGCTTCCCGGCGATCCTCCGCCTGTCCACCACGCCCGGCGACGTGCTCGACGACGCGGTTTCCACGCCACGCGGCCTCGCGGTGAAGTTCGTGGGCGTTCCCGGCGAACGGCTGCCGGGCTCCGAGAACGACAACACGCAGAACTTCGTACTGGGCAACTCAGCCGCGTTCAATACGCGCACCGCCAAGGAGTTCCTCGGCAACGTCCACCGGCTCGGCACCTTCACCGACAAGGTTCCGACGCTGAAGAAGGTGATCTCCGCCGCATCGCGCGGCGCCGAACACGCGCTCGAGGCGGTCGGCGGCCAGAGCACGGTCCTGACCACCTACGCCGGACAGGCGATCACGCACATCCTCGGCGACACGTTCTACTCGCAGGCGCCGCTCCGCCACGGCGACTACGTGGCGAAACTCTGCATTTCGCCGATCTCGCCCAACCTGCTCGCGCTGCACAATGCTCCGGTTGATCTTTCCGGGAAGCCGGACGGACTTCGGGAACTGGTGCGCGACTTCTTCCGGTGCGAAGGCGCCACCTGGGAAGTGCGCATCCAGCTCTGCGTCGATCTCCGATCGATGCCGATCGAGGATGCTTCGGCCAAGTGGCCGGAAGACCGGAGCCCCTACGTCGCGGTGGCCCGCATCACCGTTCCGGCGCAGGACAGCTGGGATGACCGCAAGGTCGATGCGATCGACGAAGGGATCACCTTCTCGCCGTGGCGAGGACTGCTCGCGCACCAGCCGCTCGGCTCCATCATGCGGGCGCGCCGGCGAGCCTACGAAAGCTCCGCCGCGTTTCGCCGGGAACGCACCGGGCTCCCGCTGGCCGAGCCGCGCGATGCCGACGACCTGCCGTCGGCCTGAAACGGGGATCACGGCGTCGGCACGACGGGATCAGCTCAGCGCGTCTCGACCCATCGCGAGATACTTGTCCCGTCGTGCCGCCACCAGCGACGCCGCATCCGTTCCGCCGAGTTCGCCGAGCGCGCTCGCGACCGCCCGCCGAACGGCCTCCATCGTCTCGACCGGCGCCCTATGGCCGCCGCCCATCGGCTCCGGGACGATCGCGTCGATGAGCCGCATCGACTTGAGGTCCTGCGCGGTCAGCTTCAGCGCGTCGGCGGCTTCCGGCGCCTTCGCGCTGTCGCGCCACAGGATCGACGCGCAGCCTTCCGGTGAAATCACCGAATAGATCGCGTGCTCCAGCATGAGCACCCGGTCCGCCGCCGCGAGCGCGATCGCACCGCCCGAGCCGCCCTCGCCGATCACCGTCGCGACGATCGGCACGGGCGCCGCGAGAGAGGCGTCGACGGAGCGCGCGATGGCCTCGGCCTGCCCGCGCGCCTCGGCATCGACCCCGGGAAATGCGCCCATCGTGTCGACGAAGGTCACGATCGGGAGCCCGAACCGACCGGCGAGTTCGATGAGGCGGCGCGCCTTGCGGTAGCCCTCGGGCTTCGCCATGCCGAAATTGTGCCGGACGCGCGTTTCCGCGTCGCCGCCGCGTTCGATGCCGATCACCACGATGGCGTCCCCGTCGAAACGTCCCAGCCCGCCGACCACCGCCTGGTCCTCGGCGAAGGCGCGGTCGCCCGCGAGCGGCGTGTACTCGGTGACCAGACGCGCGATGTAGTCGAGCGCCCGCGGACGCTCCGGATGCCGGGCGACCTGGGTCTTCTGCCACGGCGTGAGCTTCGCGTAAGTGGCGCGAAGCTGGCGGTCCGCCTTCTCGGTCAGGCGCGCGAGTTCGTCGGCGATGTTGATCCCATCGGGGTCCGACATGCGCCGGAGTTCGTCGATCTTGCTTTCGAGCTCGGCGATCGGCTTCTCGAATTCGAGGAAGTGACGCATGGGCGGACGCTCTGACATGGGCGGCGCTCTAGCACGTTTCGCGTCCGCTCAAAGAATGCGGGCCGGGTGGCGGCGCGCCCGCGTCCGGAACTGGTCCGGACGCGAGCGGATGGTGCGTCTCGACCAGGCGGCGCAACCGCTCGGCCTCGACATGGGTATAGATC
>CAXUBA010000216.1:0-4583 GCA_964249205.1 uncultured Acetobacteraceae bacterium | reverse complement strand
AAGGAATTTACTACATGGGCCTGAAGATCCGACTTTCCCGCGCCGGCGCGAAGAAGCGACCGTACTATCACATCGTGGTCGCCGACAGCCGTTCACCGCGCGATGGCCGCTTCATCGAGAAGGTCGGCTCGTACAATCCGATGCTGCCGGCCGAGCACGAGGAGCGCATCCGCCTCCAGGGCGAGCGCATCACGCACTGGATCGGCCAGGGTGCGATCGCGACCGACCGCGTGGCGCGCTTCCTCGGCCATGCCGGCCTCGCGCCGCAGCCCGCCTACCGCGAGCAGCCGAAGCAGTCAGCGCCGAAGAAGAAGGCGGCCGCCCGCGCCGCCGCGGCGGCGGCGTCGGCCTGATCCGCCGCGGCCGCGACACGGGACGCACATGCCGAGCGGACGGGACATCCTCGTCGCGGTGATCGGACGGCCGCATGGCGTGCGCGGCCTCGTCCATGTCACCTCGTACGCGTCGAGCCCCGAAGCGCTCGCTGCGATGACGCTGCACGACGACGCGGGCCGACCATTCCGGATCGCCTGGCGCGGCGAGGGGATCGCCGCCCTTCTCGACGATGCCGGGCGCGCGCTCTCCGACCGCACGGCGGCCGAGCGCCACGTCAATCTTCGTCTCCATGTCGACCGTGCGTCCCTCCCCGACCCCGGGGACGACGAGTTCTACCTCGCCGACCTGGTCGGGCTCGACGCGGACGATCCCGACGGCCGCAGGCTCGGGTGCGTGCGCGCCGTCCACGACTACGGGGGCGGCACCAGTCTCGAGATCGCGCCGGAAAACGCGGCGACCTTCCTCGTTCCCTTCACGCACGACGCCGTGCCGGACGTCGACGTTCCCGGTGGGCGTCTCGTCGTCCGGCGTCCGGCCGAGATCGAAACCGATGCGAGGGCAGAGGCATGAGCTGGCGCGCCCACGTCCTCACGCTGTTTCCCGACATGTTCCCGGGGACGCTCGGCCATTCGCTCGCGGGGCGCGCGCTCGAGCGCGGGATCTGGCAGTGCCGGACGCATGACATCCGCGTGCACGGCGAGGGCATCCACCGCCAGGTCGACGACGTGCCGTTCGGCGGCGGCGCCGGCATGGTGATGCGCCCTGACATCGCCGACCGCGCGATCGCGGCCGCGCGACTGGCCGGCGCCGCCGATCTCCCGCTCGTCTATCTCACGCCGCGCGGCGTGCCGCTCCGGCAGCCGACCAGCGAGGCGCTCGCCGCGGGTCCTGGCGTGCTCCTGCTCTGCGGCCGCTACGAGGGCGTCGACGAGCGCGTGATCGAGGCGCACGGCGCGCGCGAGATCTCGATCGGCGACTATGTCCTGTCGGGCGGCGAGGTCGCGGCGCTGGTGCTGCTCGACAGCTGTGTCCGCCTGCTTCCCGGCGTGATGGGCGCCAGCGAGAGCGCCGAAACCGAGAGCTTCGGCGGTGGCCGTCCGCTCCTTGAGCATCCCCACTACACGAGACCCGCAGACTGGAACGGCCGACGCGTTCCCGACGTGCTCCTGTCCGGCAACCACGCCGCGATCGCCGCCTGGCGTCGCGATGCCTCCCTGGCGGCGACGCGCGCGCGCCGCCCCGACCTCTCACCCGAAAGGCCCTCGCCATGAACATCATCCAGACGCTCGAGGCCGAGCAGATCGAGCGCCTAGCGGCGAACCGACCGATCCCGACCTTCGCGCCGGGCGACACGGTCCGCGTGTCGGTGCGCGTCGTCGAAGGCGAGCGCTCCCGCGTCCAGGCCTACGAGGGCGTGGTGATCGCGCGCTCGAACAAGGGCGTGCATTCGAACTTCACGGTCCGGAAGATCAGCTACGGCGAGGGGGTCGAGCGCGTCTTCCCGCTCTACGCGCCGACGATCGCGTCGATCGAGGTGGTCCGTCGCGGCGACGTCCGCCGCGCGAAGCTCTATTATCTCCGCGGTCGCCGCGGCAAGTCGGCCCGCATCGCCGAAAAGGCGAGGGAAGTGCCCGCCGCCGCCGCTGAGTGACGTAAAGGGTTCCGGGGGCCGCGCCCCCAGTGGGGTCCAGGGGCAACGCCCCTGGCTCCTCAAGGGAGACGACATGCGCACGACCGCCCGAAAGATCTGGGACAGCCACGTCGTCGAAACGCTGCCCGACGGCACGGCGGTCCTCTACATCGACCGCCACCTCGTCCACGAGGTCACGTCCCCGCAGGCCTTCGAGGGCCTTCGCCTCGCCGGCCGCCCGGTGCGCCGCCCGGACAGCACGATCGCGGTGACGGACCACAACGTCCCGACGTCGGACCGCCGCCTCGGCATCGCGGAGCCTGACAGCCGGCTTCAGGTCGAGACGCTCGAGCGGAACGTCGCCGAGTTCGGCGTGCCCTATTTCCCGCTGCTGTCCCCCGAGCAGGGCATCGTGCACATCGTCGGCCCGGAGCAGGGCATCTCGCTCCCCGGGATGACGATCGTCTGCGGCGACAGCCACACCTCGACGCACGGCGCGCTCGGCGCGCTCGCCTTCGGCATCGGCACGTCCGAGGTCGAGCACGTGCTCGCGACCCAGACCCTGCTGCAACGCCCGTCGAAGGACATGCTGATCCGGGTGGACGGCGCGCTCGGCCGCGGCGTGCGGGCGAAAGACGTCATGCTCGCGATCATCGGCCGGATCGGGACCGCCGGCGGCAACGGCCACGTGATCGAGTTCGCCGGCGAGGCGATCCGCGGGCTCGACATGGCCGGACGCATGACGATCTGCAACATGTCGATCGAGGCGGGCGCGCGGGCCGGCCTGGTCGCCCCGGACGAGACGACGTTCCGCTACGTCCGCGGCCGTCCGTTCGCGCCGAAGGGCGACGCGCTCGACCGCGCGATCGAACACTGGCGGACGCTGCCGTCCGACCCGGACGCCCGCTACGACACGACCGTCGTGCTCGACGCCGCCGCGATCGCGCCGCTCGTCACCTGGGGCACCAGCCCCGAAGACGTCGTTCCGATCACCGGCACCGTGCCCGATCCCGCCGCCGAGCCCGACGAGGCGCGCCGTGGACAGCTCCTGCGGATGATCGACTACATGGGCCTTCGTCCGGGTCAGCGCGTCGATGAGCTCGCGGTCGACGTCGTGTTCATCGGGTCGTGCACCAACGCGCGCATCGAGGACCTTCGCGATGCGGCCGCCATCGTGCGGGGCCGCCGCGTCGCCGACGGCGTGCGCAGCATGGTGGTTCCGGGATCGGGTCTCGTGAAGGCGGAAGCCGAGCGCGAAGGGCTCGATCGCGTCTTCACCGACGCCGGCTTCGAGTGGCGCGAGGCGGGTTGCTCGATGTGTCTCGGCATGAACCCCGACAAGCTGAAGCCGGGGCAGCGCTGCGCGTCGACGTCAAACCGCAACTTCGAAGGGCGCCAGGGTCCCGGCGGCCGCACCCACCTGATGTCGCCCGCGATGGCCGCCGCGGCCTCGGTCACCGGGCGCCTCACGGATGCGAGGCAGTTCCTCTGATGCAGGCTTTTCGGACGCTTACCGCCGTCGCGGCGCCGCTCGCGCTCGCGAACGTCGACACCGACAAGATCATCCCGGCGCGCTTCCTCAAGACGATCAAGCGCACCGGGCTCGGCCGCAACCTGTTCGACGGGCTGCGCTACGACGGCGCAGGGAACGAACGGCCCGAGTTCGTCCTCAATCGCGAACCGTATCGTCATGCCGAGATCCTGATCGCGCACGAGAACTTCGGCTGCGGCTCGTCGCGCGAGCACGCGCCCTGGGCGCTTCTCGACTTCGGGATCCGCTGCGTGATCGCGCCGTCGTTCGCCGACATCTTCCACAGCAACTGCTTCAAGAACGGGATCCTGCCGATCCAGCTCCCGCGCGACGTCTGCGACGCGCTGATGGAGGACGCCGCGCTCGGCGGCAACGCGCGGCTGACCGTCGACCTCGAGCGCGGCGTGGTGGTCCGCCCGTCCGGCACCGAGATCGCCTTCGCGGTCGACCCGCTTCGGCGTCACCTCTTGCTGGAAGGCCTCGACGACATCGGCCAGACGTTGCAGCACGCCGGTGCAATCGACCGGTTCGAGACGGAGCGGCGCCGGTCGCACGACTGGTTCCCGGCGATCGAGTTGGGCGGCTGATCCGATGAGCGGCGCGCGCTCGCTCCTGGTGCTGCCGGGCGACGGCATCGGTCCCGAGGTCATGCGCGAGGTCGGCCGCGTCGTCCGTTCGCTCGAGCGGCGCCGTGGCATCGCGTTCGCCGTCAGCGAAGGCTTGGTCGGCGGCGCCTCGATCGACGCCCTCGGCACGCCGATCGCCGACGAGGTCATCCGCAAGGCCGGCGAGGCGGACGCGGTGCTGTTCGGCGCGGTCGGCGGCCCGCGATGGGCGAACGAGGCGTTCGCAAACCGGCCCGAGGTCGCGATCCTGCGGCTTCGTTCCGAGCTCGGCCTGTTCGCGAACCTCCGGCCCGCCACCGTGCTCGCCTCGCTGGTCGGCGCGAGCGCGCTCAAGCCGGATCTCGTCCGCGGCCTCGACCTGATGATCGTGCGCGAAGCGACCGGCGGGATCTATTTCGGCGAGCCGCGCGGGATAGAGACCCTGCCGGACGGTCAGCGGCGCGGCGTCAACACCGAGGTC
>CAXUBA010000215.1:0-4589 GCA_964249205.1 uncultured Acetobacteraceae bacterium | reverse complement strand
CGCCCTGGCGGAGGGAGTGGGATTCGAACCCACGGTACGCTTTCACGCACACACGCTTTCCAAGCGTGCGCCTTAAACCGCTCGGCCATCCCTCCGCGCGCGGCGGTCGCGGATATACACGCGGTGGCGCGAGCCGGAAAGTCCGCTTCGACCGACGCTCCACCCCTCAGGCGTCCATCTTCAGCGCCGCCAGGAAGGCGCTCTGCGGGATCTCGACCTTCCCGAACTGCCGCATCCGCTTCTTGCCCTCCTTCTGCTTCTCGAGGAGCTTCCGCTTGCGGCTGATATCGCCGCCGTAGCATTTCGCGGTGACGTCCTTAGACAGCGCCCCGAGCGTTTCGCGCGCAATCACGCGCGATCCGATCGCCGCCTGGATCGCGATCTTGAAGAGCTGGCGGGGAATGAGGTCCTTCAATCGACCGCAGATCGCGCGACCGCGCGCTTCTGCCGCGGAGCGATGCGCGATGAAGGAGAGCGCGTCCACCGGATCACCGTTGACCATGATCGAAATGCGGACGAGTTCGCTTTCCTCGTAGCCGTCCATCGCATAGTCGAAGCTCGCGTAGCCGCGGCTCACCGATTTCAGCCGATCGTAGAAGTCGAACACGACCTCGTTCAACGGCAAGCGGTAGACCGCCATCGCCCGGTTCCCGACATAGGTGAGATCGGCCTGCTGGCCACGCCGGTCGTTGCAGAGCGTGAGAACGGAGCCGAGGTAATCGTCCGGCACCATGATCGTCGCCCGGATCCAAGGCTCCTCGATCCGTGCGATCACCGACCCGTCCGGCATGTCGGCCGGATTGTGCAGCTCCTCCTCGAGACCGTTGGTGCGGGTGATGCGGTAGACGACGGACGGCGCGGTCGCGATCAGGTCGAGGTCGAACTCGCGCGAAAGCCGCTCCTGGATGATCTCGAGATGAAGCAGCCCGAGGAACCCGCAGCGGAACCCGAAGCCGAGCGCCGCCGACGTCTCGGCCTCGTAATGGAACGACGCGTCGTTCAACCGCAGCCGGCCGAGGCTTTCGCGGAGCTTCTCGAAATCGTCTGCATCGATCGGGTAGAGGCCGCACCACACCACCGGCACCGACGGCTTGAAGCCCGGCAAAGGCGTCGTTGCCGGTTTGCGGTCGTCGGTGATCGTATCGCCGACGTTGCAGTCGGCGACGGTCTTGATGGCGGCCGTGATGTAACCCATCTCGCCGGGCCCGAGATCGTCGGTCGGAACCATGCGCGGCGTGAACACGCCGACCTGGTCGACGCTGTGCGCGGCGCCGCTCGACATCATCCGGATCCGTGCGTCGCGGCGAAGCCGGCCGTCCTTGATCCTGACCAGGATCACGACGCCGAGATACTGGTCGTACCAGCTGTCGACCAGCAGAGCCTTGAGCGGCGCGTTCACGTCGCCGGTCGGCGGCGGCAGTCGCTTGACCAGTGCTTCCAGGACGCCGCCAATGTTGAGTCCGGTCTTGGCCGAGATCTCGACCGCATCGTCGGCGGGGATCCCGATCACGTCCTCGATCTGCGCGCGCACCCGTTGGGGCTCGGCGGCGGGCAGGTCGATCTTGTTCAGCACCGGCACGATCTCGTGGCTCGCATCGATCGCCTGGTAGACGTTCGCGAGCGTCTGCGCTTCCACCCCCTGCGACGCGTCGACCACCAGCAGCGAGCCCTCGCAGGCCGCGAGCGAGCGGCTGACCTCGTAAGCGAAATCCACGTGGCCCGGCGTGTCCATCAGGTTGAGCTGGTAGGTCTCGCCATCCGACGCCGGGTAGAGCAGGCGCACGGTCTGCGCCTTGATCGTGATGCCACGCTCCTTCTCGAGATCCATGTTGTCGAGCACCTGCTCGGTCATCTCGCGGTCGGTCAGCGCGCCGCACGCCTGGATCAGCCGGTCGGCGAGGGTCGACTTGCCGTGGTCGATGTGCGCGATGATCGAGAAGTTGCGGATGCGCGCAAGCGGTGTGGCGGTCATCGCCCCAGTCTAGAGCATCGGCCGGCCGAACGGTATCGGCCGGCCCCTGGCGGGGCGCCGCTCAGAGGAAGGGCAGGTAGCGGAAGGAGAACAGCACCACCGTTTCGTCGGTCTTCGGCGTCACCGTGCCGTCGACCGTTCGGCCGCCGACTGTCGACACCGACGTTCCGGCGAAGGCGGTGCGGCGGATGTACTCGACGGCCGGTCCGACCTCCATCGTGCCGTAGGGTCCGTGCAGGAACCGCCACCATCCGCCGGCCGAGCCCTCGACCAGCCCGCGCGTCTGGCCGGAGCAGGCGGCGGCGGAACCTTCCGTCTCGCAGCCCGTGTCGATGAAGCGGCCGTTGCCGTAGCCGAAGGCATAGGTGATCGAGCCGATCCGCTCGTTGAACGACCGCTTCGCCTCCTGTTCGGTGCCGGCATAGGCGTAGAGATCGACCGGTTTCGAAGGATGCGCGATGAGGCCGATCAGCGCGGTCGCTTCCGGGATCGGGATCGGCGTTCCGTTCTGATTGATCGTCGCGTCCGGCAGTTGACCGGATCCGTAGCGGCCGATCCCCTGACCGGCCATCGCCTGCACCTGGAGAAGCAGCTTCGGCCCGATCAGCGGCAGCACCGCGCCGCCGCCGAAGCCGCCCGCGAGCACGGTCCGGTTCTCGCCGGTATTGACGAGCGGCGCGCTGAGCGTCTCCCGCGCATTGAGGAAGCGCGCGAGCCCGAACAACTCGTAGTGGCCGAAGGACGGATCGGCCGCGAGTTTAGCGATGACGTCGGGCGCGATGTTGTCGGCGTAATTTGCGGTCGAGTTGAGCAGCGACCCGCCGGCGTTCTGATAGTTGTCGCTGCCGCCGATCACGCCGCCGACGTTGCTCGTCGTGCCGACGGTTTGCGTCGTGACCGAATACACCGTCTCTGGCTCCTCGAACGACAGGCCTGCCCAGAGGCGGTGATCGTCGAAGTCCTTGACGAAGCGGAGCTGCCACTGCCGCGTGTAGTTGAAGCCGACATGGATCAGGCTGTCAGGGGTGAGTGGGATGCTCTCCTGCCGAGGCACGATCCCGACGCGGTCGAGCGTCAGCAGCGACCAGGCCTGACCGCCGAGGAAGTGGAAGCCGAGATTGGCATTGTCGTATGTCGCGTAGGCCTGCCGGACCCGCAGCACGTAGGAGTTGCTCTCGTTCGAGTTCGACGTGACACCGGCGCCGCCGAAATCGGCCTCGAAATAGGCCGCGACCCGCACCGCGGGGGACGGCTTTCCCTCGATCAGCATGGACAGCCGCGACGCGCGCGCGGTGCCGCGAAACTCCGGCTCGTGATAGGTCGGCGACTGTGGATAGGGGATGCCGTTCGCGCTGGTCGAGAAATCCGCCGTCTCGTTGCGTGTTCGTTCGATCGCGAGAGCGTCTATATAACCGCCGAGCGTGACCGACACGTTTCCTACCCGGAACGTGCCATAGGGACCGAGGGCGCCCGCCTGTTGCTCGCCGGCCGTCTGAGCGCCGTGCGGTCCGACGCCGTTCTGAGGGAGGTTGCGCGACTGGATGACACCCGGCTCGCGGACGTTGTTCGCGGGTCCGAGCACGCCACCCGGCTCGCTGCCGCTGAAATTCTGGCTGCCCGAAAGCGCGAGCGCGCGCCGGTTCGCAGCCTCCGCCTCGAGCCGGGCCTCCCGAGCCGTTTCCGTCGCGCGCGCGGTCTCGGCACGCCGGGCTTGCTCGCTCTGCCGGACCCGAGCGAGTTCGCCGCGGAGCGCGTCGATCTGCCGCTCGATCGAGGTGATCGACGGATCGGAGGCAGCCGCCGCCGGCAGGATAGCGCAGCCGCCGCTCGCGAGGATGGTGGCCGCGGTCAGCAGGGTCCGGAACGGAAGTGTCATAGAAATCCGTGCGCGTGTGGTGAGAACGACCTCCTATCGGTCTAACCACCAGCACAACAAGCGGATTGTTCCTAAATCATACGAACGCAAATCGTATTTACCGGGGTGTGGTTCGAATACCACAGCCGCGTGTGAGCCTGTCGCGTTACGCTCTGAGCGTCGCGCCCGTCGCCTTGCCCACCGCCGCGACGATCCGCTCCGACACCGCGTCGATTTCGGCATCGGTCAAGGTTCGCTCCCGGGGCTGCAGCGTCACCGCGATCCCGACCGAGACCTTGCCGTCCGGAACACCGTCGCCGCGGTAGAGGTCAAACGGCGCCACGGCTTCGATCAGGCTCCGCTCGGCCCCGCGTGCCGCTCGGATCACCGCTTCGGCAGGCGTGTCCGCATCCACGAGAAACGCGAAATCACGCGTCACCGGCTGCAGCGTCGGGAGCGGCACCGCGGAACGCCGCTTCCGCTTAGGCGTCTGCACCGCGTCGAGGACAATCTCGAAACCGGACGCCGGACCGGCGAGACCGTATGCGGTCGCGACGGATGGATGGATCGTGCCGAAGCGTGCCAGCACGACCCGCGGTCCCTGCTTGATCACGCCGGCCCGGCCGGGATGGAACGCCGCGTCGGTCTCGCCCACGCGCTCGGTCGTCAGCGCCTCGGCCGGCACGCCGAGGCTCGCGAGCACGGCCGCCGCGTCGGCCCGCGCGTCCGACCAGTCGACCGGTCGCGCACGCACGCCGGGCG
>CAXUBA010000214.1:0-4618 GCA_964249205.1 uncultured Acetobacteraceae bacterium | reverse complement strand
CCGCCGGCGGCAGGCCGAGGTAGCCCGGCGGCGGCGACATGCCGCCCGGCGGGACGGGCGACGCCATCGGCGGGGCAAGGTTTTCGGGCGCCGATGGCGGCAGGCCTGACGCGTCGGGTGGCGGGGCGAGCGGTTCCGGCGACGACGCGGATGGCGGCGCGAGCGGCGCGGCTGTGCCGGGCGGCAAGATCGACAGCGGGGCTCCCGGCGTGGTGCCGGGGGGCGGCGCGGCTCCGCCGTCGCCGCCAGGGGCGAGCGGCGCGGTGCTGACCGGGCTTTCCACGGTCGCGCCGGGCGAGACGATCCAATCGGCGAGATGACGCCGGACCTGGAACTCGAACTCGACGTTCATGTCCTGCATCGCCGCTTGCGTCAGCGCGTAGAGTGTCGCCGGTCCGACGATCGCGCTGTCGCCGGTCGCCGAGTGCGACACTTCGGCTTCCGCGAAGCCCTCGTGGGCGCCGCCCGTGCCGACGATGTCGAGATGCGCCGCGAGGTGCTCGGTGAGGCCGCTGTCGGTCCGGACGATGGAGGCGTCGGTGATGGTGAACACCGCCGTGCCCGCGGGCCCGTCGGCGACCAGCCGGTCCTGCGCCATGTTGGTGAGGGCGTCGGCCGGCGCGGCCGGACTCTGGGTGGCGAGGTCGTTTGCGGGCGCGTCGTTCTCGACCCTGATCGAGGCGACGTTCAGCCGGATCGGCGGCAGGAAGCCGTAATGGAGCGCGGGGAACGCGCCTGGCGGCGGGACGGGCGTGTCGCTGCCGCAGCCCGCAAGCGTCGTCGTCAGAACGATCGCGCCCGCGAGGCCGATCCGTCGCGTGTGGGACATCAATCCGGGCCTCGCCGCTCGTTCGTTCGTTCCGGATGAAAGGTGCCGCCGGCGCCTGTCTCGGTCAATCAGGCCGCATCGATCAGGGGGATGGTGCGGCCTGGCCGCGGATCATGTCGCGATCAAAACGAAAGTCGTGGTTGCAGAACTCGCAGGTCATGACGATGTCGCCGCCCACGTTCATGTGGTCGAGATCGTCGTCGGCAAAGGTTTCGAGGATGGAGGCGAGCCGGGCGCGCGAGCAGCGGCAGCCGTAAGCCAGCGAGCGCGGCCGATCGACCGCGACGCCCTCGGTGTTGAACAGCCGGAACAGGAGGTCCTCGCCGCCGAGCGTGTCGTCGAGGAGCTCGTCGGCGGTGACGGTCGCGCCGAGCGTGGTGACGGTGCGCCACGATTCCGTCGGGTCCTCCGGGAGCAGGCTGTCGCCGAGACCACCTTCGGTGGCGACGCGCTCCAGCACCAGCGCCGACGCCCGCCAGCCGGCGTCGGTGCGGTCCGCGGCGAGGTGGACGCGGCAGTCGAGCTGCTCGCTCGTCTCGAAATAATGGAACGCCATCTCCGACAGCGTGTCGCCCTCGATCGCGACGATGCCCTGATGCCGGTCGGGGTCCGGGCCGTGATCGACTGTGAACGCCATGTAGCCGCCGCCGAGCAGTGCGCGCGCGTTGGGCGCGGGGTCGGCGGCAAGCACGGCGGCCAGCGCGTCGGCGTCGGCGCGCGCGTAGCCGCGGAGCGCGCCCGCCTCGGTGCAGTCCGCGAGCAGCATGCGGACCGGCCCGTCACCCTTCGCCTGCAGCGAAAAGGAGCCGCGGAACTTGAGCGCCGTGCTGAGCGCGGCGGCGAGCGCCAGCGCCTCGCCCGCGAGCCGCGTGACAACCGGGTGGTTCTCGTGCCGCGACAGCAACGCGTCGGCGAGCGGACCGAGCTGGTGCGCCGCCGACGGCAATCCAGCGCAGGTGCGTTTCGGGTCCCGCCGCGAGGATCCGGGGCGGTCCCCGTCAGGTCCGGGCGGAGATCTCGGCTTCGAGGGCGAGCAGCCGCTGCCCGATCGCGTCGCGGGTCGGGGCGTCGATGCCGTCCCCTTCGAGGCCGCGGAGGAAGGCGCCGCGGCTGCGGTCGCGCGACGCCTCGTCGAGGCTCGCGGCGAGATCGTCGAGGTAGCGCCCGCGCAGCGTCCGAAGCGATGGTCGGTCGGGGAGCGAACGCAGCAACGCGTCGAGCTCGCTCTCGACCCAGCCGGGCGTGGCCGCGACGGCCTCGGTGGCCGAGAAGGTGCGCGGGCCGCGCGGCGCGTCCGGGTCGTCGCTCATGCCGCTTCTCCGGCACCGGGATCGTCCAGCAGGAAGGCGAGAACGGCCTGCTGGACGTAGACCCGGTTTTCCGCTTCGTCGAAGACCGCCGAACGCGGCCCGTCGATCACCGCGTCGGTCACCTCCTCGCCGCGATGGGCGGGAAGGCAGTGCATGAAGATCGCGTCCGGCGCGGCGTGCGCCATCAAGCGGTCGTCGACGCGATACGGTTCGAAGGCGAGGCGCCGCCGCTCGTCGTTCGGGTCGTCCGACATGGAGATCCAGGTGTCGGTCACCACGGCCTCGGCCGCTCCCACTGCCTCGAGAGGGTCGGTGGTGACCAGGATGTCCGCGCCGTGCGCGCGCGCCCAGTCGACGCGTTCGGCGACCGGCGCGAAGTGCCGCGGCGACGCCAGGCGGAGCGGAAAGCCGAACAGGGCGGCGGCCTCGATCCAGGATGTCGCGACGTTGTTGCCGTCGCCGACCCAGGCGATCGGCCGATCACCGATCGGACCGCGCCGTTCCTCGAAGGTGAGGATGTCGGCGAGGATCTGGCAGGGATGCGAGCTCGGCGTGAGCCCGTTGATCACCGGGATGCCGGCGTGCCGGGCCAGCTCGTGCAGCTTTTCGGTCCGGTCGGTGCGGAGCACGATCGCGTCGAGGAAGCGGCCGAGCACGCGCGCGGTGTCGGCGAGCGTCTCGCCGCGGCCGAGCTGCATGTCGCGCGGCGACAGCACGACGGTGGCACCGCCGAGACGTCCCATCGCGATCTCGAAGGAAACGCGCGTCCGGGTGCTCGGACGTTCGAGCACGAGGCCGAGGGTCTTGCCGCGAAGCGCCTGCGGGCGGGCGGGCGCACCGCCCTTCCGCTCACGCTTGTAGCGCGCCGCGTCGTCGACCAGCGCGCGGAGCCGGGCCGGCGCGTGATCGGCCAGATCGAGGAAGTGGCGGGCGTCGGCGGCCATCGCTCATCCGGCCCGACGGAGCGCGGAGGCGCGAAGCGAAGCGGCCGCGGCGTCGAGGCGTCGGATCGCCTCGTCGCAGTCGTCGTCGGTCGCGACCAGCGGCGGCACGAGACGCAGCACGTTCTCGCCGGCGGCCACCGTGAGCAGGCCGGCGGCGACCGTCGCGTTCTGCACGTCGGTGTTGAGCGGTACGCAATGGAGGCCGAGCATGAAGCCGATCGAGCGCGGCAGGGAGGCGGCGGCCGCGGTCGCGGACGCCGTCGAGGAAGCCCGGCGCGAGCAGCACGTCGAGCACGGCATGGCCGGCCGCGGCCGCGACCGGGTTGCCGCCGTAGGTGGTGCCGTGGGTGCCGGGGGTGAGGTGCTGCGCGAGCTCGGCGCGGGCGAGGACCGCGCCAAGCGGGAAGCCGCCGCCGATCCCCTTCGCCGCGCTCATCACGTCGGGGGTGATCCCGGCCTGCTCGTGGGCGAACAGCGTGCCGGTGCGGCCCATGCCGCACTGCACCTCGTCGAGGCCGAGAAACAGGCCGAACTCGTCGGCGGTGGCGCGGAGCTCGCGGAGGAAGCGCGGCGGGGCCGGCCGAATGCCCCCCTCGCCCTGCACCGGCTCGATCATGATCGCCGCGGTGTGCGGGCCGATCGCGTCGCGGACGGCGTTCATGTTGTCGAACGGCACGTGGTCGAAGCCGCTGACCGGCTCGCCGAACCCGTCGAGATATTTCGGGTTGCCGGTGGCCGACAGCATGGCGAGCGTGCGGCCGTGGAAGGCGCCCTCGAAGCAGATGATCCGCGTGCGCTCGGGCCGACCGCTCTTGGCCATCGCGCGGCGGATCAGCTTGACCATGCCCTCGTTGGCTTCGGCGCCCGAGTTGCAGAAGAAGACGCTGTCGGCGAACGTCGCGGCGACGAAGCGCGCGGCGAGCCGCTCGGCTTCCGGCACCCGGTAAAGGTTCGAGACGTGCATCACGCGGGCCGCCTGCTCGGCGATGGCGCGCACCAGCGCCGGGTGGCCGTGACCGAGCGAGGAGGTCGCGATGCCGGAGCCGAAATCGAGGTATCGTCGCCCGTCGGACGCCACCAGCCAGGCGCCCTCGCCCCGCTCGAACGCGAGGTCGGCGCGGTTGTAGGTCGGCATCAGCGGGGAGATCATGCGGTGGCTCTTTCGGCTCCGGTTCGGGATGAACTCGTCGCAGCGGCGGAAGGATGCGGGCGCGGCGGAGCGGCTGTCAAAAGTGCGACCGGCGGGGCTGTCAGGTCGGGAATGGCTGGTGGATCGAAGGGGCGCCGGGATCCGGCCGCCGCACGGCCGGCCGGCGCGGCGCCGGACGCGCACGGGCAGCCAGGCGGCGATCGCCAGGCACTCGGCAATCGTCCACCAGCCCGGGTCGTAGGGCCCGCCGGACACCCAGGTGCCGTGCGCGACCTTCACCAGGTACACGGTGTCCGAGGTCCAGACGCACAGCACGCCGAGGGCGATGACCGCCAGCCCGCCGTCCATCCCCGGTCCACCGACGGCGCGCAGGCCGCCGCTCAGC
>CAXUBA010000213.1:3034-4647 GCA_964249205.1 uncultured Acetobacteraceae bacterium | reverse complement strand
CGCCGCCTCCTTCTGCGGCAGCGTGACGTGGACGCCGGCGAAGCCCGCGTGGAGAAGACCCCTGATGGCGACGTCGAAGAAGCCGGGACGCACCGCCAGCGGAACATAGGCGCCATCGATACCGTAGCGCTGCAGCCAAAGGTTGTGCAGCCGCGGCGAGCGCGAATACATCACCGGCCAGCCGACGACGCCCGCGAGGCGGGTCCGACCGGTCAGCACTTCGCTTCCGTCGCCGGAACGGCTGTTCATCGCGCGCTTCTCCTCCCCTCGGCGTCCCGCAAGGCATGTTCGAGGATCGCCGCCCACTCGACCTGACCATTCGTGCCGGCGACGAGATCCTGTCGGACCTCGATCTACACATGATCGAGCCCGCTTGTCCAGGCATGGCGCGGGATCGTGTAGTCGGACGCCGCGTCGAGCCGATAGGGCTCATTGTCGCCAATCGCGTCGCCGAAGCGCGCGCGAAGCGCATCCAGCACATCGAGCGAGAAGCGCGAGCGGCCGTCATGCAGCACGCCCGCCCGCCACGATCGCGCGGCGCCGTCGTAGACGGGCGTGAAGGAGTGCAGCGCGACGAGGACGGTCCGCCGTCCCTCGGCCGCCCGTCGCTCGACCAAATGACCGATGGCACGATGATAGGGCTCCAGGATCTCGCGCTCGCGTCTAGCCCGCTCGCCGGCGTCGAGGTTCGCGTTCCCGGGCACGACGGTGCGCTCGCTCGTCGCCGGAACGGAGGCGGGATGGCCCGGTGCGCGGTTGCAGTCGATCACCAGTCGGGAATACCGCTGCTCCACGAGCACCGCGTCGAGCCGACGGGCGAGCAGGCCGCCTGTGCCCTTCATCCCGATGTCGTATGCGACGTGGCGCCCCCAGTCGGCACGCGCGACGCCGAGACCGCCGAGACGCGCCGGACGACGGCGCCCCGCATGATCGGACACCAGCAGGAATGGAGACGCGCCGTCGGGGTTCGAAAGGCGGACGGGATGCGGATCCCGCTCGTCGAGGAGGGTCATGGGTGGATCGTATCGGCCCGGAGACCGACGCTCCGCAATGGTCGCTGACCGATGGCACGCTATCTGCAAAGTTCCGGTGATGACTGTCATCCGGGTCCGGCACGTCACGAGCTACCGCTACGCGCGACCGGTCGCCTTCGGCGAACACCGGATGATGCTGACGCCGCGCGGCGCGACCGACCAGCGGACGGTCGCGAGTTCCCTAGCGGTCGAGCCGCGCCCGTGCGGGGCGACGCGCGACGAGGATCGCTACGGCAACCGCATCGATCGCGTCCGGTTCGACCGCACCGCGGCCTGCCTCCGCTTCATCAGCACGTTCACCGTGGAGGCGAGCCCGACTCCGTTGCCCCGCAAAGGAGCGCTGCGCGGCACGGCGCTTTCGCCGGCCGAGCGCGACGCGGCCGCACCCTTTCGCGCGCCCTCGCCGGATGCCGGGCGGGAGCTCGCCCGCTTCATCGACCTGCACCGGCGGGGTCCCGCGGACGCGCCGTCCTCCGCCTGCGACACCCTGTCCGCGATCACGCTGGAGGCGCCCGGGCGCTTCCGCTATCGCGCCCGCCACGCGCCGGGCGTCCAGTCGGCGGCGGAAACGCTCTACCG
>CAXUBA010000213.1:0-3024 GCA_964249205.1 uncultured Acetobacteraceae bacterium | reverse complement strand
GCGGCACGCGCACTCGGCCTGCCGGCCGGGTTCGTGTCGGGCTACGTCGTCACCGGGCCGGGCCCGGCCGCGGCCGAGCGGCGCGGCGGCGGCTCGACGCACGGCTGGGCGCAGGTCCTCGTCCCCGGCCACGGATGGCTCGACCTCGATCCCACCAACGCGATCGTCGGCTCGCGCGATCTGGTCCGCGTCTCGTCCACGCGCGACGCCGCCGAAGCGGTTCCGCTCGGCGGCACCTTCTTCGGCCTCGCCTCGGACTGCCTCGGCATGGACGTGACCGTGGACGCGACCGCCGATCCGGATCATTCCGTCCCCACCCTGAAGGAACTTTCGCCATGCTGATCCGGACCGGCTTCGACATCAGCATCGACGTCGCCCAGCCGACCGCGTTCATGCTGCTCCTGAGCATCCATCCCAGTCGCGCGCACGACCTGCGCTCGCCGCACGTAATGGAGTTCACGCCGAACGTCGAAGCCACCGATTTCACCGACCTGTTCGGCAACACGGTGACGCGGATCGTGGCGCAGCCCGGCACCACGCGGGTGCGCACCGACTTCCTGGTGCAGGACAGCGGCCTTCCCGACCGCGTCGACTGGACCGCGGTGCAGCACCCGGTCGAGGACCTGCCGACGGAATGCCTGCCGTTCCTGCTGGGCAGCCGCTACTGCGAGACCGACCGGCTGTCGGACCTCGCCTGGTACCTGTTCGGCTCGACGCCGCCCGGCTGGGCACGCATGCAGGCCGTCCTCGACTACGTGCACGGCCGGATCCGCTTCGACTACGGGCAGGCGCGCTCGACCCGGACCGCGTTCGAAGCGAACGAGGAACGCGTCGGCGTGTGTCGTGACTTCGCGCATCTGGCGGTCGCGCTTTGTCGCTGCATGAACATCCCGGCGCGCTACTGCACCGGCTATCTCGGCGACATCGGCGTGCCGCTGTCGCCGGATCCGATGGATTTCTCCGCCTGGTTCGACGTCTACCTCGGGGGTGCCTGGCGCACGGTCGACGCGCGCCACAACCGGCAGCGGATCGGCCGCATCCTGATGGCGCGCGGCCGCGACGCGACCGACGTCGCGCTCACCACGTCGTTCGGATCGTCGTGGCTCTCGAACTTCACGGTCCACACCGCCGAGGTTCCCGAGTAGCGCGCCCGGACGGCGATCAGCCGCCACCGTCGAGCGCGGTTTCGACGCGGACGGTGCCGACCGGGGCCCCCTGCCAGGTCGCGAGCGTGCGCCCGGGCCAGTCGTGCAGCACGGGATGGTCGGCACCGAAACGCGCGAGGAGCGCCGCGGTCGCCGCCTGCGCCGCGCGTCCTGCGCCGTCCCGCGCCTTGACCGCGAGGCCGAGCCCCTCCCCCGGGAGGCTCGCGCACCAGATGCCCTCGGCGCCCCCCTTGACGAAGGCGCGCGGACCGAGCGCCGCGTTCAGCACCGTGTCGAACCGCCCAGCGCCGGACACCAGCTCGGGACACGAGGCGACCGCATGCCGGATCCGGCGGCTCGCTTCGGCCCGGCCGGCCGTCATGGTCTCGCCTGTCCCGAAGCGGGCGAAGGCGCGCGCCAGCGCCACGAGCGGGATCGCGTAGGTCGGGATCGAACAACCATCGGTCGCAGCGTTCCGTGCGTCGCAGACGGCGCCGGCCGTGTCCGCCAGGACCCCTGTGGCCGCGCGCATCGCCGGATGGCCAGGCTCCTGATAGCCCGCAGGATCGACGCCGAGGCCGACCGACAGGCAGATCAGCCCGGCATGCTTGCCCGAGCAGTTGTTGTGCAGCGGGCACGGCGCTTCGCCGGCGCGCGCCAGCGCATGGGCGGCGTCGCGCGAAAGCGGCCAGTGCGTGCCGCAGCGGAGATCGGCCATCGACCGCCCGGCGCTTTCGAGCATCGATCGGGCAAGTGCCACATGGATCGCCGAACCGTCGTGCGACGAACAGGCGAGCGCGAGCGCCCGGTCGTCGAGACCGAGGCGCGCGTCCACCCCGAATTCGACGAGTGGAACCGCGAGCACCGCCTTGATCGCCGAACGGGGAAAGTGCGCATCCGCGACCCGGCCTGCCGCGAACCGGGGGGCGCCGGTCGCGTCGACCACGACGGCGTCGACCGCATGCCGTGACTCGACCCGCCCGCCGCGCGTGACGGCGACCGTCAGACCATCCATCCGCGCATCCTTTCGCCCGAACCCTCGGGTGCGACCCACGCCGTAGCGCCCACGGCGCGCGCCAGCCAGCGGGGCCGCTGGGCCGCCGCCAACTAACGGAACCCGAAAACGTGAGGACGGCGCGTTTGGTTCGACCTCCGAAAAGCGTTATGACAATCGGCCGAAGAGGAACATTTGCCCGGATGCGGCAAGACATGCTCGTCGACGATGGCGCGACACTCGATCAGGTCTTTTCCGGCGTCGTGCAGGCGAACCGGCCGATTGAGCACGGCGGCTGGGTGGAGGCCGTCACGGCCATCAGGGCAGGGATCCGCGAAGGGCGCGCGGATTTCGTGCTGACCGGCGACCGTCAGGTCGGCAAGACGACACTCGCGCGGTGGTGCGCACAGGAGTTCGGCGAACGGGTTCAGGCGGTGCAGGTGGGCGAGGCATTCCGCCGACCGACCGACCGGGCGCCGGTGCCGGTGTTCGTCCGTCCCCTCGCCGCCCCCGAGATGTCGGCCTTTCTTGCCGAATTGCTGCGACGGTGGGACCTGCCACCCGACATGCTGTCGCCGCGGGCCGGCCGCCGGATTGTCAGCCTGGCCGACGGGCGCGTCGGCATCGCCCGGACCTTGTTCGTCGATGCGGCGAGGCGTGCCGCCGAGCGCGGTGCGAAGCGCGTGCGGCCGCGCGACACCGGCCCGATCGACCCGTCGCTCCGGGACGAGGACGATCCGGCCGCGCGACCGGAGAAAGCCGGGTGGCGACGGCTCGCGGTTGGCGGCGCGCTCCTTGGCGTGGCCGTCGGCGGCGCGGCGGTCTTTCTCGTCGGCGCCCCCCGTCACGCGACCGGACCCCGCGGTTCCCCGTCCGGAGGGGAGG
>CAXUBA010000212.1:0-4648 GCA_964249205.1 uncultured Acetobacteraceae bacterium | reverse complement strand
CGGCGTGCGGCTCGTGCAGATCGAAGAGCTGCAGCGCTCCGGTTGCCGCGAAGAAGAGGATCGTGGGAGCCGCAAGTATCGCGAGCCATGCATGCAGGCGTCTGATCAGCATTTTCGGTCATGTCCTTTTCCGGTTGCAATTCGGGTTTTTCGGCATGCCGTCCCGCGCATCCGGAGATCGGGCGCCTGCTTCACGGCGGCTTAGTCCGTCACCTGCACGCCGGCGAACACGCTCGCCTGGTCCGCGGCGGTTCCGGCGCCGGCACCACGTCCGACGGATGCGAACAGATGGACATGCGCGGAGAGGTCGATCACGACGTCAAGATCCGTTGAGAGCAGGCTCGGATCGCGGCGCCCGGAGCGGGTGGTCTCATAGACCTCTGCACCGACGTGCCAGTTGTCGGCCACGTCCCTGAGCACGCCCGCGCCGAAGAGGAGGAAGTCGCGCTCGCCGGCGCCGTGACCGACCGTCGGGCCGCCGCCACCGAAGACGGTCCAGCGTCCGAGATCCTTCGATAACCACACCGGCAGGAAGAGCTGCGGACGTCCCTCGCCGAGGTCGCGCGCGGCGTTGCCGGTGGGGAGGAGCAGTGTCGGATCAAGCGCAATCGACGGGAGAGCGGCGGACGCCGACTGATTGACGACACGAACCTTGGCCTCGAGCTCGGCATCGCCCGGTCCGGCCGTGACCCTGTGGCCCGGCGACGCCGCGAAGGCGATCGGTGCAACGACGTCGGCTTCCACACCGCTAAGCACCCCGAGATCGGCCTCGAGGTAGGGAAGCGTGCCGGACGTCGCTTCCCTGCCGAAGGTGGCGAGCGAGCCGACGTCGATTTCGAGATGACCGACGTCGTCGACGTCGCCGTCGTCGAGGACGAACGGCGGCGAGGCGATCGCCTCCGCCGCGCCGAAGACAGGTGCGAGGCACAGCAACGCGACACGGCGGATCGTCCGAACGCTCATCCGACGATGGTGAGGTAGGGAGACGGTCTCGGACGCCACGCGAGCAGCAGGCCGGCGAAGAGCACGAGGATCGCCGCCGCGCACGGGATCAGGCCGAAGCGATCGGCCGTCATGTCGCCGACCGTGGTACCCCACGTGCGGACCGCGACCACGGTGGTCCAGAAGGTCAGGACCGCCGACAGCCGGGACGTCGCGCGCCACCCGAGGGCCACGACGAGCGCGGGCGTCGTGCAGGCGGAGGCGAGTGCCGGTCCGAGGTCCTGTCCAAAGGACAGATCGTCGCCGATGGCGGTGCCGACCGTGCCCGCCGCCAGCATGGCCGCCCAGAACCAACCGTCCGCGACGGGAAGCGCGGCCGCGGTCGCAGAACGTCGGCGCGCGACGAGCGCGACGAGGATCGCGCCGAACACTGCGGCCGTTACCGGCATCGGCTGGCCGATGACGAGCGTCTGCAAGTCGGCGAGGTTGGTCGCCGCGGTGCGGACGATGAGGATGCCGTTCCAATAGTAAGCCTCGGAGCGACGTCCGAGGCGCGCCGCCAGCACCGTCGAGGCGAATAGAACGGAGAGCAGGGGAAGCCCGTGCCAGTAGCCGAGGCCGAGCGAGCGGGAGAGGATGTCGCCCGTATCCGCCCCGAGGACGCTCGCGAGGCAGAGCGCGCTCCAGTAACGGGGACCAACCGTCGGGATCGGCGTCCACCAACGCGCCTCGCCGCCTCGGGCAGCGGTCGCGCCCGCCCTGCGCTGGGGCGCGCGGTCCGACACGGGCGTCGCGACCCTGACCTCCGTTAGCTTCTCGACCATTGCCCGCCTTCCCCGTTCCATCGGGCGCGACAGGAACAGCAGCGGCACCTAGGGCGGTAGAGCCGTTGCGTAGGCGATTGTAACGACCGACCTTTGCAGACAAGTCGTTGGAGCAAATGTGGAAATGCGAGCGGCCGCGACAGTTCTCCTGTGAAACGCGCCGGATACAAACCGCTGCAATCGCAAACGCCCGGTCGCGCTCCCTCGCCCCACGTTCGGCTGCTACGATCGCGCGCTCTCCCGCCACACGCAGCCTGGATCGGACAGAAGCCCGCCATGTCGGCCGCCATCGCACCGCGCGTCCTTGTGCTCGACGACGACGACACGATCCGCGACTTCCTGCTCGAGATCTTCGCGCGCGACGGCTACGTGGCGGAAGGAGCCGCCGCCGTCATCGAGGCGCATGCCGCCCTGGCCTCGGCCGCCTTCGACCTTCTGATCCTCGACCTAGGCCTGCCGGACGGCGACGGCATCGCGCTCTGCCGGGAGCTCCGGGCCACCGGGCACGCGCTCGCGATCCTGATGCTCACCGCCAGGACGGGCCCGATCGAACGCGTTCTCGGGCTGGAACTCGGGGCGGACGACTATCTCGCGAAACCGTTCGAACCCCGCGAACTTCTCGTGCGCGCCCGGAAGCTTCTCGGCCGCCGGGCCATGGCGAGCCTGCCCCTGCAGGCCCGCATCGCACGGTTCGGACCCTGGGAGCTCGATTTGTTGCACCGCCGCCTGATCGCGGCCGACGGGCATCTGGTGATGCTGCCGGCATCGGAATACAGCCTGTTGCGCCGGCTGCTCGAGCGGCCCGGCCGGGTGCTCTCGCGCGAGGAGTTGCTGCCGGAGCGCGGCGCGACGGTGTCGTTCGACCGCTCCCTCGACATCCGCATCAGCCGGCTGCGGCAGCGTCTGGCACGCGAGCCGCAAGCCGCCGACATGATCCTGACGGTGCGCGGCGAAGGCTACATGCTCGCCTCCGACGTCACGTTCCGCTGACCGTGGCGGCTGTGACGGTCACCTGGCGCGTGCTCGGCAGACGGCTCGAGTCCCTCGGCGGCCGGCTGGTGTTCGTGGTCTGCGCGACGCTCGCGATCACCGCCGGGGCGACGCTCGCAAGCGCCGCCTGGCTCTGGTCGCGAAGCATGGAAGCGCTGCAGCAGGAAAAATTCTTGGGCGTGATCGGCGACATCCACGATCATCTCCAGCACGATCGGAGTTCGTTCGACAGGCGCCTTCACCATTTCGGCTTCCGGCACTACGCACCGGAACCGTATGCGTGGCCGCGGGATCGGAGCGAGGTTGCGACCCTTCGCGACGCGGTGGCAGCGCAGTTCGGCGCGGCGTCGGATCCGCACGTGGTGCGCGTCGACGATCGCGCGCGCTGCATACAACCGCCATCCCTGCACCTGCGCGAATACCTGCCCGAGTTCGGATGCTGGTACGTCCGGTTCACGGTCGCACCGGGCGACACCTATGCGCTCGAGATCGATCGGGATGCGGTCAGGAACTTCAACGTCCCGTTCTTCGTGCCGCTGTATGTCGGCGTGATCGGCGTCGAGAGCATCCTGCTCGCGATCGTGATCTCGCGTCTGACGCTCGCGCCGCTCCGAAGGCTGAGTGAGGCCTCGCAGTCGTTCGCCCGTTCGCTCGACCCCGCGCTCCTGCCGGAAACGGGTCCGCGCGAGATCCGCCTGGCGCTCCGGACGTTCAACGTCATGCAGGAGCGTGTCCGCGACGGCTTCGCTGCGCGCACGAACCTGCTCGCCTCGATCAGCCACGATCTCCAGACACCGCTCACCCGCATGCGGATCCGGCTCGAGCAGGTGGAAGATGCCGCGCTGCGCGATCGGCTGCTGGCCGATCTCGGCATCATGTTGGGGATGGTCCGAAGCGGGCTCGAACTTGCCGCAAGCGGCGAAAACCGCGAGCCCTGGGCGATCGTGGAGCTCGGTGCGCTGCTCGAGACGATCGCCACCGACGCGCAGGAGGTCGGTCAGGAGGTAACCTGCGAGACGCCCTCCACGTTGCGTGCCCGGGTCAAGCCGAATGCCCTGCTGCGGGCGCTCCAGAACCTTTGCGAAAACGCCGTCAAGCACGCCGGCGCCGCGTCACTACGGGCGGAGAAGGGAGGAAACGAGATCCGCATCCTCGTCGAGGATCGCGGACCCGGACTGCCGGCAGACCACCTGGAAGCCGTGTTCACGCCTTTCGTCAGGGGCGCCGGGCGCCGCGAAGGAACCGGCCTCGGGCTCGCGATCGCGCGGGCGCAGGCGGCGACGTTCGGGGCACGGATCACGCTGGAGAACCGGGAAGGGGGCGGCCTGCGGGCTATGCTCGCCCTTTCCTCGGCCGACGGAGCCTGACGAGGCTCCGGATCAATCTGGCCACGCGAAAGGGCGGGCGTGCGCGATTTCCGATCAGCGCGCCGCCGAGTTGTCGTGCGTGCCGTTCGCGCGGTTGCCGCCCGGGCCGGAACGCGCCCACACCACCACGGTGCGCGGATCGAGCGGTCGATCGGCAAGCTCAAGCGGTTCAAACGCATCGCGCTGAGATGCGAGAAGACCGCAGAGAACTTCGCTTCGCTGGTCTCGTTCGCCTGCAGCCTCATCTTGGTCAAAACCGTCCACAGGACCTAGTCTGCGACGTGGTCAGCATCGCGCCGATGAAAGGCGCACTTCCGCCGAATGCGGCGACCGGCGGTCGCGCGGACGCGGAGTGACCCGCGAGTGCCACGAGTTTCGCAGTGGGCAAGACCCTCTCATCTCTCCATCCGTTCTTCGCTTCGAAGGTAAGCGCGTCGAACGGTCACTTCTGCACAGGAGCGATAGCTAACGCGTAGTTGCACGGATCGGCGCGTGGTCTGAAGGTGGCCCCTCCAGGCGAGCGCC
>CAXUBA010000211.1:0-4653 GCA_964249205.1 uncultured Acetobacteraceae bacterium | reverse complement strand
GTCCTACAGGCTCGCCTCGAGCAGCGCGCCGTAGCCCGCGGCGTCGATCGGACGCGGGTTCGTCGCCGTCGAATGGTCGAGCACGGCATTCGCCGGGATGGCGGCGAGGTGGTCGCGTCCGATCCCGAGTTCGGACAGCCGCGTCGGCAGACCGAGATCGCGCACCAGCCGCGCGATCGCCTCCGGCATGTCGGCATCGGCGTGCAATCCGAGGGCCTGCCGGAGCGCCGGGATCCGCGGCGCGATGGCCGGCGCGTTGAAGCGGAGGACGTGCGGCAGCAGGATCGCGTTGAGCGTGCCGTGGTGCAGCCGGAGGGCCTTGAGGGCGCCCAGCGGGTGCGACAGGCCGTGCACCGCGCCCAATCCCTTCTGGAAGGTGAGCCCGCCTTCGAGCGCCGCGAGCATCATCTCGGCGCGTGCGTCGCCGTCGGAACCAAACTCGGTCGCGCGGCGGATCGCCCGAACCGCCCGGGCAAGCCCGCTGAGCGCGATCGCGTCGGCGGGCGGGTTGAACCTCGGGCTGAGGAACGTCTCGACGCAGTGAGCGATCGCGTCCATGCCGGTCGCGGCGGTCAGGCGCGGCGGTAGGCCGAGCGTCAGATCCGGGTCGCAGATCGCTGCCGTCGGGATCATGTGCGGCGAGATCAGGCCGAGCTTCCGCCCGTCCTCCAGCGTCACCAGCGCCGCGCGGCCGACCTCGCTTCCGGTGCCCGCGGTGGTCGGGACGGCGAACACGGGGGGCTTTTCGGCGGTGATCGCGGCCGCGCCTCCCTCGATCGCGGCATAGCGCGCGAGCGGTCCGGGATGCGTGGCGAGCAGCGAGACCGTCTTGGCGAGGTCGATGGGAGAGCCGCCGCCAACGCCGATCAGCGCGTCGCACCCGTGCTCGCCGAAATGGCGCAGCGCCTCGAAAGCGGCTGCCTCGGTCGGATTTTCCGGGCACCTGGCGAAGACCGGCAACGGGCGGCCGTACGCCGTCTCGATCCGCTCGACGAGACCCGCCGCGACCACCCCCTCGTCGGTGACGATCATCGGCCGTGACGCCGCCGATGCGGCGACCTCGTCGGGTAGCGCCATGCGCGCCCCGGCGCCGAACTGTATCCGCGTGAGATAGGTGATAAGGTGCACGTGCTCTCCTTCCCGCCGCCCCGCCGCAGCTGTCAGGCCGTGATGGTCCCGATCCGCGACGCGCAGGAGGTTTTCCGTCGAACCCCTCCCCGGCCGGTGCGGAATGATGCTTCACCGCGTGCTCGATCGTCGCACGCCATGCAAAAGGAGGCGATCCGGTGTTGAAGGCGGTGGTGTTCGACCTCGACGGCACGCTGGTCGACAGCGCGCCCGACATCGCGGCCGGCATCAACCGGATGCTGGCCGAACACGCGCTCGGGCCGCTGCCGGTGCGCGACGTCGAACGCCTCACCGGGGAGGGTGCGTCGGTGCTGGTTGCGCGCGTGCTCGAGTTGGTCGGCGCGGCGAACGACGACGCACGCGTCAGGCGCGACACCGCATCCTACCTCGCCTACTACAGCGAGCGGCCCTGCGTTTACTCGACGCTGTTCGCCGACGCCGCCGATGCGATCCCGCTTCTGCGTCGAGCGGGCCTCCGTCTCGGCATCTGTACCAACAAGCCCGAGGGGCTTGCTGTCGCCGTGCTGCGCGCGCTGGGTCTCTTTGACGCGATGGAGATCGTGGTCGGCGCCGACACCACCCCGCGCCGCAAGCCGGACCCGTTGCCGCTGTTGCACGCGCTCCGGGCGCTCGACGCCGATCCGGACGAGGCGATGTTCGTCGGCGACACCGCGATCGATCGCGATTGCGCGCGCGCGGCGAGCGTCCCATGTCGTCTGGTCAGTTGGGGAAACGGGGCCATGCTCGACGTGTCAGCGTCGGTTCGTCTTGCGCGCTTCGCCGATCTCCTGCCGCGCGACGCAGCCGTGAATGACGCCCGAGGGCAACAGGTGTGGGTCTGCGGAAAAACTACTTAGTGCTTCACGACCTCCGGAACTGATCGCCGTTCTGAAACGTCATTTCGCTTCGTTTGATCCGCACCTAGGGCCTGAACTCCAAGCTGAACACCGTCTGCGACGACAGGGCCGACCCGTGCGCCTGCTGCTCACGGCAGGCCAGACCAGTGACCATGTCGGGGCGGCGATCTGCTCGCAGATCTGCCGCAGGCGCGCGAACTGGTGGCCGACCGCATCTACGACAGCACCTACGACCGATGCGCACACACCTTCCAATCAGCCATCCGCATCGCCGTTGTCGTCACCTTCTGGCTCAAGTGGAGAGTCCTGAGCCTAGCTCAACGCCCTATCGGCTGCCTCTCCGCAGGGCCCTGCGCCTGCCGCGATCAGCCTGCTGATTGCCGGCGATCTCGGCCTGGGCAAGACGGTCGGAGCGGGGCTTGTTGTTCGCGAGCTGCTGCTGCGGCGGCACATCGAGTTGATGGTCATAGCGGCTCCAACCGGCATGGTTCCGCAGTGGCAGGACGAGCTCGAGGCCACACTCGGTCTCGCCTTCACAGTCCTGGACCTCGAGAACGTGGTCGGCTTCCGGCGCAGCCGCGGGAAGAAGCAACAGAAGCGTTCGGCGAGGAAATCAGCCGATGGGAGCGGCACAGCATTGAACGGACGTTTAGCTGCAAACCCACTTGGAGGTAAGCGACGCTTACAGTCATCATGATTTCGGACGCTGCGCCTAAGCGCTTGCACGCTTCCTCAAACAAACAGGGAGCACGACACATTCGCTTTCATGGGTCGGGTCAGCGAGCGCCCTCTTCAGGATGTCAAGCGCGCGCTCCGTCATCGCTTTCGCATCTTGCACGAACGTCGTCAGCTCATAGGCTTTCCATGCGGCAGCCGGGATGTCGTCGAAACCGGCGATCCTCACCTGATCAGGAATGCAGAGCCCGAACTCCGACCGGACGGTGTCGATGACGCCGAGTGCTAAGAGGTCGTTCGCACAAAAGATCGCGTCAGGTCTTACGTTCCGCTGGAAAAAGACGCGCGCGGCAGCGACTCCACCCTCATAACTGAAGTCGCCGCTCGCGACTTGAGGAGCACGCAATCGGAGTTCCCGTGCGCGCTCTCTGAAACCCGCCAGGCGCTCGTCCGCTGCCGGACTGTCGGACGGCCCGCAGACGAAGGCGAGCCGTCGAGATCCGGCTGCCGCGAAGAGCTCGACGATCGTGCGCCCTGCCGCGTGATTGTCGCAGTTGATGGTCGATTCGCAGCCGCTGCCGATCCGAGTGTTGAACGAGATCACCGGAATGCGGAGACGAGCAAGCGAGCGATGAGCTTCCGCTGATAGGATCGCCAACGGGCTCAGGACCGCATCGACGCGGTAGCTGGCGAGACGCTGGATAGCGTTGTCTAGCTTGTGCCCGCTGTCGGCCGCTACGACCACCGCCTGATAGCCGAGGCGTTCCAATCCCGTGAGAAATTCCTCGAGCACCATCGCATAGAACGGGTTGCCCATAGCACCGATTATCACAGCAACGAGCCCAGACCGCTCGGTCAACATGATCCGAGGAATGAGGCTCGGCTTGTAATCGAGCGCTTCCGCCGCCGCCTTGATCTTCCGTCTCATCTCGGCGGATACGCTTCCGCCGGGTTTGAAGCTCCGCGACACCGCCGACTGAGAGACGCCGGCGAGCCGGGCCACGTCGGTCGAGGAACTGTAGCGCTTGCGCGAGGACATGCGGGATCCGCTTTGGAACGAGCGCACTGCTCAGTGCGTCGAATGAACGCGACCGTCGCGTTTCACGCAAGTCTTGGGAAAGCGCTTGACATGACAAGCCGCTGACGCGCAGCCTGATCGCAATGCATAGCTAGTCAACTAGCATGACGGCGATCTGGGAGGATCGTAGATGGATCTCGAGCTTCGAGGGAAGGTGTCGGTCATCACCGGCGGCAGCGTCGGGATCGGGCTCGCGGTGGCGGAAGGCCTCGCGGCCGAGGGTGCCACCGTCATCCTGGCGGCGCGCGGCACCGAGCGGGCGGCGGCGGAAGCCGAGCGCATCGCGGCGAGCTTCGGCGTCGTCGCCGAGGCGGTCGGTTGCGACGTCGGCACGGCGGAGGGCGTCGACCGACTGATCGCGCACGTCACCGAGCGGCACGGCGGCGCCGACATCCTGATCAACAACGCAGGCACCGGCAGCAACGAGACGATCGCCGAGGCGACCGACGAGAAGTGGCTGCACTACTGGAACCTGCACGTGATGGCCGCCGTCCGCCTCGCGCGCGGCCTGGTCCCCGCGATGCGCACACGCGGCGGCGGCGTGATCCTGCACAACGCGTCGATCTGCGCCGCCCAGCCGCTCTGGTACGAGCCGATCTACAACGTGACCAAGGCGGCGCTGGTGATGTTCTCGAAGACGCTGTCGACGGAGGTCGTCGGCGACCGCATCCGCGTGAACTGCATCAATCCGGGCCTCGTTCTCACGCCGGACTGGATCAAGACGGCGAAGCAGCTGACGGAAGGGTCGGGCGGCGACTGGCAGGGCTATCTCGACGGGGTGGCGAAGGAGCACGCGCCGATCCGTCGCTTCGCGACCGCGGAGGAGGTCGCCTCGACCTTCGTCTTCCTGTGTTCCGAGCGCGCCGCGTACACCGTCGGCGCCACGTATTTCGTCGACGGCGGCATGATGAAGGC
>CAXUBA010000210.1:0-4711 GCA_964249205.1 uncultured Acetobacteraceae bacterium | reverse complement strand
CGAAAACCGTTGTGCGTGCAAGCGTACCGTGGGTTCGAATCCCACCCTCTCCGCCGGGGCGCCCGGCGTCGGGCACGACGAGCCGCTCGAAGCGGCGGCTTTGCCGTCCTCGATGGTCCATCCGGGACGCCGGCAGCGTCCCCGAAGTCGAGGTGGCGGGGACCGGCGCCGGTCCCCGCTCCTCGCTCGCCCCCGGTTACGCTTCCGGGAACGCGACGGGGGCGGGGACGCGAACCCGGGCACACTCGAAGCGTCGCTGGACACGCCATTGCCAGACACAAAGAAGCGGCGTTGCGAACAGCTCCATCGCGAGCCCGAACAGCATGGGCGGCGGCGGCCAGCCGTGCTCGAGGATGCCGAGCAGACGTCCGAGGCCGCCGCTCACGACGATCGCGGTGAGCAGCCGGAAACGCGCGCCCATCCGCTCGATCGACGGCACCGTCGACCAGCAGGCGATGCCGATCCCGAGCAGCAGACCGGACAGGTAGCGGACGTGGCTGTCGAGCCCGGGCGCTGCAGGCGTGTCGAGGACGCCGGTCATCCCGATCCCCTGCAGCACGCCCGCCAAGCCGGCGCCGACCGGCACGAGACCGAGCACAGCCACCGCGACCGCAAGCCCGCATCGCTCCGCATCCGGCTTCGAGGGGGCACGGGGCAGGCGGGTCAGTGCCGCTCCATGCCGGTCAGGGCGAGATGGGCCAGGATCCGCGCATGCGCGCGGCTGCCGCGGTGCAGGCAGCGGAGCTCGAACTTCTCGTCCGGTCCGTGCATGCCGTCGTCGTCGAGCCCGAAACCCACCATCAGGCTGTCGATGCCAAGCGTGCGCTGCATCGTCTCGACCACCGGGATCGATCCGCCGCAGCCGATCAGCACCGCCTCGCGGCCGAACTCCTCGGCGAGCCCGCGGCGCGCCGCCGTCATGTAAGGGCTGTCCGACGCGATCTCGGTGCCAGGCGAGGCGCCGTGATGGCTGAACGCGACGGCGGCATCGGCGGGAAGCCGGTCGCGCACGAAGCGCTCGAACGACGCTACGACGCGATCCGGGTTCTGACCGGGCACCAGGCGGAACGAGAGCTTGGCGCGCGCCTCGCGCGCGATCACCGTCTTCGCGCCGTCGCCTGTGTAGCCGCCCCAGATGCCGTTTATGTCGGCGGTCGGCCGCGCCCAAAGCCGCTCGAGGCCGGAGCGATGCCGCTCGCCGGACGGCACCGACAGGCCGATCCCGCCGAGAAAAGCGTCTTCCCGGAACCCCAGCGCCCGCCAGGCCTCGAGCACGGCCGCCGTCGGCTCCTGCAGGCCGTCATAGAAGCCGGGAATGGTGACTTGGCCGTCCTCGTCATGGAGGCCGCCCAGGATGCGCGCGAGGAGATTGAGCGGGTTGAGCGCCGAGCCGCCGTACATGCCGGAGTGGAGGTCCGACCGGGCGCCGCTGACCGTCAGCTCAACATAGGCGAGGCCGCGAAGCCGCGTGGTGATCGCCGGCGTCTCGATGTCCCACATGCCTGTATCGCTGATCACCGCGACGTCGCAGCCGAGATCCCGGCCGCGCTCGGCGAGGTAGTTCTCGAGATTGGCGCTGCCGACCTCCTCCTCGCCCTCGATCAGCACCGTGACGGGGCAGGGCGGCCCCCCCGCCGTGTCATGCCAGGCAGCCAGCGCCGCGAGCCACGTCATGACCTGTCCCTTGTCGTCCACCGCGCCGCGCGCGACGAGGCGCCGGCCGCGCGGACCCTCGACCACCACCGGCTCGAACGGCGGCGACGTCCACGGGCCGAGCGGCTCGGCCGGCTGCACGTCGTAGTGGCCGTAGAACAGGACGTGCGGCGCGCGGCCGCCGCCGACACCCGGATGCGAAGCGCGCACGATCGGGTGGCCGGCCGTCTCGTCGATCGAGACGGCGTAGTCGATCGCACGAAGCAGCGCGGCGAGCGCATCCGCCGCCCGCCGGCAATCCGACGCGTGTGCGGGCTGGGCGCTGACGCTCGGGATGCGAAGCAGCGCCGACAGCCGATCCTCGGTTTCCTTCTCCTTGGTGCGGAGCGAGAGCAGGACGTCGTCGACGCGATCGGCGATGGTCGGCACTTCGGCGTTCTCCCGTCTTCCCGGCTCAGGACCGGGTGCCATACGTGGCGAGGAACATCGCGACGTTGCGACAGACCACGAACTCGATCTCGTCGTCCGACACAAGCGGCAGCATCTGAAGACACCGGCGCATCCAGAACCGGGTCCGGCAGAGCGAAACGAACTGTTCGGCCGCAAGAACCGGATCGTCGATCTGGAGCCGACCGCTCGCCGACTGCCGTTCGAGCCAGCGCGCCATCTCGGCCGAACCGCGCCCCTGCCCGGCTTCGTAGTAGATCCGTGCAAGATCCGGAAACTTGGGCGCTTCCGCGACCAGGATCCGGTGCATCGTCTGTGCCGCGGGGCTGAGCAGCGTCCGGGTCAGCCGAACGCCGATCTGCCGCAGCGCCTCGCCGATATCCCGCTCTTCGTCGACGCTCTCGAGAATCCAGGCGATCTTCTGCCGCGTTTCCCCTTCGATATAGGCGTTGAACAGGTCGGATTTGCTGGTGAAGTAGTTGTAGAGTGTTCCCTTGGACACGCCGGCGCGGGCCGCGATCCGCGACATGCTGGCGCCCTCGTAGCCGTCCTCGCTGAACACGCATGCCGCGCCGCCGATGATCTGTCGCCGTTTCGGCGCATCGCCGTCACGCCCATCGGGATCCTCGACGCGGGGAAGGTCGGAGACCAACAGGATATCGCCTCCGCCCGTCCCGGGACGGCCGGGTTCGCTTGGACGATCCGGTAAAAGCAGGTAGGTTGTCAACGCTGACCGAACGGGTCGGTCAGCCTGCCGTCGACCTCCGCGTCGTCGCGTTCAGGGAGCGGCGTTCTTGGCGGCCTGTCGTCCATGGTCTCGATCGCGTCTTGCTCCGTCGCGCGCGGTGCGCTGGAAGCGCATGGTCGCGCTGCTCGCCGCGTCGGCACTCGCCGGCTGCGAGGTCGGGCCCGACTTCCACCGTCCCCAGGGCTGGTCGCCGACCTCGTTCACGACATCGCATGGTCCGACGCTCGCCAATGACCGTCGTGCGCCGAGCCTGCCGGAGCCGAACCCGCCGGATCCGCGATGGTGGCGGGTCTTTGGCGATCCGGAGCTCACCGCACTTGAAGCGCGGATTGCGGGCGAGAACCTTTCGGTGCGCGCCGCGACGTTCCGGCTGGTTGAAAGCCGGGCGCAGTTGCAGGAAAGCGCCTCCGCGCTCTACCCGCAGCTCAACGCGACCGGGTCGTACATGCGGGACAAGATCCCGAACCGAGTGGTGCAGCGCGGCTTGCAGCAGGCCGTCGGGGCGGTGCCGGGCGACAGCGCGCTTTACGACGCGATCCGCCAGGAAGCGGGAGAGGCGAAGATCCCGCCCGTCGACCTGTGGCAGGACGCGATCGACGCGAGCTACGAACTCGATCTTTGGGGTTCGGTGCGTCGCCAGGTGGAATCCGCCCGCGCGACGGTCGAGCAGTCGGCGGACGCGCGACGGAGCGCGCTGATCTCGGCCGAGGCGGAGCTCGCGCGCGACTACGTGCAGCTGCGCAGCCTGCAGACGGAGCTCCGCATCCAGCGCGCTGACCTCGCCAGCGCGCAGCAATCGCTGGTCCTGAGCCAGCAGCGTTACACCGGCGGGCTCACGACCGATCTCGACGTTCAGAATGCCGCGAGCCTGGTCGCCTCGACCGAGGCGGCGATCCCGAATGACCAGCAGCAGATCACGCAAACGATCAACGCGATCTCCCTGCTGCTCGGCGCACCGCCGCAGGCGCTCGCCGCCGAGCTCACGCCGCCCGAAGCCGTTCCACCGGTGCCGCCGCGGGTGCCGGTTGGCCTTCCGTCCGAACTCGTCCTCCGACGTCCCGATGTGCGCCAGGCGGTTGACGCGCTGCACGCCGCCACCGCCGAGGTCGGGGTCGCGATCGCGGCCTTCTATCCGACTGTGACGCTGACCGGGAACCTGAACGAGCTTTCACTCCAGTTCCGTGATCTCTTCACTTGGCAGTCCGCCGGCTACGAGTTCGGCCCGTCGGTGACGTTGCCCTTGTTCGAGGGCGGTCGGCTTCGCGGACAGCTCCGTCTCAACAAGGCGCAGCAGGCGGAAGCCGCGGTGAACTACGAGCAGACCGTGCTGCAGGCGTGGCACGACGTGGACAACGCGTTGACGGCCTACGGCGCCGAGCAGCTTCGTCGTGACCAGCTCGCGGTCGCGGTGGACGCGGCCGGCAAGGCGTTGGCGTTGGCGCGGGACCAATACGCGCACGGTCTGGTCAACTTCCTGAACGTCCTCGACGCGGAGCGGACGTTGTTCTCGTCCCAGCAGCAGTTAGCGCAGAGCACGGCGACGGTCTCGAGCAATCTCGTCCAGCTCTACACGGCGCTCGGTGGCGGCTGGGAGGAGAACTTTCCCGCCACTGGCATGTCGACGACGCTGGCCGGCCTCCCGAGCCCGTTCGACACCAGCGTGACGGACAGGAACGCGGCGTCCGGCGTATCGCGCGAGCCGTCGGCCTTCTGAGCGTCGTTTGATGACGGTTGGTTGACACCCGTCGCGGCGGGGCATAGACACAGCTCTACCGACGAGCTGGAGAGCCTCTGGTTCTCCGGCCCGTTGGCTGTTCGTTGACATTTTCATCTGTATTGGAAGGGATATGCTGGCGGCGTCCG
>CAXUBA010000209.1:0-4721 GCA_964249205.1 uncultured Acetobacteraceae bacterium | reverse complement strand
CGCGATCCACCGCGACGCGGCGGGGCGGATCCGGTTCCACTACACGATCCTCGACCTCGCCGGGACGGCGGCGGACGACCGCGCCCCGATGGCGTCCGGCGATGCCGCGGCGGCGCGGTTCGTGCCGGTCGCGGCGCTGGAGGCCGTCGGCCTCGACGACGCGCACCGACGGATGGTGGCGCTGGCGCGGCGGCTGGTGCTGCCGGGCGGCTGAAAGGCCCGGCCGGCGGTCAGCTCCGGCGGCGGCGGGACGGCGCGGCGGGACGCGGGCGCACGGTGATCGCGAGGCCGCCGAGCACGATGCCGAGCATCGCGGCCGGGACCCAGGTCGGCCGGGCGAGAAGCGGCGCGACGACGTCCGACCAGAGACCGGCGGCGCCGTGCCGGAGCATGGAGTCGTGGACCGCGAGCACCGTCGGCTTGTCGACGGCGAGAAGCGCCTGGCCGAGCGGCAGGTCGGGCGGCAGCAGGCTCGCGAGCCCAAAGGACAGGACGAGGCAGGCGGCGGCGAGGACGGTGAGGATGCGGAACGCGATCATCGGAACCGGACGTCGGCCTTGCGCTGAGGGGTGCGGTGGAACGGAGCATAGTCTCGCGCGCGGTCGCGCGGCACGATCTCATTGCTCAGGTGGGGCGAATGAGGCGGGGGGCTACCGACATTTTCGCGCTGGAGAGGTGATTGTGTGCCCGGCGGGGCGCGGCCCCCCACCCCACCCGGCCGGGACCCATCGCGCCAGCGCGATGGGGGCCCGCGCTGGGCGCCCGGTCCCCGATCCTGAAGAATGGGGGTCTGGGCGCCCAGCGCCCAGCGGAGTTTGAGGCGGAGCCTCAAGGCCTCTCAGAACTTAAACGACAGCGCGGCGGAGCCGAAGTTGAACAGGCCGCTGCGCGCGCCGACGAATTCCTGGGTCTGCCAGGTCTGCGAATAGGACAGGCGGACGCCGCGCCAGATCACCGCGGCGCCGGCCTCGAACTCGCCGACGTCCCAGATCTTGTCGGCGTGGCGGCTGTCGTCGCGGAAGGTGCTGCCCTGGATCGTCTCGTCGAAGCCGACGGCCTGGCCGTCGGCGCCGCCGAACACGTACCAGGCGATCGGGCGGACGCGGACATAGGCGTCGAGCCCGTTCATGCCGGGGGCGATGCGGGGTACGCCGTAGTCGGACGCGAGGCCCTGGCCGATGCGGAACTGGCCGCCGATCATCGCCTCGTCGCGGAGCGAGCCGGCGACGCCGTAGACCTGCGGCAGGACGTCGGATTCGATGCCGTAGAGGTTGACGAGCGGGAAGCGCCAGATCCGGCCGGCCTCGAGCTGGAACACGGGCGAGTTCGGCAGTTGGTAGTCCCAGCCCTTGTTCGGCGTGTCCCCGATGAGGTCGTGGAAACCGTTCTGGATTTCCTCGCCCTGCGCGTAGGGGCCGAGCACACCGATCCCGACGCCGACGAAGGAGCGGCTGGTGTCCTTGTCGGTGATGAGGCGGAAGTTCAGCAGGAGGTCGGCGGCGTAGGGCCGGTCGTCGGGATCGGGCGGGCTGATCTGGGTGTCGTGCGGGGTGAAGATCGACTGGTCGAGGCTGATCGAGACGCGCTGGACGCCGGCGCCCCAGATCGTGTGGCCGAGGTCCTGGAAGGGCCGGGCGACACCGTAGTCGTCGGTGGCCGAAGTCCAGCCGACATGGAGGCCGCTCGTGTAGTACTGGTCGGAGGTTCCCCTCAACGTCGAAACGGCGTCGTTCTCGCCCTGGATCGTGATGATGTTGTTCGGGTCCTCGGGCGGCAGCGCGCGGGCGGGAGCGGTGGACAGGGCGCCGAGCACTGCCGCGGGCGCGACCGCAAGCATCAGACGCGGTCCGAGCCGGTTCCGACCGTTCATTCCTGCCACTCCCCCCGCATGCAGAACGTTCTCTTAGGCGTCAGTCTTCGGGCTTCATAGAGGCGACCGGCGAAGCGCCGGCAAGCGCCCGTTTCCGCCGTCTGCGGACACCGGCGGGAACCGCGCCAGACGCGCGCGCCGACATCGAATTATCGCACCCGGCCGGCCGAATTGGTGCTAGCGATGCGCCCCGGCGTCTGTTTTCGGGCGTCGTTTGACCTCGACCTTCAGGATAGATCTCTTGAGAAACACCCGCTCCGACCGCAGCCGTTCTCCTCGCCGCGGCGGCTTCGATGACGATTTCACGCCGTCGTTCGGCGACCGCGCCCGTCCGGGCGCCGCCAGCGGCGGCGCCAGCAGTTTCGGCGGCGGCGGGGGTGGCGGCTTCGGCCGGCCCCGACGTCGCCGCGATCGTCAAGTGGTGCAATCCCGAGAAGGGGTTCGGCTTCGTCGAGCTGTCCGACGGCACCGGCGACGTGTTCCTCCATGCCAACGCACTGTCGGCGTCCGGCCACGATTCCGTCGAGCAGGGTGCGACGCTGAAGGTCCGCATCGGCCAGGGTCCGAAAGGGCGCCAGGTCGCCGAGGTCCTGTCGGTCGACACGAGCACCGCGAAGCCGATGGCACGCGGTCCGCGTCCGGGCGGCCCGATGGGCGGCGGCGCGCCGGGCGGCTTCCGCTCGGCCGGCGGCGGCCGTCGTGCGCCCGACCTCAGCAGCGCCGAGGAAATGATCGGGACCGTGAAGTGGTACAACGCCACCAAGGGGTTCGGCTTCATCACGCCGCAGAACGGCGGCAAGGACATCTTCGTCCACGCGTCCGCGCTGGAGCGTTCGGGACTCGCGAACCTCGCCGAGGGGCAGACCGCACGCGTCCAGGTCGTCCAGGGCATGAAGGGTCCGGAAGCGGCGTCCGTCAGCGTCGACTGACCGTTTCCGTCCGACCGAAATCGGGGGCGGCGGCCGAAGGTCTGCCGCCCTTTTCGTGTCGGCCGGGTGTCAGGCGCGCCGGACCAGCATCGCCTGCGTGGTGGGGAGCTCGATCACGCGTTCCGGCTTGTCGGCCAGGAAGCGGCCGAAGGCGCGGGCGACGCCCGGGATAATCGAATAGTCGTGGGTGAGGATGATGCCGCCCGGGATCATCCGCTCGTAGAAGAACGAGAGCCCCGCGAAGGTACTGTCCTCGAGATCGACGTCGAGATGCACGAACGAGAACCGGTGCGCGGCCAGCGGCGAGGCCGACGCCGGGAAGAAGCCCGGATGGAACCGGACGCCGGAGAACCGGGCGAGCGCCGCGCGGACGCCTTCGAGACGCGAGCGGAAATGACCGGTCGCGAAAACGCGGCCTTCCTCGCGGTCGGGCGACGGCAGGCCTTCGAACGTGTCGAACAGGTGGAGGGTGCGGTCGCCCTTCACCTCGCAGAGCAGCTGCGCCGACGAGCCCTCGTAGACGCCGAACTCCGCGAAATCGCCGTCGAGCGCCGCCTGCGCGCCGGCCACCGAGTGGAGAACGAACGACTCGTCCGAACTCAGCAGCGGCTCGGCGCCGCGCCGCGACCGCTTGATCGTCGAGATGACGGACGGCGGCTTGTGACCGCGTAGCAGGCCCATCTGGACCCGGTTCTGCGCGCCCATCATCACGCGGCGCGCGAGACGGCTGCGAGCCATCACACCGCGCATGCGCTCGTTTCTCATCCACACGGGCGACGATTCTCCTCGCGCGCGCGGCGCGTCAAACGGGGGATTCCGGCGTCGGCGCATGAACAGAAGCCGTCGCGCTCCGGATCCGAAGATCCTGGTCGCGAACCAGCCAGTACACAATGCCGAGCGCCAGGATCGCGCCCGCGGTGGCCAGCGTCTCGCCGATGTCGACCTGCTTGATGTCGAGCACGATCAGCCGGCGCACGGTCGCGAGCATGCCGATCAGGATGATGGACCGGACGCGCACGACGCTCCGTTCCGACCCGGTGACGATCAGGAACGAACGCCGGAACTCGAGCGCGATCAGCACGGTGAAGAACATGCCGAACACGTCGCGGAACACGCTCGGGTCGGCGGGGTCGAGCAGGCCGCCGACCAGCAGGTGCGTCACCGCGACGACCAGGTGCCAGGTCGCGAAAAGGACGACGAGCATCAGCAGCGTCGCCAGCACCAGCATCACCGCGTGCTCGAGGAACTCGAACACGGACGTTCCGAGAAAGGTGCGGAAGGCGGCTCTCATCCGGCGCGTCCCCGCGGGATCGGTTGGATGCGTGTCCTCGCCCGCGTCGGCAAGTCCGGTCAAGCCGACGGCCCCGCCAGCAGGTCGGCATGCACCGCCCGGAGATGCTTCTTGTCGATCTTGCCGACGCTGGTCCGCGGCAGGGCGTCCACCAGGACGAGCCGTTCGAGGCGGCTGTAGCGGCTGAGCGTCCCCTCCCCGATCGCGCGGCCGATCGCGGCATTGGCGCCGTCGAGCGTGGGGGCGTGGCCCGGACGCGCGGTCGCGATCCCGACCGGACGCTCGCCCCAGCGCGGATGCGCGACCCCGATCACCGCGATCTCGTCGATGCCGCCCTGCCCGGCCAGCAGCGCCTCGATCGACGCCGTCGGCAGCCATTCGCCTCCGGTCTTGACCAGGTCGCGGAGACGGTCGCGGATCCGGAGGCTGCCTTCGCCATCGATCGTGAAGACGTCGCCGGTGCGGAGCCAGCCGCCGTCCCAGAGACGCGCCGCCGCCTCGCCGTCGCCGTCGTAGCCGCCGGCGAGCCAGGGGGCGCGGGCGACGAGCTCGCCCGTGGTGGTGCCGTCGGCCGGGACGTCGTCGCCGGCGCGGTCCACCACCCGCACCGAGACGAGCGGCAGCGGCGTCC
>CAXUBA010000208.1:0-4752 GCA_964249205.1 uncultured Acetobacteraceae bacterium | reverse complement strand
CCGGGAGCGAATGGCGCATGCGGCCGATCGTGCCCCGAGCGGGCGGGCGCTCCTACCCGAATTCGAGGCCGCCGCGATGACGGAAGGCGCCGCGGCGCGGGGTCGCGCGGTTGGCGCAGGTCGCGTGTCCTGCCGACGCGACCACTCAGGACGCCGTTTCAGAGGCCGAGCGCGTTGAGGCCCGGATGGTCGTCGGGCCGGGGACCGGGCGCCCAATGGAAGCGGCGGTCGGCGGCGCGGATCGGCACGTCGTTGATCGAGGCTTCGCGCCGGCGCATCAGGCCGGCGGCGTCGAACTCCCATTGCTCGTTGCCGTGCGCGCGGAACCATTCGCCGCGGCTGTCGTGGAATTCGTAGACGAAGCGAACCGCGATCCGGGCGCCGATCCAGGCCCAGACTTCCTTGATCAGCCGGTAGTCGTGCTCGGCCTCCCATTTCCGCGCGAGAAAGGCGCGGATCGCGTCGCGGCCTTGGAAGAACTCGGCGCGGTTCCGCCAAACGCTGTCGGCGGTGTACGCCATCGCGACGCGCGCCGGATCGCGGGTGTTCCACGCGTCCTCGGCGCGGCGGGCCTTGAGCGCCGCCGAGTGCTCGTCGAACGGCGGCAGCGGCGGTCGGGTCTCGTCGGTCATGCCGCCTCCTTCGGACGCGCGGTCTCGATCAGCGCCGCGGTGTAGCTGTCGCGCGGCCGGTTGATGATGTCGGCGGTCGCCTGCTCCTCGACGATCGCGCCGTCACGAAGAACCGCGATCCGGTCGGCAAGAAAGGCGACGGCCGCGATGTCGTGGCTGATCAGCACGTAAGCGATGCCCTCGCTCCGGCCGAGTTCGGCGAGGAGGTTCAGCAGCGTCGCCTGGGTGGACACGTCAAGCGAGGAGGTCGGCTCGTCGAGCACGATCACGTCGGGCTCGACCGCGAGCGCGCGCGCGATCGCAACGCGCTGCGCCTGGCCGCCCGACACGGCGCCCGGCAGGCGGTCGGCGAGGGACGCGGGCAGGCCGACGTGGTCGAGCAGACGCGCCGCCTCGCCGCGTCTGGGCTTGCCAGCGAGGCGGAGCGGCTCGGTCACGATGTCGCCGATCGTGAGGCGGGGGTTGAGGCTTTCGCGCGGATCCTGGAACACGACCTGGATCCGCCGGCGGGCTTCGCGGAGGCGGGCCCCGCGGAGCGAGGCGAGGTTCTCGCCGTCGAGCGCGATCGCGCCCTCGTAGCTGACCATCTGCAGGATGGCGCGGCCGAGCGTTGACTTGCCGGAGCCGCTTTCGCCGACGATGCCGAGACATTCGCCGCGGGCGAGCGCGAGCGTCACGTCGCGAAGCGAGAACGGCGCGAGCGGGTTCTTCCCGTAGCGGACGGACACGTTCGACAGCGAAAGCAGCGCGCCCGCGCGTCCGCTTGCGGCGACCGGCTTGCCGGTGTCCGGCAGGATCACGTCGGGCGGCGCCTCGAGCGGGAACAGGCAGGCCGCGAGCGTGCCGCCGGCGGATTCGAGCGGCGGGTAGGCGCGTTCGCAGACGTCCTGCCGCCGGAAGCAGCGCGGCGCGAAGCGGCAGCCGGTCGGACGGCTGTCCGGTTCCGGCATCTGGCCCGGGATGTCCGTGAGGTGGCCGCGGCCGAGCACCGGGGCGGCGGTCAGCAGCGCCGCGCTGTACGGGTGGCGTGGCTGCAGGAAGAACGGCGCGGCCGGTCCCTTCTCGACCGTGCGCCCGGCGTAGAGCACGTGCACGCTGTCGGCGGCCTCGCGGACGATCGAAAGGTCGTGCGTCACGAACAGCACGCCCATGTCGTGCTGGCGCCGGAGGCGGGCGAGCAGCGCCAGGATCTGTCGCGCGACCAGCGGATCGAGGCCGGTGGTGGGCTCGTCGGCGATCAGGAGGCGCGGCTCGGCGGCGAGCGCGATCGCGATCATCACGCGCTGGCGCTGGCCGCCCGAGAACTGGTGCGGGTGGTCGTCGATCCGCGTCGCGGCGTTCGGGATGCCGACCTCGTCGAGGAGCGCGAGGGCGCGGCTCCGCGCCTCGGAAGCGGTCACGTCGGAGTGGAGCCGGATCGCTTCGGTGATCTGCGCGCCGACGCGGTGCGACGGGTTGAGCGCCGAGAGCGGGTTCTGGAACACCATGCCGACGGCGCCCCCGCGGATGCGGCGGAGCGCGCGCGCCTCAAGGTCGAGCACGCTTTCGCCGCCGACCGAGATGCGGCCCCAGGTTTCGCTGTTCGGCGGCAGCTGCCGGGTGACGGACAGCGCGGCGATGGTCTTGCCCGATCCGCTTTCGCCGACCAGGGCGCAGAACTCGCCTCGCTCGACCACGAGGTCGAGATCGTCGATCACCCTGGTGCGCGTGCCGCGAAGCCCGCGTCCGAGCGCGACCGACAGCCGGTCGATCCGGAGCGCGGGGGCGGTGTCGATCGTCGCGATGCCGCTCGCCGCCCCACCTTTCGCGCCGCTCATCGCACCGCCCTCCCGCGTCCGATCGTCGCCTGTCCGATCAGCGAGGTCGCGAACAGCGACGCGAAGATCATGAAGCCCGGCGGCAGGATCAGCCACCATGGATCGAGCACGATGAGCGTGAGGCCGTTCTCGAGCAGGCCGCCCCAGGAGGTGCGCGGCGGCTGCACGCCGAGACCGAGGAACGAGAGCGCGGACAGGCTCGAGATCATGTCTCCGACCAGCAGCGTCGCGTTGACCACCAGGATCGGCGCCATGACGCGGGCGAGATGGACGCGGGCGACATAGAAGGTGCTGGCGCCGAGCTGTTTCGCCGCGAGCACGAAGTCGCGGTCGCGCTGCGCCACCGTCTCGTTCCGGACGAGGCGCGCGAGGCCGGGCCAGGACACGAAGCCGAGCAGCAGGATCAGGCTCGGCGCGCTCAGCGTCACGATGGCGGCGAGGAAGATCAGCACGATCAGCGACGGTAGCGCGAGGAACGCGTCGAGGATTCGCATCAGCAGCCCGTCGAGCCAGCGCGGGCCGAGGCCGGAGGCGAGCCCGTAGGCGGTGCCGACGAGGAAGGCGAGCGCCGCAGCCGGGATCGACACGATCAGCGTCTCGACGCCGCCCGAGAAGAGGCGCGACAGCAGGTCGCGGCCGAGCGCGTCGGTGCCGAGCGGGAAGCGCCAGGACGGCGACTGCAGGGCGTCCGCGGTGTGCAGCGCGAACGGCGAGACGGGATAAAGCCAGTCGCCGACGAACATCGTGGGCACGACCAGGACGAACAGGGCGATCCCGATGATGAGGCCCCAGTTGGCGGTCCGGCGGCCGCGCACGCGCGGCGGCGGGGCGAGGATGGGGGCGTCGATGGCGACGTCGCTCATGTCGGCTGTCTCACTCGTAGGAGGCGCGCGGGTCGAGCGCGGAGTTGATCATGTCGGCGACGAGGTTGCCGATGATGGTGAGCACGCCGATCAGGAGAACGATCGCGATCACGACCGGGTAGTCCTGCAGCAGCGCCGATCGCCAGAGCAGCCAGCCGAGGCCGGGATAAGAGAACACGGTCTCGACCGTGACGCCGCCCGCGAACAGGTAGGGGAACGAGAGGCCGAGCAGCGTCACCAGCGGCCGGAGCGCGTTGCGGAAGGCGTGGCCGAGCACGGCGCGCGGGTAGGACGCGCCCTTCGAGAGCGCGGTCCGCACGTAGTCGCGCGCGAGCTCCTCGTGGACGGATTGCGCGAAATACCGTGCGAAGCCGGCGCTGGTCAGGATGCCGATCGTGAGGACCGGCAGCACGAGGTGGACGGCGTAGGAGGACAGCGGCGGATCGGCGAGGCGGAGATCGACGAGGCCGCCCGGCGGGAGCCAGCCGAGCGCGTTCGAGAAGACGAGCACCATCATGGCGGCCAGGAAGAAGGACGGGGTCGCGTAGAGCGCGAGCTCGCCGATCCCGATCATCGCGCCCGGCGGCCGGTCGTAGAAGATGCCGTGCAGCAGGCCGAAGATCATGGCGAGCGCGACCGCGAGCAGCATGGCGAGCGAGTACATCACGATCGTGTTGCGCTCGTAGGTCAGCAGCAGCTCGCCGACCGGCCGGTGCAGCAGGTACGAGAAGCCGAGATTGCCGTGCAGCAGGTGCCACCACCAGATCCCGTACTGCTTCCAGAGCGGCGTGGTGAGGCCGAGCTGCTTGTTGACGGCGGCGACGCTGTCGGCGGTCGCGTGCAGGCCGAGGATGGAGAAGGCAGGGCCGCCCGGCGTCAGGTGGACCATGACGAAGGAGAAGGTGACGAGAATCACCAGCGAGATCATCGACGCGCTGAGGCGCCGGCTAAGCGTGCGGAGCATCGCAGCCCATCGCTCCTTGAAGGGTGAGGTATTGCGGGGAGAACTCGGAATTGGGACCGATCAAACGGTCCATGCCGCGGAGGCCCGGACGGACGAGGAGCGTCGCGTCGCCGTCGGGCAGGAAGATCATCGGCTGCGCCGCGATCACCGCGCGTTCGAGCGCGTAGAGCGGCGCCGTGCCATCGTCCGCGGTGGCGTGGTCGAGCAGACGGTCGGTCGCGTCGCTCCGATAGCCCTCGTAATTCTGGCTGCTGCTCGACGCGAACCATTGCGTTCCGTCCGGATATCCGCCGCCGCCCCAGTTGACCAGCACGGCGTCCCAGCCGCGCTTCGGACCGAGCATGCGGACCGTGAGCTGGTTGAACTCGACCTCCTGGATCGCCATCGCGATCCCGACGGCGGCGAGGTCCTGCTGGACGATCTCGGCGAGCATCAGCGCTTCCGGAAAACCGGCGCTGACGAGGAGGGTGAAGGCG
>CAXUBA010000207.1:0-4769 GCA_964249205.1 uncultured Acetobacteraceae bacterium | reverse complement strand
ACCCCGCGCTTTGCCAGTCTGTGATCCATCAGCGTCAGCTCCCGGCCTCCGCCCGGCGCCGGGCCACCCGGTGCTTCGATCACAAGGTCGTCCGCCTCGATCGACACGTCGATCCCGTTCGCGCTCAGCATCGCGGCGGTCGCGGCGAGACGGTCGCTTTCCTTGACCCTGAGCTCCCCGAGCCCGCGCAGGCGGCTCCGTCCCGACGCCGCGGCACAGGCGACCGCGAGCACCGGATATTCGTCGATCATCGACGGCGCCCGTCCGGGCGGCACGTCGACGGCACGGAGCGGACCCGCGGTCGCGGTCACGTCGCCGACCGGCTCGCCTCCCTGGACCCGCTCGTTCGCGATCGCGAGCAACGCTCCCATTTCGCGCAGCGTGGCGAGCAGCCCGATGCGGAGCGGGTTGAGCCCAAGCCCCGTGACGGTGACAGACGAGCCCGGCACCAGAAGGGCGGCGACGAGCGGGAACGCCGCCGAGGAGGGATCCCCCGGCACCGCGACGTCGCGCGCGGCGAGTTCCGGCTGGCCGTCAAGCCCGATGCGCTTGCCGCCTCCGGGCAGGGGCTCCTCATGCACCACGGCGCCGAAATGACGGAGCATGTTCTCGGTGTGGTCGCGCGTGAGCACCGGCTCGTCGACCACGCTCCGGCCCCGCGCGTTCAATCCCGCGAGCAGGAGCGCCGACTTCACCTGGGCCGACGCGACGGCGAGCCGGTGCTCGACCGGGATGGCGTCGCCGGTGCCTCGGATCGCGATCGGCAGGCGGCCACCGATCCTGCCGTCGAACCGTGCGCCGATCGCCGCGAGCGGTTCGGTGACGCGCCGCATCGGTCGACCGCGCAGGCTCGCGTCGCCGGTCATCACCGAGAAGATCGGATGGCTCGCGAGCAGTCCCGCCAGCAGGCGCGCGGCGGTGCCGGAGTTGCCCATGTCGAGGACGTCGGCAGGCTCCGCCAACGCGCCGATCCCCCGTCCGCGCACGCGCCACGCGCCGGCACCCGTCCGTTCGGCATCGGCGCCGAGCGCCCGCATCGCCGCCGCCGTCCTGAGCACGTCCTCGCCTTCGAGCAACCCGACGATGCGGGTCTCGCCGACCGCGAGCGCGCCGAACATCAGGGCCCGATGGCTGATCGACTTGTCGCCCGGTACGGCGACGCTCCCGGCGAGCGGCGCGGACGCGGGCCGCACGAGGGTGGCACGAGGAAGGTCGTGGTCTGGCATCCGTGGGCGATTAGCATGCCTCGCCGGTCTTGGCAGGCCGCCCCGTTTGACAGGACCACGACGCGGTGGCATGGCCGCCCGCTTCCGTCGCGGCTCCTGGCCGCCTTTCATCATGAGGCTAAGACCAGATGGCCAAGCCGGAACTCGGCACGAAACGCGTGTGCGTCTCGTGCTCCACGCGGTTCTACGATCTGACCAAGGTGCCCGCCGTGTGCCCGAAATGCGGCACCGAGCAGCCGATCGAGCAGCCGCGCCTCCGCCGACCCGCCGGCAACCTCGTCGAGGACAAGCGCCCGAAGAAGCCGGCCCCGGTCGATGACGACGCCGAAAACGAGATCGAGGAGACCGCGGACGACAGCGAGGACGAGGTGATCGAGAGCACCGATGACCTCGACGACGACGCGGACACGATCGGCGGCGACATCGAGGTCGAGGGAGATCGCGAAGAGGAGACCTGACGGGCGCGGGGCTCGCCACGCGATCCGCGGCATCCGGATCCCGTTCGAGAGTAACGCGCGTCAGGCTTCCAGCACGCGCAGGAAGTTCCCGCTCCAGAACGCCTCGATCTCGCCGGCGCCATAGCCGCGCCGGACCAGCTCGGCCGTGAGATTCGCGGTCTCGCTCGCGTCGCGCCAGCCCTTGATCGTGCCGCCGCCGTCGAAGTCCGAGCTGATGCCGACATGCCCGACGCCGACGCGTCGCACCACGTAGTCGAGATGGTCCACGTAGTCCGACACCGTGGCGTCGCGTTCTCGGAGGAACGCGCCGAGCGCCGTGATCTGGATTACGCCTTCCGTGTCCCGGAGCGCGTCGAGCTGCAGGTCGTCGAGGTTGCGCGGGTGCGGGCGGAGCGCCGCGACGCAGGAATGCGTGGCGCAGACCGGCCGGGTGCTGGTCCTGACCGCCTGCAGCATCGCGTCCCGCGACAGGTGCGAAACGTCCACGAGCATCCCGAGCCGGTTCATCTCCCGGATCGCGTCGCGTCCGAGGTCTGACAATCCCCCGTGCAGCGTCGCGGCGTCGCCGAGATCCGAACGCGGGACCGCGCTGTCGGCCAGCGCGTTATGTCCGTTGTGGACCAGCGTCATGTAGCGGACGCCGCGGGCCCGCCAGGCCGCGAGCGCCGACAGGTCCTCGCCCATGGCGTGCCCGTTCTCGATCGCGCGGATGACCGCGAGCCGGCCCGCCGCATGCGCCACGCGGACCTCGTCGGCCGAGGAGGCGAGCGAGATGTCGTCCGCGCCGTCCGGATACCGGTCGATCGTGTCGAGCATGGCGCCCGCCCGGCTGCGCGCCTCGGCGAAGCCGGCGGCGTCGCGCGCGCCCTGCGGCACGAATGCCGCGAAGCAGACCGCGCGCAGGCCGCCCCGGCGCATCTTGGGGAAATCCACCCGGCGCGGACCGTCCACGTGCGGGCCCGGACCATCGGGCCAGGGGATGTCGACATGGCTGTCGAGCGTCAGGAGCGACTGGTGGAGCGCCGCCGCATCAAGCATGGAGTGCCCCCATGCGCATCGTGACCTGGAACATCAACTCGCTCCGCCTCCGTCTGCCCCTGCTGGAGCGCCTGATCGCCGCCCTTGCCCCGGACGTGCTCTGCCTCCAGGAGACCAAGGTCCCGGACGAGCTCTTTCCGGCCGAAGGGGTCGCATCGCTCGGCTTCGCCCACACGGCGACGCGCGGCATGAAGGGCTACAACGGCGTTGCCGTCCTGTCTCGCCTGCCGCTCACGGTGATCCCGGACACGCCGCTGTTCGGCGGCAAGGAGGACTGTCGGCACCTCCTCGTCCGGGTCGACGCGCCGGGCGGTCCGGTCGACATCCACGACTTCTACGTGCCGGCCGGCGGCGACATCCCCGATCCGGCGGTCAACCCGAAATTCGCCCACAAGCTCGCCTTCGTCGACGAGGCGGCGCTCCATTTCGCGTCGGTCGGCACCGGCACCCGGACCGTGCTGGTCGGCGACCTCAACATCGCGCCGGGCATCCACGACGTCTGGAGCCACAAGCAGCTCCTCGGCATCGTCAGCCACACGCCGGTCGAGACCGCGAAGCTCGAAACCTGGCGAAGCGCCGGTTTCGTCGACGCGGCGCGCCGTTTCGTGCCCGTGGACGAGAAGCTGTTCACCTGGTGGTCGTACCGGAATCGGGATTGGCGCCTGTCCAATCGCGGCCGACGCCTCGATCATATCTGGACCAGTCCCGACCTTGTTCCCGCCTACCGCGACTTCGCGGTCCATGCCGAAGCGCGCGACTGGACGAGCTGCTCCGATCATGTCCCCGTCATGCTCGACCTCGCGCTCTGACCGTCGACAACGGTCAGTTCTGCGCGTGCGCGCCCCGGCCGCTCGGCTCGAGCCTATAGCCGCCGCCTTCGGTCACCAGCAGGCTGGCATTGGCGGGATCCGGCTCGATCTTCTGCCGGAGGCGGTAGATATGGGTCTCGAGCGTGTGCGTCGTGACCGCGGCGTTGTAGCCCCACACCTCGTTCAGCAACACTTGGCGCGGCACCGGGCGGGTGCCCGCCCGATACAGGAACTTGAGGATCGCCGCCTCCTTCTCGGTGAGCCGGATCCGTCGGTTCCGGGTCGGCTCCTGCAGGAGCTTCGCCGCAGGCCGGAACGTGTAGGGACCGATGGTGAAGACCGCGTCCTCGCTGTTCTCGAAGATGCGCATCTGCGCACGGAGGCGAGCCAGGAGCTCGGCGATGCGGAAAGGCTTGGCGACGTAGTCGTTCGCCCCGGCGTCTAGTCCTCGCACGACGTCGGCCTCGTCGTCCGACCCGGTGAGCATGATGATCGGCACCCGGATGCCGCCCTTCCGGAGCTCGGCGCAGAAATCCCGGCCGTCGCCGTCCGGCAGCCCCACGTCGAGGATGAGCGCGTCGAACCGGTTGTTGCCGGAATGAAGCTTCTGGCCCGCCTCGTGCAGCGATGCGGCCTCCACCGGGTGGAACTCGCCATCCACCTGGAGCTGCTCGATCAACGTGACGCGCAGAGCCTCGTCGTCATCGACGATCAGGATGGGCCGTTCAGTCGGCATGCCTTAACCCCCAAGCAGGCGGCTCGACGAACCCGCCGCACAGCCCCAACGCACGGGAACTGCCTGTTCGTTCCCTGTCCCGAACCAGAAGCGCCGAAAGCACAATGTCGTGAGCCGGTTCCGATCCGCAAGCGCCATCCGCGGCGGGGACGGCGCACTCGCGCCCGGCGGCGTTCCTCCCTATGTGTCGGGCGCCGTCGGATCATGAGCCCGAGCCCCGAGACGAAGTGAACAGGTTGTCAGACCCCGCGAACGAGGCGACGGACCGTCGGACGGCGCCCCGCTCGGTGTTGCGCGCGCTTGGTGAACTGCGTCGCGGGGCGCCGGTCCTGCTCGCCGCCGCGGGGGCCTCGGGCGACGGCGGCGACGGTCCCGCCTTCGTTCTCCTCGCCGCCGAAACGATGTCGCGCGACGGCATCGGGGACGCCGCCGCGGTGGCGGGCGACGCGGCCGGCCCGGTCCTGTTGCTGATGTCGCGTGCGCGCGCGACGCTGCTCCGGAC
>CAXUBA010000206.1:0-4781 GCA_964249205.1 uncultured Acetobacteraceae bacterium | reverse complement strand
GAACGCGAGATATTCCAGCGCGCGCTGTCGCGTCTCGCCGGGCGACCGGCGCTGATGCGCGGCATCGGCGAACGGCTCGACCCGGCGCCGCGCCTGCCGCCGTTCGCGCTGCTTCTGGCCAACCCGGGCGTGCCGGTCTCGACCGTCGAGGTGTTCCGGGGCCTGCGAGGCCAGCCGTTCCGGCCGGCCGCTCCGTTTGGGGATGGCTGGAAGACGGCAGAGGCCATGGTCCGCGACCTTTCGCGTCTCGCCGCGAACGACCTCGAGGCGCCGGCCTGCACACTCGCGCCGGTCATCGGAGACGTTCTCGCCCGACTGCGCGACACGCCCGGGTGTCTGCTCGCCCGGATGAGCGGCTCGGGTGGGACGTGTTTCGGAATCTATCCGACGGAAGACCAGGCCGTGGCGGCCGCAGGATCGCTCCGTGCCACCGGGTGGTGGCTCGCGCCGAGCCACGTCGGTCGGTCGGATCTCTGACGTCACAGACCGACGTGGGACCTGACGCGGCGCCCGCCGACTTGTTCGACGCGCCTCTAAGCGATCGAGAGGCGACTCTCGTCAGATCGGTCGCGCCTTCCGCAACGTGACCGCGCGCTCGAAGCCGCCCGGAACTTGCTCGGCCAGCGCAGCCTCGAACGTCTTGAAGTGTGCGGTCTGCATGTGCCGCTCGAGGGCCGCCTCGTCGGTCCAGGTCTCGACCACGTAGAGCCGGCTGTCGCTCTCGATGTCGGCGAAGAAGGTGTAGGCGTGACAGCCCTCTTCCTTCCGCGTCACGTCCTGGCACGGACGCGCCGCTTCGATGATCGCCGGGCGCTGGCTCCCGGCGTCGATCGTTACGATGAGTTGGAGGAAATCCTGGTCCGGCATGGGGTGATCCTCGTGGATTTGGGTCGTCGCGGAGCACGAACGCCGCGCGGCGGCTCGGCGCACGTGCTGTTACAGGAACTTGACCGCGAGGAAACCGGCCACGATCGCGACCGCGACGACGGTGGTGACGGCCGTGAGGCGCCGCTCGACGAAGTCGCGCACCGGCGTGCCGAAGCGGCGCAGCAGGCCGGCGACGAGGAAGAAGCGGATCCCGCGCGTCACGATGCTCGCGAGCACGAAGAGCACGAGCGAGAAGTGTGCCGCTCCCGCGGCGATGCTGACGATCTTGTAGGGGATCGGCGTCAGCCCTTTGATCAGCACCACGGCGAGGCCGTATTCGCGGAACCGCGCGGCGAAGCGAAGCAGCGCGGGCTCCGCGTGGTAGAAGCGCGCGATCGGGAGCGCGACGCGCGCGAAGAGTTCGGCGCCGATGAACCAGCCGAGGATGCCGCCGAGCACGGAACCCGCGGTGCAGATCAACGCGAGGTGCCACGCGCGACGCGGTGCCGCGATCACCATCGGGATCAGGAGCAAGTCCGGTGGCACCGGGAAGAAGCTGGCCTCCGCGAAGGCGGCCGCGAACAACCACGCTACGGCGTTCGGGCCGGCAGCGAGCGCGAGCAGCCGGTCGTAGAACCGCTTCAGCATGACTCCGCCCGTCTCCCGCGTTCGCGAGCGCCTTGCCATGCGGGCGTGACCGGGGCAAGCGGCCGGCGCGGAGCGTCCGCCGCCGGACCACGCCCGGGACCGCGCCCAAGGCCGCGCCCGAGGCGCGCGCTACGCCGGCAACACGACCTGCGCGCGCAGACCGCCGCCGGAAAGGTTCGAGAGCGTGATCTCGCCGCCATGCGCGCGGACGATGTCGCGCGCGATGGAGAGCCCGAGCCCGGTGCCGCCGGTCTCCCGCGAGCGGCTTTTTTCCAGCCGCCGGAACGGCTCGAAGACGCGCTCGATCTCGGCGGGCGGGATGCCCGGCCCGTCATCCTCGACCAGCACGATGGCGTCCGACGAGGCGGCGGCGCGCCGGCGAAGCGTCACCCGCACATTGCCGCCGTAGTTCAGCGCGTTCGCGACGAGATTGCTGAAGCAGCGCTTCAACGCGAGCGTCCGGCCGCGGACCACGACGTGCTCGCTTTCGGAGGCGGGCTCTAGCACGATCCGGTCGATCGCGTCGGGCCGCGCGTCGGCGGCATCGTCGAGCACAGTCCTGAGCAACGAGGCGAGATCGAGCGAGACGGCGGGTTCCGATTGCGACGTGTCGCGCCCGAACGCCAGCGTCGCCTTGATCATCGCCTCGAGCTCGTCGAGGTCGGCAAGACAGCGCGTGCGGATCTCGTCGTCGTCGATGAATTCGCATCTGAGCTTGAGGCGCGTGATCGGCGTCCGGAGATCGTGTCCCATGGCGGTGACGAGGAAGGTCCGGTCCGACACGAAGCGGCGGATCCGCGCGGCCATGCGGTTGAAGGCGGCCGACGCGAGCGCGACCTCGAGCGGGCCATCCTCGGGGAGCGGCGGCGCGTTGACGTCGTGACCGAGCGCGTCCGCCGCGCGCGCGAGCGTTCGCACCGGCGCGGTCAGCCGGCGTGTCGCCCAGAGCGTCAGCAACGCCGCGGTCACCGTCATCAGCAACCAGGCGACCGGGAAGGCCGGATCGGCGAAGAGCTGTGCCGGCATGTGGATCGCGACCGTCAGCCAACCGGATCCATCCGGCATGAGCAGCGCCCACACGAAGTGGCGCGTCCGGCGATCGCCGCCGATCCGGATCTCGTCGGGTCGCCGGCCGCGCGGCAGCGGCGCGAGCTCGACCGTGAAACGGAGGATCTTCTGGAACTCCGGCGGCAGCGGCGGCGCTCCGTCGAGATCAGGACCGGGGGTGATGGCCAGATGCGTCAGGCCCGGCGTCGCGTGCTCGAGGCGGCGGATCTCGTCCGCGCGGAGCGCCGGCGCGGTGTCGAGGACGATCCGATACAGGTTCGCGACCCGCTGGCCGAGATAATGGTCGGACACGATCCTGTACGCCGTCCGCTGGTCCCGCGTGTGGATCCCGAGGGCGGCCGCCTGCACCACACCGAGCACGAGCAGCATGGTCAGGCTGGTTCGGACCGCGAGGCTGGTTCCCGAACGGTTCGGCGTCGCGGCGCCGCCGACGCGATGCCGCAGCCGCTCAGGCCACGCGATCGACATCGGACGCGAGCACGTAGCCGCCGCCGCGGACGGTCTTGATCACCTGGGCGTCCCGCCCGCCGTCCTCGAGCTTGCGGCGGAGGCGCGAGATCGCGACGTCGATTGCACGGTCGAACGGACCCGCCTGACGGCCGCGCAGCAAGTCGAGCAGCATGTCGCGCGTCAGCACGCGATTGGCGCGTTCGAGCAGCGCCAGCAGCAGGTCGTACTCGCCGCCGGTGATCGCGACCTCGGCGCCTTCGGGGTTGAGCAGACGCCGACGTGACGGTTCGAGCACCCAGCCGCTGAAACGATAGCGCCGGTTGTCGAAATCGGGTCCGTCCGTCCGTGTAGTCGTCCGCCGGAGCACGGCGCGGATCCTCGCCAGCAGCTCCCTCGGATTGAAAGGCTTCGCAATGTAGTCGTCCGCCCCGAGTTCGAGCCCGATGATCCGGTCGGTCTCCTCGCCCATCGCCGTCAGCATCACGATTGGAACGTCAGCTTGGGTGCGGAGCCAGCGGGCGACGTCGAGACCCCCTTCGCCCGGCATCATGAGATCGAGGACGACGAGGTTGTAATGACCCTGCGTCCAGATCCGCCGCGCTTCGCGTCCGTCGCGGGCGGCGCTGACCCGAAGACCGCTGCGTTCCAGGAATTTGGCGAGCAGCTCGCGTATCTCCCGGTCGTCGTCGACGATCAGGATGTGGGGCGACGGCGCGTTCTCCATGGCGCGACCATACACGACCCGAGCCGACAATGGATTTCCCTCGGTAACGATCCGTGGCCGGTCACGGCTCGTAGATCATCTTCCGGGTCATGCCGCCGTCGATCACGAACTCGGCGCCGGTCACGAAGCCGCTGTCGGGTCCGAGCAGGAAGGCGGCGAGCGCCGCGACGTCGTCGGCGGTGCCGACCCGACCGGCCGGATGCTGCTCGTGATCCGCCGCCCGCAGCGGTTCCCCGCTGACGTCGATCCAGCCCGGGCTGATCGCGTTGACCCGCACCTCCGGCCCGAGGCTGACGGCGAGCGCGTGGGTCAGCGCCACGAGGCCGCCCTTCGACGCGGCGTAGCTTTCGGTGTCGGGTTCCGACATGCGAGCCCGTGTCGAAGCGATCGTGACGATCGCGCCACGGCTTTGCCGGAGCAGCGGGGCGGCGGCTTTCACAAGCAGGAACGTGCTGGTGAGATTGACGGCGAGCACGTGGCGGAACTCGTCGGCGCTGAGGGTCTCGAGCGGTTTGCGGATCATGATCCCCGCGTTGCAGACGAGCGCGTCGAGCCGGTGGAGGTGCACGCGCGCAGCCGCCATCGCGTGCTCGATCGCCGCCTCGTCGGCGAGATCGACCGGAAGCGCGTGCACGCCAGCGCCGAGCGCGCGAGCGGCCTCCGCGACGCCGTCCTCGTCGCGGTCGAGCAGCAGGAGGTTCCATCCGTCGCCCGCAAGACGCGTCGCGATCGCGCGCCCGATCCCGCGGGCGGCTCCGGTGACCAGCGCGACCGGAGGCGTGGTTTCCGAGAGCGCGGCGTCGTCCTGTTCCCTGATCGGTCCGGTCTCGCTCATCGCGGGTCTCCATTCTTCGGGTCGGCGGTGGGGAACGCGGCGGGACGGGGCAGGGATGCGCGGCGGTTCCGCCGGAATTCCCTTGTGCACCACCCCCTTGTGCGCCGGATTTGGGCTCACCAGAGTGCCGCGTGTGAAACGGGTCCGGACCGGCGCCGCGGGCGCGACTTTCTGTCTCCTGATCGGGAT
>CAXUBA010000205.1:4523-4785 GCA_964249205.1 uncultured Acetobacteraceae bacterium | reverse complement strand
GTGGACGACCTTTCCGCCGGCGCCCCGCGCCTTGCCGCGCCGCTGACGACCCGCGCGGGGACTTTCACCATTGCTTTCACGCCGCTCCCGGAAACCGGCGGGATCGCGGCGCTTCGAGCCTTCGCGCTTCTGCGCACGGCCCCCGGAGCGACCGCGGAGGCGGCGGCGGAAAGGTCGTCCACCGTCAGGCCGCCGCCGGCCGCCGCCGCGCCCCCGGCGCAGCTGCGGGCGGGCGGGGCCTGGGTCATCACGCCCGGCCCCC
>CAXUBA010000205.1:1189-4452 GCA_964249205.1 uncultured Acetobacteraceae bacterium | reverse complement strand
ACGCCGCCACCCGGGCGATTGCCGGCGCTGCCGGCCTCGACGTCGTTCGCCGTGATCGACCGGCGCGGGGGCGCCGTCGCGTGTGCGCTCACCGACAACAACCTGTTCGGAACCGGACGCGTGGCGCCGGGAACCGGGATCGTGCTGGCGGCGTCGCCCGCCGATCACCCGGTGCCGCTGCTGCCGTCCGCGATCGCGTTCGACCGCGCGGAAGACACGTTCCGCGCCGTCGTGACCGCGTCCGGACAGAACGACGCATCGGAAGCGGTCGCGGAAGCGCTGACCAACACGCTGCGATCCGGCAAGCCGATCCCGCGACCCGTCACCGACGAAGGACGGGTCAACGTGATCGGATGTCCGGACGGTCTGCCCGGCGACAGCCGGGCGTGCGGGGGCGCGACCGATGATCGCGGCAACGGCCTCGCCCTCGGCAACCTCTGATCAGTAGTAGCGGTAGTAACGGTGATGGTGGCGCCACCCCCACCCGCGGTGATGCCAGTAGCGGCCGTGCCAGTAGTAGTGCGGTCCGGCCCAGCCCGGGGGCACCGGCTGCGCGCCGGCCGTGGAAACGTTGATCGTCGCCGCGGTCAGGATGGCGGCGAGAGCCACGCCGGTCCTCGCACGAAGTGAACGCATGAAGCCTCCTATCCGAGCCGCGCGCCCGATGCGGCGACGGCAGCCACACTAACGCAAAGAATGAGCGGCGTGTTTCGGGACGAGAACAGGCGGACGCCCGGAACCCGCAAGCGCACCGCGATGTTGCCGAACCGACACGGGGTGGATCGCATGACGGGAAACGTGACGGGAACGCGACGATGATGGAGGTTCCGACCGTGACGGGCGAGCACCGTCTCGGCGATCTCGCGCTCCAGAACGGCGAAGCGCTGCCCGACGCGCGCGTCGCGTGGAAAAGCTGGGGCACGCTGTCCCCCGCGCGCGACAACGTGGTCGTCTATCCGACGAGCTATTCCGCGACGCACGACGATCAGGCCTGGCTGATCCGGCCGGACGGGATCCTCGACCCGACGCGCTGGTTCGTGGTGACGCCCGACATGTTCGGCAACGGGCTCTCGTCCAGCCCCTCCAACACCGAGGCCTACCCGTCGCTGGTCACGGCCGCCGACAACGTCCGCGCGCAGCGTCGCGTCCTGCACGAGCTGTTCGGGATCGAGCGCGTCGCCTGCGTCTACGGGTTTTCCATGGGCGCTCAGCAGGCCTACCACTGGGCGGCGCTGTTCGGCGAGGACGTCGCGCGTGTCGTCGTCAACTGCGGTTCCGCGCGAACGGCGGTGCACAACCAAGTGTTCCTCCGCTCGCTCCTCGCGACGCTGGAAGCGGCGCCGGAGCATCTCGGCGGCGGGCGGTTCTCGGCCGAGCCGCAGGCGGCGCTGCGCGCCTTCGCGCGGATCTATGCCGGCTGGGCGATGAGCCAGGACTGGTATCGGGCGGGGCTCCACCTCGCGAACGGCGCCGCGACGCTCGACGCGTTTCTCGACGACGAATGGGAACCGGGCTTCACCTCGTGCCGCGCGGCCGACCTCTACGCGCAGGCGAGGACCTGGGACGCCTCCGACATCAGCGCGAACGAGCTGTTCGAGGGCGATCTCGTGCGCGCGCTGCGTGCGATCCGCGCGCGGGTCCTTCTCATGCCCGCCGCGACCGACCTCTACTTTCGCGTCGCCGACAACGAGAGCGAACTGCCGCACCTCCGCGACGGTCGCCTCGCGCCGATCCCGACCATCTGGGGTCATCGCGGCGGGGCGCCGAGTGGCAACGCGGAAGATGAGCGCTTCGTTCGGGAAACCGTCCGGGCCTTCCTCCACGGCTGACCCGATCCCCATATCCGGTCGCGTGAGCGGGTCGAGGGAATAGCGGTGGACGGCGAAATCCTGGCGGTACCGTCGGCGAACAAGGCGGCGGCGGTCGGCGGCGCGATCGCGATCGATGTCACCGGCATGACCTGCGCCTCCTGCGTCCGTCGTGTGGAGCGCGCCCTCGGCAAGGTGCCCGGCGTCGAGACCGTCGCGGTCAGCCTCGCGCGCGAGCGGGCCCAGGTCACGACCGACGCGTCGGTCGAGGCCGCCGCCCTCGTCCGGGCGGTCGCGGATGCGGGCTACGGCACGGCGACCGACACCGCCGAACTCGCGATCGGCGGCATGACGTGCGCGTCCTGCGTCGGACGGGTCGAACGCGCGCTCGGCCGGGTGCCCGGCGTTCTCGCCGCCCGGGTCAATCTTGCCACCGAACATGCGCACGTCACGACGATCCGCGGCGTGGCGTCGCCCGACGCCCTGTCGGCCGCCGTCGGACGCGCCGGCTACAGCGCCACGGCGGCGGCCGGGTTCGAAGCGAACGCGTCGACGGGATTGGACACCGCATCCGCCGCCGACCGCTGGGATCTCGGGCACGCGCTGGCGGCCGCCGCGCTCTCGATCCCGCTCCTGGCCGGGATGGTCGCGCACGGGCTCGGCGCCGCGACCGACCTCCCGGGTTGGCTCCAGTTCGCGCTCGCGACGCCGGTGCAGTTCTGGCTCGGCCGACGCTTCTACGTCGCCGCCTGGAAGGCGGTGCGCGTCGGGCAGGGCAACATGGACCTGCTCGTCGTGCTCGGCACGACCGCGGCCTGGGGATTGAGCACGGCGGAGCTCCTGCTGCACGGCGGGCGCGCGCCCACGCTCTACTTCGACAGCTCCGCGCTCGTCGTCACCTTCATCCTGTTCGGCCGTTGGTTGGAACGTCGGGCCCGCCGGCGCACCGCGTCGTCGATCCGTGGGCTGGCGAGCCTCAGGCCCGAGACGGCCCGCCGCCGCGACGCCGATGGCGGCGAGACGACCGTCGCCGTCGCCGTCGCCTCGCTCCAGCCCGGCGACCTCGTGCTCGTCCGGCCCGGCGAGCGCTTCCCGGCGGACGGTCGCGTCGTCGAAGGCGAGGGCGCGGTCGACCTCTCGATGCTGACCGGGGAAAGCCTGCCGATCGCGACCGGGATCGGCGACGGAGTCGCCGGCGGCGCGATCGCGACCGACGGGGCCTTCGTGGTCGCGGTGACCGCGACGGGCGCCGAAACGATGCTCGCCCGGATCATTCGGATGGTCGAGGCGGCGCAGAGTTCGAAGGCGCCGGTGGAGCGCCTGGTCGACCGGGTCAGCGCGGTGTTCGTCCCGGTGGTGCTCGCCCTCGCCCTCTTGACCTTCGTGTCCTGGTGGCTGCTGACCGGGAGCGTCGCCGCCGCGATCCTGAACGCGGTCGCGGTCACGGTGATTGCG
>CAXUBA010000205.1:0-1179 GCA_964249205.1 uncultured Acetobacteraceae bacterium | reverse complement strand
CATTGCGTGTCCGTGCGCGCTCGGTCTCGCGACGCCGACCGCGATGGTGGTCGGCATCGGGGCGGCGGCGCGCCACGGCATCCTGATCCGCGACGCCGACGCGCTCGAGCGCGCGCACGCGATCACGGTGGTCGCCTTCGACAAGACCGGCACGCTGACCGAGGGGCGGCCGGAGGTCGCGTCGATCGTCCCGGCGGTGTCCGAAGCTGGGCTCGAGGCGTCTCGGCCGCTCGGCCTCGCGGCGTCGCTGCTCGCCTCGAGCGAGCATCCGCTCGCCGCCGCGGTGGTATCGCGGGCCGGTGCAGACGGGCTTCGGCCGCGCCCGGTCGCCGCCTTCCGGGCGCATCCCGGACGCGGCGTGTCCGGCGAGGTCGACGGCCGCCTGCTCGTCTTCGGCAACGAGCGTCTGCTCGCCGAACACGGGTTGCGGCCGGACGTCCCCGACGCGGAGCGCGGTGCCGGACGGACCGTCTCCTTCCTCGCCGAGCTCGGCGACCGTCCCCGCGTGCTCGGCGCCTTCTCGTTCGTCGATCGCGTCAAGGCGACCGGCCGCGACGCCGTCGCCGCCTTGCGTGCCCGCGGCATCCGCACGGTGATGCTGACCGGGGACAACGAGGGCGCCGCGCGCGTCACCGCCGCGGCGCTCGGGATCGACGAGGTCCGGGCAGACATGCGCCCCGAAGACAAGGCCGCCGCCGTCACGTCGCTCCGCGGCGCCGGAGCGGTCGTTGCCATGGTGGGCGACGGGCTGAACGACGCGGCGGCGCTCGCGGCGGCCGACGTCGGCATCGCGATGGCGACCGGTACCGACGTCGCGATCGAGACCGCGGGGATCGCGCTGCTTCGCGGCGACCCCCGGCTGGTCACGGCCGCGATCGACGTGTCGCGGCGGACCACGCGGACGATCCGCCGCGGGCTGTTCTGGGCCTTCGCCTACAACCTCGTCGGCCTGCCGCTCGCGGCGTCGGGGCTGCTCAGCCCGGTGCTCGCGGGCCTCGCCATGGCTCTCAGCAGCGTCAGCGTGGTCGCCAACGCGCTGACGCTCCGACGCTGGGCACCGCCCGACCGGGCGCCGGCGCACGATGCGTGAGGCGAGCGGCTCTGGCGCCGCGCGTCGCGTCGAGCCGCCCGGCGACGCGCTGGAGCTGCGGCCGGACACGGAGGAACACGCGATAGGCA
>CAXUBA010000204.1:0-4800 GCA_964249205.1 uncultured Acetobacteraceae bacterium | reverse complement strand
GTAGTCTACGAAGAGGCCTACCTGCGCGAGCTCTATGCGTTCGTCGGCGCGATCGAGGCGCGGACGCCGATGCCGGTGACACCGGCGGACGGCGTGCAGGCGCTCCGCCTCGCCGACGCCGCGACGATCTCGGCCCGGACCGGGCGGGTGGTGGCGGTCGAGACGCCGGACGGCCGCGCGGGAGTTCCGCACCGTGGCTGACCTCGCGGGGAAGATCGCCGTCGTCACCGGCGGCACGCAGGGGCTCGGGGCCGCGATCGCCCGCACCTTCGCCGAGCGCGGCGCGGCCGGTCTCGTCATCTGCGGCCGGAACGTCGACAAGGGCCGGGCGTCGGCGGCCTCGATCGAGGCCGACACGGGCACGCGCACGATCTTCGTCGAAGCGGATCTCGGCCGCGTCGACGCGTGCCGCGGGGTCGTGGCGACCGCGGACGACGCCTTCGGACGCGTCGACGCGCTGGTGAACGCGGCGGGCGTCACCGATCGCGGGACCATCCTCGACACCACCGAAGCGCTGTTCGACCACATCATGGCGGTCAACGTGCGCGCGCCGTTTTTCCTGATGCAGGACGCGATCCGGATCATGCGGCGCGAGGCGATCGAAGGCACGATCGTGAACATCGGCTCGATGTCCGCCCTCGCCGGCCAGCCCTTTATCGCCGCCTACTGCACGTCGAAGGGCGCGCTGGCGACGCTGACGCGAAACACCGCGTTCGCGCTTCTCCGGAACCGCATCCGCGTTAACGGCCTCAACATCGGCTGGATGGCGACCGAGGGCGAGGACCGCGTCATGCGCACCTACCACGGTGCGTCGGACGGCTGGCTCGACGACGCCGCACGCGACCAGCCCAACGGGCGGCTGATCGATCCGTTCGAGGTCGCCCGCGCGGTGGCGTTCCTGTCGAGCGCGGACTCCGGCCTCATGACGGGGTCGGTGGTCGAATACGACCAGAGCATCTGGGGCGGCTACGAGAGCGGCCCGGCCCCGAAGGTCGCCCTCTGACCGCGGCCTGACCCGAAGACCGAACGAAGACCAACGCCAGACGACAACGGCGAACCACAGAAGGGAGAACGGACATGACCCAGCAACGCATCGCCTCGACGGCGTTCGCCGCCTTGGCGTCGACCCTTGGAGGGGCGGGCCTGCTCCTCGCGCCCGACGTCGCGCGCGCCGACACCGGAAAGCATTACACCTTCGCGATGATCACCCACGGCCAGCCCGGCGACACGTTCTGGGACATCGTGCGGAAGGGTGGCGAGGCGGCGGCGAAGAACGACGGTGTCAAGCTGATCTACCTCGCGAACCCCACGGCGTCGGGCGAGGCGCAGCTCGTGACCAACGTGCTGCAGCAGCATGTCGACGGGATCGCGCTGACGCTCGCCTTTCCTGATGCGGAACAGCCGGTGGTGACGCAGGCCGAGGCGGCGAGCACGCCGGTGATCGGCTTCAATGCCGGGAGCGACGACTGGAAGCGCCTGAAGCTGATGACCTTCGTCGGGCAGGACGAGATCATCGCCGGCGAGGCGGTCGGCAACCGGCTCAACGGCGAAGGGGTGAAGGCCGCGATCTGCGTCGATCAGCAGCAGGGCGCCGTCCAGCTGGCCGAACGCTGCCAGGGGATCGAGAAGAGCTTCCACGGCAAGCTCGATGTCCTCTACGTGCCGGGCTACGACATGGCGAGCGCGCAGTCGCGCATCGTCGCGAAGCTGCAGCAGGATCCGAGCATCGGCTACGTCGTGACGCTTGGCGCGCCGTTCGCGCCGACCGCCGTTTCGGCGATCGAGGCCGCGAACAGCCACGCGAAGGTGGGGACGTTCGATCTCACGCCGCGCGCTGTCACGATGATCAAGCAGGGCAAGATCCAGTGGGCGATCGATCAGCAGCCCTATGCGGAAGGCTATCTCGCGATCGACCTGCTCTGGCTCAATCGCGCGAACGGCAACGTCATCGGCGGCGGCAACGCCGTGCTGACGGGTCCCGCCTTCATCACCAAGGACAACATCGACGTGGTCGCGGCCTTCGCGAAGGCGGGGACGCGCTGAACGATCCCGGTTGAACGGCAGCGCCGCATCGGAACAGAGGATCGGAACACGTGGTGACGACCGTCGCACGCAGCGTCCGCAAGGCCGCGGCGCCCTCTCGGACGCAGAAGCAGTCGGCCTGGAAGCGCGCCTTGAAGCGGCCGGAGATCGGTTCGGTCGGCGGCGTCATCCTGGTGTTCGCCTTCTTCTCGGCGATGGCGCCGCCGTTCCGGCAGGTCGCGGCGTTCACGACCATCCTTTACCAGTCCGCGATCCTCGGCATTCCGGCCGTCGCGGTCGCGCTGCTGATGATCGGCGGCGAGTTCGACCTCAGCGCCGGCGTCGCGGTCACGACGTCTTCGCTCTGCGCCGCGATCTTCGCTTCAAGGGCGTTCGGCAGCATCTGGCTCGGGGTCGGCGCCGCGCTGCTGCTGTCGCTCGGGATCGGCTTCCTGAACGGCTACCTGCTGATCCGGACGAAGCTGCACAGCTTTCTCGTCACGCTCGCGACGTTCCTGATGCTGCAGGGCCTCAACATCGCGGTCACCAAGCTGATCACCGGCAACGTCGCGACCGACGACATCAGCGATCTGCCCGGGTTCGACCTCGGACACGCGATCTTCGCATCCAACATCAAGTTCGCCGGGATCTCGATCAGCATCGCGATCGTCTACTGGCTGGCCTTCGCGCTTCTCGCGACCTGGGTGCTGCTCCGAACCCAAGTCGGGAACTGGATCTTCGCGGTCGGCGGTCAGGTGGACAGCGCGCGCGCCGTCGGCATCCCGGTGCGCCGGGTGAAGATCGGCCTCTTCGTGCTGGTCGGCTTCGCCGCCTGGTTCACCGGCATGCACATGCTGTTCTCCTACGACACCGTGCAGTCCGGCGCCGGAATCGGCAACGAGCTGCTCTACATCGCGTCCGCGGTTGTCGGCGGCTGCCTGCTGACGGGCGGCTACGGCTCGGCGATCGGATCGGCCTTCGGTGCCTTCATCTTCGGCATGACGACCGAGGGCGTGATCTACGCCGACTGGGATCCCGACTGGTTCCAGTTCTTCGTGGGCGCGATGCTGCTGCTGGCGACCGTGTTCAACGGCTGGCTCCGCTTCCGCGCCAGCAGGGGCAGGTGACATGCCGACCGACATCGAACCGCTGATCGCGCTCCGCGGCGTCGGCAAGAGCTACGGCAGCTTCGCCGCGCTGCACGACGTCAGCCTGTCGGTCCGGCAGGGCGAGGTCACCTGCATCCTCGGCGACAACGGCGCGGGCAAGTCGACGCTAATCAGCATCATCGCCGGCCTGCACGCACACGACGAAGGCGAATACCTGGTCGACGGCAAGCCGCTCCGTTTCCGGTCGCCGCGCGAGGCGCTCGATCTCGGCATCTCGGCGGTCTACCAGACGCTCGCGCTGGTGCCGCTGATGTCGATCTGGCGCAACTTCTATCTCGGTTCCGAGATCGTCCGGACCGTCGGGCCGTTCCGCCGTCTCGATGTCGAGACGATGATGGAAACCGCCTCGGTCGAGCTCCGGCGCATGGGGATCGAAGTCAGCGATCTCGAGCAGCCGGTCGGCACGCTGTCGGGCGGCCAGCGCCAGGTGGTCGCGATCGCGCGCGCGGTCCATTTCGGCGCCCGCGTGCTGATCCTCGACGAGCCGACGGCCGCCCTCGGCGTCGCCCAGTCGGGGCTCGTGCTGCGCTACATCGCGCAGGCGGCGCGCGAGCAGGGTGTCGGCGTGATCTTCATCACGCACAACCCGCATCACGCCTATCTTGTCGGTGATCACTTCGTGATCCTCGCGCGCGGCGAGATCGAACTCGACGCGGCACGCGCGGATCTCAGCCTCGACGACCTGATGTTCCACATGGCGGGCGGCGCCGGGCTGACGGCGCTGGAACACGAACTCCGCCGGACGTCGCCCGAACCGGTCTGACGCGATGTCGGGGGATGGCCGCCGGTACGGACCGCCGAACGAGAAAGGGCGATGGCCCGATGCCCCCGCCCTTTCGTTCAACCGGCTCGCGGTCCGATCAGCGTGGCGAGAGTACCATCACCATCTGACGGTTCTCCATTCGCGGCATCTGCTCGACCTTGGTGCGCTCGTCCATGTCGCCGCGTATCCGCTCGAGAACCTTCACGCCTAGATCCTGGTGCGCCATCTCGCGTCCGCGGAAGCGGAGCGTCACCTTGACCTTGTCGCCTTCCTCGATGAAGGAGCGCATCGCGCGCAGCTTCACCTGATAGTCGTTCTCGTCGATGTTCGGCCGGACCTTGACCTCCTTGATCTCGATGACCTTCTGCTTCTTCCGAGCCTCGTTCTTCTTCTTCTGCTGCTCGTACTTGAACTTGCCGTAGTCGAGGATCTTGACCACGGGCGGGTCCGCGTTGGGGCTGATCTCCAGAAGGTCGAGACCGACGGAAAAGGCGCGGAGCAGCGCATCGCGCGCGCTCATCACGCCCTGCATCTCGCCCTCGGCATCGATCAGGCGGACCTGTGGGACCCGGATATCCTCGTTGACCCGCGGCCCGTCACGCGTGGGGGCCGCCGGGAGTGCTAGTCGTGCGATCGTACTCTCCTCTGTCAGTGACGCGGCGCGCGACCGGCCGTGTTGCGGTCGCGACGCATCTGTCAAGATGCTCCCCCGCGCCTGCGCAATCAAGCAGCGGCACTGGATCGTGCATCGATCGTGCGCAATCGATGACCGTCTCGGGAGCAAGCGCCGCGAGGCGAGGCGCGCGGAGGATGCGGGTCGGAGCCGTCCCGACGCTCGTCCTGTTC
>CAXUBA010000203.1:0-4828 GCA_964249205.1 uncultured Acetobacteraceae bacterium | reverse complement strand
CTCTGCAACGCCGTCCCGGCCGACCTCATGGTCCTGCTCGCGGCGTCGACCACGGTCGCGCTCTCGTTCTTCGCCCCGCGTCGCCTCGCCGCCGCCCCGCTGGTGCTGCTCGCGCCGCTGCTCGCCGCCTGCGGAACGGTCGACACGGGGACGATGGCGCTCGCCCCGGCCGTTCCGGAAGGCGTCGCAACGCTGCCGCCGCTCGCCCCATACCGGATCCAGCCCGGCGACGTGCTCGACGTCCGGCTCCCGACCGCGCCCGAACTCGACGACGAGGTGACCGTGCGTCCGGACGGACATCTCTCGACGACGGTGGTCGGCGACGCCGCCGCCGCGGGCCTTACCGTGCCCGAGCTCGAGCACGCGCTCACCGACGCCTATGCCGCGACGATGAGCCATCCCGTGCTGTCGGTGATCGTCAAGTCGCCCACCACGACCCGCATCTACGTGGCCGGCGAGGTCGCCCATCCCGGCGAGTTCCGCGCCGACGGTCCCGGCCTCACGCTCGCCGAGGCGGTGACGCTCGCCGGCGGTCCGAAGCTCGCCGGCGACACGAGCCGGGTGTTCATCCTCCGCCGCGGCGCCGACGGCACGCCGCGCTTCCTCCGCACGCGGTTCGACCGGATCGCCGAAGGCGTCTCGCCGGAAAGCGACGTCCTCCTCGCCCCCTACGACGTCGTGTTCGTGCCGCGCACCGGCATCGCGTTCGGATACGAGCTGTTCAACCAGTACATCCAGCAGTTCGTGCCGGTGAGCTGGGGCTTCTCCTACGTGCTGAACGAGAGCCACGCGACCGTGACCCAGCCGACCGCCGCGGTCCCCTGAACGTCCCTTCCATCGACCGCCAGCGCCGCTACTCTCCGTCGGATGACAGACACCCGAACATTGCGCTGGGGCGTGCTCGGCACCGCCCGCATCGCCCTCGACAAGGTCATTCCCGGACTGCGGCAGAGCCCGAGCTCCCTGGTCGCGGCGATCGCGTCTCGCGATCCGGCGCGCGCCGCCGAGGCTGCCGCCCGCGCGGGGATCGGGCGCGCGCACGGCAGCTACGAGGCGCTGCTCGCCGATCCCGACATCGACGCGATCTACAACCCGCTGCCGAACCACCTCCACGTGCCCTGGACCATTCGGGCGCTGGAGGCGGGGAAGCACGTCCTCTGCGAAAAGCCGATCGCGCTCGATGCCGCCGAGGCGTCCCTCCTCGTCGACGCCGAAAGCCGCACGGGTTTCCGCGTCGCCGAAGCCTTCATGATCCGGCACACGCCCTGGTGGCGTCACGTCCGCACGCTCGTCGCCGACGGCACGATCGGCGAGATCCGCGCGATCCAGACCTTCTTCTCCTACGCGCTCGACGACCCGGACGACATCCGGAACCAGGCGGCGATCGGCGGCGGCGGGCTGCTCGACATCGGTTGCTACGCGGTCGCGAGCGCGCGCTTCCTGCTCGGCCGCGAACCGACGAAGGTCGCCGCCCTGATCGACCGCGATCCCGCCTTCGGTACCGACCGCGTCACCAGCGCCCTCGTCGCGTTCGGCGACGTCCCGCTCACCTTCACCTGTTCGACCGGCGCCGCCCCGACCCAGCGCGTCGTCGTGGTCGGCCGGCGGGCGCGTGTCGAGATCCCGATCCCGTTCAACACGCCAACCGATCAGCCCGTCCGGATCCTGGTCGACGACGGGTCCGACCTTTCCGGCGCCGGCGCCCGCACCGAAACCTTCGAACCGGCCGACCAGTATGCGCTCGAGGCCGAGGACTTCAGCCGCGCCGTGATCGAAGACGGTCCCTTCGAGTTCCCGATCGCGGACGCGGTGGCCAACATGCGCGTGCTCGACGCGATCGCGGCGTCCGCCACCAGCGGCACCTGGCGCACGATCTGACCCGAGGACCGATGCGGCGGCTTCGTGCGGGACCGCTCGTCCGCGGCTCCCGTCAGGGGGAGATCTCGCCGCGCGGGAATGGGCGCAGCGGCGCCCGTGAGCTCAGAAGGTGAGCCCGAGCGCTCCCAGAACCACGGTCGCACCGAGCACGATCGCGCCTCCGGCCATCCCCCCGAGCAGGGCCGCCCGCATCCGCTGCCCGCTCCTGACATGCTCGAAGCGATGCAGCGAGCTCTGCGCGTCGGCCCGCGCCTGGCGCGTCGCCTCGAGCTCAGCCCGCAAACTCTCGTTCGCGGCCTGTGCCGAGCGTAGCTGGAGGTCGAGCGACCGCACGTCGGCCGCGAGCTGCGCGATCCGGACATGCGCCGCCTGGATCTCGGCGATCGCCGCCTTGCCGCCGCGTGCACGCGTCGTCGGACCGGTGCCATCCGGACGAGCCGCCGTCGCGCGCGCCCCCGACCGCGACGGCGGCGGCGGGTCGTTCGCGATCGACACGAACAGGTTCTTGAGCGCGCCGCCGGTGATCCCGCTTCGGCGCGCCCGGACCCGGAGCGCTTCGAGCGCGCTTGCAGACTGTCCCGGCTGTTCCTCGAGCACGAGGGCCAGGATGTCGGACAGGGTCTTCAGCTCCTTGGGGTCGATCATCGACGGGAACGGCCTCGTTTCGGACCAGCCGGCTCGGATCGAGCCGGAGCTGATCTACCACAATCATGCCGCGACCGGCCCTTTCCCCGGGCCGAAGCGCGGCCGATCGGGCTCCTGGGCCGGCCGCGGCGAGGCGGCGCGCCGCAGCCGGTCGCGGATCGCGTCGCCGGGTCCGCCCTCGGGAATCGGACTGACGGCGATGCGCGAGAGCCCCAGCCTCGCGGCTTCGCGGTCGAGCGCGCGAAGCGACGCGAACAGACGGTGCGCCGCCTCCGCGAGATCGCCGCGGGCGCTGAGGTTCACCGTCACGGCCGCGCCGTCCGGGACGTCGGGTCCGAACGCGAGCAATGCCTCGTCCGCGGCCGCGGCCGTCGCGTCGAGCCGGAGCGGACGGTCGGGCGCGTAGTGCGAGGCGAGCAACCCCGGCGAGCGCAGCGCGCCGGCGAAACCGGCGGACGCGAGCTCGCGTCCGAGCGCATCCGCGAGGAGGTGCGCCGACAGAAATCCCGGGCGCAGCAGCGCGGGCGCCCCCGCTTCCTCGGAACAGTCGACCACCGTGCTTTCCAATCCCACCGGGCAGGGTCCGGTGTCGAGCACGGCCGCGATCCGGTCGCCAAGTTCGTCGATCACCGCAGCGGCGTCGGTCGGGCTGATGCGGCCGGACCGGTTCGCGGACGGCGCCACCACCGGCGCCCCGACGGCCTCCAGAAGCAGGCGTGCCGCCGCGCTTCCCGGCACGCGCAGCGCGACCGTCGAACCGCCGGCCGACGCCGCAGCGACCACCGGGCTCGCGCCGTCCCGCCGAAGCACGAGGGTGAGCGGTCCCGGCCAGAACCGCTCGGCGAGCCGACGCGCATCCGGTGTCGCGACACCGAGCCTCCAGGCGGAAGCGGCGTCGCTCACGTGGCAGATCAACGGGTTCGATGGCGGCCGGCCCTTGGCCCGAAACACCGCCGCCACCGCGTCGTCGCGGGTCGCGAGCGCGCCGAGGCCGTAGACCGTCTCGGTGCCGAACGCGACCAGGCGTCCGTCCCGGATCAGGGCAGCGGCCGACCCAATGCCCGCCGCATCCGGCCGCAGGACACGCGCCGGGCCGCCGCCCGACGTCACCGCCCGGTGCAGACGAACGCCGGGTTCTCGAAGCCAGGCTTGCCGTATCGGAGCACGCTCATGTCGTCGAGCCGGAGAACCGAGCCGCCGGCCGCCTCGATCACGGCCTGCGGTGCCGCCGTGTCCCATTCCATCGTGCGGCCGAACCGTGGGTAGAGATCCGCGACCCCTTCGGCCACCCGGAGGAACTTCACCGCCGAGCCCTGATTGCTGACGGTCGCGACGGTCCGGCCGCCGAGGAATTCCGCGAGCCGCGGATCGTTCGCGTAGTGCCGCGACGCGAGCACCGTGAGGCCGCCCTCCGGCACCGTCCGGGTCGCGATCGGTCGCTCGCCGGCCGCATCCCGCTTCCAGGCGAGGGCGCCCACGATGCCGCCGAACAGCTCGCCGTAGGCCGGGACCGCCACCACGCCCAGCACCGCGCGCCCGTCGCGCACGAGGCCGACGTTGACGGTGAAGTCGTCGGTGCCGGCGGCGAACTCCCGCGTTCCGTCGAGCGGATCGACCAGCCAGAACTCCGGCGCCGCCCGATCCGGCGCGAGGCCTGCCGAAACCTCCTCTTCCGCGACCACCGGAATCAGCGGAAACGCCGCGCGGAGACCGTCGACGATCACGCGCTCCGCCAGCTGATCCGCCTCGGTCACGGGAGACTGGTCGCTCTTCGTTTCCACGGCGAACCCGCGGGCGCGCACCGTGAGGATCGCGGCGGCGGCGCGTCGGGCGAGCTCGGCCGCCACGTCGAGCATCCTCTTGTCCGCCGCAAGCCGGTCGTCGTCGGTTTCCATCCTTCGGGCTTAAACAACCGAGAGGTCGATGGCCAGACGCGACCCGGCGCGGACGCCCGGGCTTGCCCGGGGCAGAAGCCCCGTCTACCCCGGTCCGCCGAATCGAGGCCGAGCCATCGGGCCGCGAGCTGGGAGACACCACGCCGATGCTGCCGATCACCTTCTCCGCGCCCGTGCTCCCGTCGGCGGGGGCGCTCGTCCTGCCGGTCATGGGCGGCGAGGAGCCGTCCGCGCGGCATCGCCTGCTCGACCAGGAGGGCAACGGGATGCTTTCGCGCGCGCTTGCCGCTGAAGGGTTCGAGGGTGAGGGCTGGCGCGTCGTCACCGTGCTCGCGCCCGGCGCCGGCCTCAGCCGCGTCGTCGCGATCGGCCTCGGCACCCGCGCCGCGCTCGACGCCGGGCGCGAGCAC
>CAXUBA010000202.1:0-4854 GCA_964249205.1 uncultured Acetobacteraceae bacterium | reverse complement strand
GCCCCACGCGCCGTACATCAGCGCGTAGCCGGACGGCGCGAGGAGCAGCAGTCCCGCGAGCTGGATCGCCATCGTGGGCGCGGTCCGGGACAGTCCTTCCGATAGCCCGCGCGCCGCCCCGAACGCGCCGACCGCCGGCAGGCCCGAGGCGACGGCGCGCAGGAACGCCGCCGCACCCGGTCGGATGGACGGCGCGACGCCGATCAACCCGAGCACGGCAGGCCCGGCGAACGCGAGCGAAAGCGCGGACAGCGAACCGAGCAGCACGCCGAGCGCGAGCGCGGTCCGGAACACGCCGACGGCGTCACCCCGCCGCCCAGCACCGTCCCCCTCGGCGACGATCGGCGACACCGCCATCATCACCCCGATCACCGGCATGACCGCGAACACCCAGAGCCCGCTGCCCACCGCGACCGCGCCGAGCACGACGGCGCCGAGATGGCCGGCCAGCATGTTGTCGATCACCGCGGCGCCGATCACCGCGAGCTGGCCGACGATGATCGGGCCGGCGAGACGCGCGAGCGACCGGAGCTCGGCCGCCATCCCATCGCCCGACGGGCCGCCGGGCGTCTCGGCCCGCGCGACCGGAAGGGCGTCCATCATCTTAAGAACGGCATCTCACGGCTGGAGGTGGACGTTCTCGTCCTCGACCGAGAAGCCGAGCTTCAGCGTCACCTGGTAGTAGTGCACGCGCCCTTCCTCGATCTGGCCGCGGGTTTCCACGACCTGGAACCAGCGGATGTGGCGGATCGTGTTCGACGCCTTGCGGACGGCAGCCTGGATCGCGTCCTCGATGCTGGTTTCGGACGATCCCACGACCTCGATCACCCGGTAGACATGGTCGGTCATGCGTCGCTCCTCGTGTTGCGGCAGGGGGAACGCGCGAGGATCGCGTCTGTTCGTCCGCCGGCGCCTCTCCCAGACGATCGGGAGCGGCCGCCCTTGACCCGCCGGGGCCGGCGGCCGCAGACCCGGCCGATGGTCCTTCCGACGCGGACGCCGCCCGATCCTGCCGAGCTGGTGCGCGATCTCGATCGCGGCTGGGCGGAACGTCTCGGCGAGGAAGCCGAGCGCTACGCGCGCCGGGAGCGGTTCTCCGCGCTCCGTCGCGCCGGGCTCTGCCTGCTGGCCGCCGCCGCGGTGGTGGGGCTCGGGCTTGCCGGCTTCCGCTACGAGACCGATACAAGGAACGCCCCGGTCCGTCACGTGCCGTCGCCGGGCTGGGTGACCGTCACCCTCGGTCGCTGAGCCCGCGAACTACCGCGTGCCGAACAAACGGTCGCCGGCGTCGCCGAGACCCGGGCGGATGTAGGCGTGCGCGTCGAGGCCGCGGTCGATCGCGCCGGTCACGATCCGGACGCCGGGCGCGGCATCCCGGAGAACCGCAATCCCTTCCGGCGCCGCGATCAGGCAGACGAAGGCGATCTCGCGCGCCCCGGCCTCGCGCACGATCCGGACCGCCGCCGCCGCCGAATGGCCGGTCGCGAGCATCGGGTCGACCACAATGACCGACCGCGACGCGAGATCCGCCGGCAGCTTGCGGTAGTATTCAATCGGCCGATGCGTCGCCTCGTCGCGCGCAAGGCCAACAAGGCCGACGCGCGCCGACGGGACGAGGTCGAGCATGCCGGCGAGGATCCCGTCGCCCGCGCGAAGGATCGAGACCACGCAGAGCTTCTTGCCGGACAGGCGTTCCGCGGCCGCCCGCTCGAGCGGCGTCTCGACCACGGCCGGTTCCAGGACCAGTCCCCGCGTCGCCTCGTAGCCGAGCAGCAGGCTGATCTCGCGGGTGACCTGCCGGAACTGCGCGGTCGGCGTATCGCGGTCGCGAAGCAGGCCGAGCTTGTGACGGACGAGCGGATGATCGACGACGATGACGGAACCAACGCGGGCGCCCGCGCCGCCCGTCATGCCATCAGCGCCCGGACCACGTCCTCGAGGGCGGCGCGGTCGCGGTCCGAGAACCGGTCCGGCGCCGGGCTGTCGAGATCGAGCACGCCTTCAAGCGTCCCGTCCGCCCGCACCATCGGGATCACGATCTCCGACCGCGACGACGCGTCGCACGCGATGTGCCCCGGAAACGCCTCGACGTCCGGCACGACCACGGTCCGCCGTTCGGCGGCCGCCGTGCCGCAGACGCCATGCCCCATCCGGATCCGGAGGCACGCCGGCTTGCCGTGGAACGGCCCGAGGACGAGTTCGCCGTCGCGCAGCAGGTAGAAACCCGCCCAGTTCACGTGGGCAAGGCTCCAGTAGAGATGCGACGCCGCGTTGGCGAGGTTCGCAATCCGGTCGGTCTCGCCGGCGATCAACGCCGAGACCTCGCCCGCGAGCTCCTCGGCAGGCGTTCCCGGACGCGGCGGTGCGGCGTTCAGCGTCAAACCTCCGGCTTGAACGCCAGCGACGCACCGTTCATGCAGAACCGGAGCCCGGTCGGTCGCGGCCCGTCCGGAAAGACGTGCCCGAGATGACCGCCGCAGCGCGCGCAGTGCACCTCGGTCCGGCGCATGCCGAGCGAGCGGTCCTCGGTCGTCGCGACCGCGCCCTCGATCGGCGCGGTGAACGACGGCCAGCCGCTCCCGCTCTCGTATTTCGTTTCGGACGAGAACAACGTCTCGCCGCAGGCGGCACAAAGGAACATCCCGTCGCGCTTCTCGCCGTTGAGCGGGCTCGTGCCCGCGCGCTCCGTGCCATGTCCGCGAAGCACCCGATACTGTTCCGGCGTGAGGCGCTCGCGCCATTCCGCGTCCGAAAGATCGACCGTTCCCGGCTTCAGCCCCTGCTCGCTCATGCCCGTTCTCCCGTCGCTGCGGCCGATCATGTGGGCGATCGAAGCGCGGAGGCAAAGGTCCGCCCTCGGAACCCGCGCCGCCCGCTCCGCGCTAACCGCCCGGACCAGGAGAACGTTCATGTCCGACAGCAAGCCCGACGGAGAGCCCGACGACGACACCGAGAACAACGAGGATCGCGAACAGGCGCTCGAAGACACGTTCCCCGCGAGCGATCCGCCCGCGAGCACCGGCACCACCGGTCCGGAAGGCGACCGGAAGCCCGCCTCCTGACGGACGCGGGGTGACGGGGACCACCGTCCCCGTCCGGGTGCGGGGCAGCGCCCCGCACCGTCCCATGGCATGATCGTCCGCGAAGCCTGCCAGGAACCCGAGATGCCCGACCCCGCCGTTCGACCGCCGAAACCCGCGATGCTCGTCATCCTGGACGGCTGGGGCGCCCGGTCGGACACGGCGGACAACGCCGTCGCGCTCGCCCGCACCCCGAACTTCGACCGGCTTTCGGCGGCCGGCCCGCGCGCGCTGCTCGCGACGTCCGGGCGCGACGTCGGCCTGCCGGATGGCCAGATGGGCAACTCCGAGGTCGGCCATCTCAACATCGGCGCCGGCCGCGTCGTGATGCAGGAACTGCCGCGGATCGACGCCGCGCTCGCCGACGGCACGCTGGCCGCGTCGCCGGTCCTCCTGTCGCTCGCCGAGCGCCTCCGCGACACCGGCGGCACGTGCCACATGCTCGGCCTGGTGTCCGACGGCGGCGTCCACGCGCACGGCGACCACGTGATCGGTCTCGCCCGCATCCTCCGGGACCTCGGCGTGCCCGCGACGATCCACGCGTTCACCGACGGGCGCGACACGCCGCCCGACAGCGCGCGCGGCTTCCTCGCCACCGTCGCGGCGGCGCTGCCGCCGGCGGTCCCGATCGCGACCGTCTGCGGCCGCTACTGGGCGATGGACCGCGACCGGCGGTGGGAGCGCGTCGAGCGTGCCATCGATCTCCTCGTCGACGCCGCGGCGCCGCGTTTCGCGACGGTGGACGCCGCCCTTGACGCCGCGCGCGCCGCCGGGGTCACCGACGAGTTCGTCGAGCCGTCGGTCATCGGCGAATACGCGGGCATGCGCGACGGCGACGCGCTGCTCTGCTTCAACTTCCGCGCCGACCGCGTGCGCGAGATCCTGAGCGCGCTGCTCGCGCCCGACTTCGAAGGCTTCACCCGCCGCCGCGAGATCCGCTTCTGCGCGGCCGTCACCTCCACCCGCTACAGCGACGCGCTCGCGCCACTCACCGAAGTGCTGTTCGCGCCGCAGTCGATGCGCGAGCTGCTCGGGGAAACCGTCGCCGGCTACGGTCTTCGCCAGCTCAGGATGGCGGAAACCGAGAAATACCCGCACGTCACCTACTTCCTGAACGGCGGCGTCGAGGTGCCGCTCGACGGCGAGGACCGCATCATGGTCCCGTCGCCCAAGGTCGCGACCTACGACCTCCAGCCCGAGATGTCGGCGCCCGAGCTCACCGACCGCGCGGTCGCGGCGATCGCGACGGGCACCTACGACCTCGTGGTGCTCAACTTCGCCAATCCCGACATGGTCGGACACACCGGCGTCTTGGACGCCGCGATCCGCGCCTGCGAAGCGGTGGACAGCGGGCTCGGCCGGATCGCCGACGCCGTCGCGGCGGCGGGCGGCGCGCTGCTGGTGACCGCGGACCACGGCAACTGCGAGCTGATGCGAGACCCGGACACCGGCGGACCCCACACGGCGCACACGCTGAACCGTGTTCCCGTGCTGCTCGCCGCGCCGATCGAGGGCGCGTCGCTCCGGGACGGGCGGCTCGCCGACCTCGCGCCGACGCTACTCGACCTGATGGGTGTCCCCCAGCCCGACGCGATGACGGGGCGTTCGCTCCTCGTCCGGGCGGCCTGAGCGCCCGCACGGGCGCCGCAGCCGCGGCGGCCGTCGCGGCCACCCTTCTCCTCACCGCCGTCCCGGCCGGCGCCGCCTCGTCGCGACCTGCCAACCGCCTCCATCCCGCGTCCGACGGCGCGCCGCACGTCCATCCCGACGCCGG
>CAXUBA010000201.1:2093-4891 GCA_964249205.1 uncultured Acetobacteraceae bacterium | reverse complement strand
ACGACCGCGCGCGCCCCGAACGCCGACGCGACCGCCGCCGCCAGCGTGGACTTCCCGCTGCCGGGCGCCCCCGCGAGCCCGACGATCCGCCGCCCGCCGCGCGCCATCAACGTGTCGAGCCGCGCCCGGAGCGCCGGCGGCAGCACCTTTACGCCCCCGGCGCGTGCCGCAGCGCCTCGCGCGCCGCGATCAGGTGGGCGTCCGTGAACAGCTTCGCGTGACTGGCGAGGTCGCGGCTGTCGTCCCAGAGATTGCGCCAGATCCCGAGAATGCCCTCGAGCGGCTGCCCGACCACCGCCGACGAGAAGCTTTCGAACGTGATCGGCCCCTCGTATCCCGCCTGCGCCAGCGCCCGGAACACCCGGCCAAGATCGATCGATCCCGAACCGAGATAGCCGCGGTGGCTGTCGCCGGTGTGAAAGTAGCCGAGCAGGTCGCCGGTTTCGCGGATCGCGGCGGCGACGTCGGCCTCCTCGATGTTCATGTGGTAGCAGTCGAGATGCACCTTCACGTTCGGCATCCCGACCTGCCGGCAGAACGCGACGCCCTGTCGCGCCGTGTTCAGCATGTTGGTCTCGTAGCGGTTCACGACCTCCATCCCGAGCGTGATCCCGGACGGCAGCGCCGCTTCCGCGACCGCCCGGATCGTGTCCGCCGAGCGCGCGATCCCGTCGGCGGTCGCCGGCACGGCATATTTGCCGAACGCCGAGTAGAGGATGCCGCAGATATGCGTCGCCCCCATGTCGCGGCCGATCGCCACCGCGTCGAGCAGGTGCCGCTTGCCGCGCGCCGTCCGCTCCGCGTCGCCCGACGAGATGTCCATCTCCGCCGGCAGGCCGAACGACATCGTGACCCCGAGGCCGGCGGCCTCCAGCGCGCGCCGCGTCGCGTCGACGTCGACCGACGCGAAATCCATCGTCGACGCCTCGATCAGGTCGAAGCCGAGCGCCGCGGTCTCGTCGATCGCGCGACGGGCGGCGTCCGGCGTCCAGTCCGCCGTCCAGACGAAGGCGTGCAGCCCGAGCTTGTTCATGCCTATCCTCCCGATCCCAGCGCAGACGTGCGCAATCGATCAAACGCAGGGACGTTGCCCCGGACCCATTCATGGGGGGCTGGGCGCACGGCGCCCAGCGGAGTTTGAGGCGGAGCCTCAAGGCTGCCCGGCAAGCTCCTTCTCGTCCGCGCCAAGCCCCCGCGGCGCGGTCGCCCGCAAACGCCGGATATGCAGCGGATCGCTTTCCAGCACCCGGAACTCGAACCCCGACGGATGCCCGATCACCTCGCCGCGCGCCGGCACCCGCCCGGCCAGCCGGAACACGAGGCCGCCCACCGTTTCGATGTCGCTCGCGCGCTCCTCGGCCGTCAGCACCGGCCCGTGCTCCTCCTCGAACGAGTCCACCGGCAGGCGCGCGTCGATGTCGATCGTCCCGTCCGCGCGCGCCACCAGCAGCGGCCCTTCCGGCTCGTCGTGCTCGTCGGCGATGTCGCCAACAATCGTCTCGACGAGATCCTCGAACGTCACCAGCCCGTCGATCCCGCCGTATTCGTCGACCACGAGCGCGAGATGCGTCCGGTCGTTCCGCATCTGCAGGATCAGGTCCAGCACCGGTACCTGCGGCGCCACCAGGAGCGGCGCGCGGACCATCCGCTCGAGCGAGAACGCGTCGTGCGCGCCGGCGTAGCCGAGCACGTCCTTGATGTGGACGGTGCCTACGATCTCGTCGAGATGTTCGCGGAACACCGGAAACCGCGAATGGCCTTCCTCGCGCATGAAGGCGAGCGTTTCGGCGAGCGTCGCGCCCGCCGGGATCGCCACGATGTCGGCACGCGGGATCATCACGTCCTCGACCGACGTGCCGCGCAGCCGAAGCACGTTGCCGATCAGCAGCCGCTCCTGCCGGTCGAGCTCCGGCAGCGTTTCGCCGCGCTCGTCGTGCGCCGCCTTCGGGCTTTCGTCGCCGTCTTCGCCGATCAGCTCCTCGATCGAGCGCCGGAGCGTGTGGTCGCGCCGCCGCCCGCGGAAGATCGACTGCACGCGTCCGAGCAGCCCGCCCGCGGGTTTCGGCGCCTCCTCGGACGGGTATTCCGGCGCCGCCCCCGCGGCGACGCTCCCGTCGTGCGCGCTCACCGGATGCCGCCCGGAAGCGCCCGCGGCTTCCACGGGTTCGGCACGCCGAGGCGCGCGAGGATCCGCGCTTCCGCGGCCTCCATCCGCCGCGCCTCGCCGGCGCCCGCGTGGTCGTGACCGCCGAGATGCAGCACCGCATGCACCACGAGATGCGCGAGATGGTGCGCCGGCCGCTTGTTTGCCCCCAGCGCCTCCCGACGGACGACGCCGAGCGCGAGCACGATGTCGCCGCCGCGGATCCCCGGCGGCGGCTCGAAGGTCAGCACGTTGGTCGGCTTGTTCCGGCCCCGGTAGCGCGCGTTCAGCCGGCGCACCGCGCGGTCGCCGTCGAGCACGATCGTGTCCGCCGACGCCGCTCCCGCCCGGTCGCTCGCCGCGCGCGCCGCCCGTCGCGCGATCCGCTCGGCATCCGGCACGAGGCGCCGCCAACGCCGGTCGACCACCGTGACGACGGGATCATCTCCCGCCCGTCCCGCCGCGGCCGCGGCGCTCGATCCTGTTCCAGGCCGCTGGCCCGGACCGCTACTTCGGGGTTCCATGTCCCTCCGGGCGGCGTCTCGCCTCCCGACCCGCTTCCGCACGTTGGTCATAGGCCGTCACGATCCGCGCCACCAGCGGATGGCGCACCACGTCCGCGGCATCGAACCGGGCCACCGCGATGCCGGACACG
>CAXUBA010000201.1:0-2083 GCA_964249205.1 uncultured Acetobacteraceae bacterium | reverse complement strand
CGCCTTCCAGCGTGTCGATCGCGTCCGCGAGCCCGGACCGCGTGCCGGGCGGCAGGTCCACCTGGCTGAGGTCGCCGTTGACCACCATCCGCGTCCCTTCACCCATCCGAGTCAGGAACATCTTCATCTGCGCCGCCGTCGTGTTCTGCGCCTCGTCGAGGATGACGAAGGCGTGCCGCAGCGTGCGGCCGCGCATGAAGGCGAGCGGCGCCACCTCGATCTCGCCCGTGCCGAGGCGCCGGATCATCTGGTCGCCCGGCAGCATGTCGCCGAGCGCGTCGTAGAGCGGGCGGAGATAGGGGTCGACCTTCTCCTTCATGTCGCCGGGCAGGAAGCCGAGCCGCTCGCCCGCCTCGACCGCCGGCCGCGACAGCACGATCCGCTCGACCCGTCCGGCCGTGAGCATCGCGACCGCCTGCGCCACCGCGAGATAGGTCTTGCCGGTGCCGGCCGGCCCGAGCGCGAACACCATCTCGTGCCGCGCGAGGAGGTCGATGTAGGCGGCCTGACCCGCCGAACGCGGCCCGACTGCGCCGCGACGCGTGCGGATCGCCGGCAGGTCCGCGAACGGCAGCCGCGGGTCGCCGTCCTCGCCGGACGCGCCCGCGCCGATGCCGGGCGAGGCGGGCTGGCCGAGCATCCGGATCGCCGCGTCCCCCGCGCCGCCATCGAGCAGCTGGCCCGCCTCGATCCGCCGGTAGAGGCTCGACAGGACCCGCTCCGCCCCTTCGGCCGCGTCGCGCGGCCCGGAGATCGCGATCCGGTTGCCGCGGCAGGCGAGCCGCACCCCCAGCCCCTGCTCGATCCGCGACAGGTTGCGGTCGTGCTCGCCGAGCAGCAGCGGCAGCAGGGCGTTGTCCCGGAATTCCATCGTGACCGACCGCGACGCGGCGGCGATCTCGTGCAGCGTCGGCGGCGGTGCCGCGGGGCGTGACGGCGCGGCGGGCGCGCCTCGTGCGATTACGGTCAAGCGGGCTCCATCTCCTCCGACGAGTGAAACGCGATCGAGTTGGCGGACGCGGCGACGATCCGAACCGGGACGATCCGCCCGGCGAGCCGCGCCGGGTCGCCGAGGCCGTGCACCGGCTGCAGGTAGGGCGAGCGCCCGCTGACCTGTCCCGGGTGCCGGCCTGGCCCGGTGAACAGCACCGGCACCACGCGTCCCACCAGGTCCGCGTTGAACGAATGCTGCTGCTGACGGAGCACCGCCTGCAGTTCCTGCAGCCGCGCGTCCTTCACGGGTTCCGGCACGGCCGCGGGCAGCGACGCCGCCGGGGTCCCCGGACGCGGGGAATACTTGAACGAGAACGCCGACGCGAAGCCGACTTCGCGCACCAGCGACATCGTCGCCGCGTGGTCCGCGTCCGTTTCGCCCGGATGGCCGACGATGAAGTCGGACGAGAGCGCGATGTCCGGCCGCGCGTCCCGGATCCGGTCCACCAGACGCCGGAACAGGTCGCGGTCGTGGCCGCGGTTCATCAGCCGGAGCACGCGATCCGAGCCCGACTGCACCGGCAGGTGCAGGAACGGCATCAGCGCCGGCAGGTCGCGGTGCGCCCGGATCAGGTCGTCGCCCATGTCGCGCGGATGCGACGTCGTGTAGCGGATCCGCGCGAGGCCGGGGATCGACGCGAGCCGCTCGGCGAGCGACGCGAGCGTCGCCGTCCGCCCGTCCGCCTCCGCGCCGTGATACGCGTTGACGTTCTGCCCGAGCAGCGTGATCTCGCGGGCGCCGGCCGCCACCAGTCGACGCGCCTCGGCGAGCACCGCGGCGACCGGCCGGCTCGCCTCGGTGCCGCGCGTGTAGGGCACCACGCAGAACGAGCAGAACTTGTCGCAGCCTTCCTGCACGGTGAGGAACGCGGTCGGCCCCACCGCGCGCGCGCTCAGCTCCGGCAGGAAGTCAAACTTCGCCTCGACCGGGAAATCGGTGTCGATCACCGCGCCGACCTCGCGGCTCGCGCGCGCCACCAGTTCCGGCAGCCGGTGATAGGTCTGCGGCCCCACCACGAGATCGACGAACGGCGCGCGCGCGAGCAGCGCCTCGCCCTCGGCCTGCGCGCCGCAGCCCGCGCCCGCGATG
>CAXUBA010000200.1:0-4959 GCA_964249205.1 uncultured Acetobacteraceae bacterium | reverse complement strand
CGCCGCCGACCGCGCCTTCGTCCATCTCGTCGCCGGCGGCAGTCTCGCCTCGGTGGCCGTGTTCGCGGCGCTCAGCTGGCTCCCCTCCTTTCTCGCCCGCGACCACGCGATGGGTCCGGGCGCGAGCGGCGTCTTCCTGGGCCTGTCGAGCGGCGTCTTGGGCGGCGTCGGCGCCGTTCTCGCGGGCGCCGCCGCGGATCGTCTGGTGCGCCGGTGGGGCGAGGCCGGACGGCCGCTCTTCGCCGCGATGAGCTGTCTCGCGGCATTCCCGTCGCTGCTCGCCTTCTATCTCGCGCCCGGCGTGCCGCTCCCGTGGTGGCTCTTCGTCCTGCCGGCGCTGCTCGGCGCCGCCCATGCCGGGCCGTCCGCCGCCGCGATCCGCGCGCTCGCGCCCGAAGCCGACCGCGCGCTCGCCTTCTCGGTGCTGCTCTTCGTGCTCAACGCCGCCGCAACGGTGTTCGGCCCGATCCTGACCGGCATCCTCAGCGACGCGCTCCGACCCCTCGCCGGCCCCGGGTCGCTCCGCTGGTCGCTCGCGGCGACGACGCTCGCCCTGCCGGCGGCGGCCTTTCATTTCCGGCGGGCCGCTGCTTACATGCCGCGATAACGAGAACGAAATCGTTCCCGGGGGAAAACCTTGTTCCATCAGAATCTGACGCCGCTCGGAGGCAGCCTGCTGCTTTCCTTCGTCGTGGCGGCGCTACCGATCGCGACGGTTCTCGTCATGCTCGGCGTGCTCCGTCGGCCGGCCTGGCAGGCCTCGCTCGGCGGGCTCGTGGTCGGTCTGGTGATCGCGGTCCTGTTCTGGCACATGCCCGTCTTCCTCGCGGTCGACAGCACCGTGAACGGCATGGTCTTCGCGCTCTGGCCGGTCATGTGGATCGCGGTCAACGCGCTGCTGCTCTACAACATCGCGGTCGAGAGCGGACGCTTCGACGCGTTCCGGCAGTGGATCCTCGACAACCTGCCCCCTGACCGCCGGATCGTGCTGATCGTCGTCGGCTTCTGCTTCGGCGCCCTGCTCGAAGGCATCGCGGGCTTCGGCTCGACGATCGCGATCTCGTCCTCGCTGCTGATTCTGGTCGGTTGGGAACCGCTCGAGGCGCTGACCTATTCTCTGATCTTCGACACCGCGCCGGTCGCCTACGGCGCGCTCGGCATCCCGGTCACCGTACTCGGCGCGATCACCCACCTGCCCGCCGAGCAGCTCGGCGCGATGGTCGGGCGTCAGCTCCCGTTCCTCGCCTTCCTGCTGCCGTTCTACGTCATCGGTGTCTACGGCGGCCGCCGTTCGATCGCGGCGCTCTGGCCGCTGCTGCTTACCGCCGGCGGCTCCTTCGCGCTCATCCAGTTCGGCGTGTCGAACTTCTTCGACTACCGGCTCACCGACGTCTTCGCCTCCCTCGGCTCGCTCGTCCTGACCGTGCTCTTCCTCCGCGTCTGGCGCCCGACGCCCGATCCGCAGTTCGCGGCCAAGACGGACCTCCATCCCGCCCCCGTCTCGCTCGGCGCCGCCGCCGCGCCGCGCGTGTCGCCGTGGCAGGGCTGGATTCCGTGGATCGTCGTCAGCGCCGTCGTGATCGTCTGGACCCAGCTCGGCCTCGCCGCGATCGGCCGGCAGAAGATCCACTGGCCGGGCCTCGACAACGCCGTCTTCATCACCCTCTACGGCAAGCCCTACGCGGCGGTCTGGACCTTCGAGCCGCTCGCGACCGGCACCGCGATCCTGTTCGCCGCCATGCTGACCGCCCTCCTGTTTCGCGTGTCGCCCGCCCGCTTCGTCGCCTCCGTCGTGGTCACCTGGCGGCAGGTCCGCCTCGCGGTGATGACGGTCTCCGTCATCATGGGCCTCGCCTTCCTGATGAACTTCTCCGGCATGACCTACACGCTCGGCGACGCCGCCTCGCATCTCGGCCTGTTCTTCGCGTTCGCCTCGGCCTTCCTCGGCTGGATCGCGGTGGCGCTGTCGGGCAGCGACACCTCCGGCAACGCGCTGTTCGGCAACCTCCAGGTGGTCGCCGCCCACCAGCTCGGGCTGGACCCGACTCTGTTCGCCGCGACCGGCTCGTCGGGCGGCGTGCTCGGCAAGATGATCTCGCCGCAGAACATCTCGACCGGCGTGTCGGTCACGCCGCTCAAGGGTCAGGAAGGCCTCGTCTTCTCGAAGACCTTCAAGCATTCGGTCATCCTGACCACCCTGCTCGGCATCATCGCCGTGCTGCAGCAGTTCGTCTTCCACTGGATGGTGCCGCACTGAGCCCCATCTCCGAACGATCCCGCTCAGGGGGAAGGGGAAGGAACGCCGAAGATGCTTGCCATGCCGGAGCCGGATCGCAGCGTGCTCGACCGGCGCGACGAGATCGCCGCCCGCCTCCGCGAGATCGTCCCGGGCGAAGGCGTCATCACCGCGGATCGCGAGCTTGCCGCCTACGAGAGCGACGGGCTGACGGCCTACGCGCAGAAGCCGATGATCGCGATCCTGCCGTCTTGCACCGCGCAGGTCTCGCAGATCCTCGGCTACTGCCATGAGGAGGGGATCCGGGTTGTGCCGCGCGGCGCCGGCACGTCGCTGTCCGGCGGCGCGTTGCCGCTCGGCGACGCCGTGCTGCTTGGCTTGGGAAAGTTCAAGCGCATCCTCGACGTCGACCTCGCCAACCGGTGCGCTGTCGTGCAGCCCGGCGTCACCAATCTCGGCGTCACCCATGCCGTCGAGGCGCACGGGTTCTATTACGCGCCCGATCCGTCGAGCCAGATCGCGTGCACGATCGGCGGCAACGTCGCCGAGAATTCGGGCGGTGTGCACTGCCTGAAGTACGGCCTCACCACCAACAACCTGCTCGGCCTCGAGATCGTGCTGATGGACGGCACCGTGCTCCGCCTCGGCGGGCGGCATCTCGACGGCGGCACCTACGATCTTCTCGGCGTCATGACCGGTTCCGAAGGTCTGCTCGGCGTCGTCACCGAGGTCACGGTGCGGCTGAAGCGGAAGCCGCCGATCGCGCGCGCGCTGCTGATCGGTTTCGGGACCGTGGAGGATGCCGGCCAGTGCGTCGTCGACGTGATCGGCGCCGGCATCGTGCCCGCCGGCATGGAGATCATGGACCGTCCGGCGATCGAAGCCGCCGAAGCCTTCGTCCATGCCGGCTATCCGCTCGACGTGGAGGCGCTGCTGATCGCCGAACTGGACGGCTGCGGGGCCGAGGTCGACCATCTCGTCGGGCGCATGGGTGAGATCGCCGCCGCCAACCGCGCGGTCACCGTCCGGGTCAGCGCCGACGAGAGCGAGCGCGAACTGTTCTGGGCCGGCCGCAAGGCGGCGTTCGGCGCCGTCGGCCGGATCTCGCCCGACTATTACTGCGTCGACGGCTCGATCCCGCGCCGCACCCTGCCGCGCGTTCTGACCGCGATCCGCGCGCTGTCCGAGCATTGGGGCCTCGGAGTCGCCAACGTGTTCCACGCCGGCGACGGCAATCTCCATCCCCTCATCCTCTACGACGCCAACAAGCCGGGCGAACTCGACCGCGCGATCGAGTTCGGCAACGACATCCTCCGGCTCTGCGTCGAGGTGGGCGGCGTGCTGACCGGCGAGCACGGCGTCGGCGTCGAGAAGCGCGACCTCATGGGATCGATGTTCACCCCGATCGACCTCGCGCAGCAGCAGCGGCTGAAATGCGCGTTCGACCCGAAGGCGCTGCTCAATCCGGGCAAGGTGTTCCCCGAACTCTGCCGCTGCGCCGAACTCGGACGCGTCCACGTGCACGCGGGGCAGGTCCGGTTCCCCGACCTACCCCGGTTCTGACCGGGGTGGCCGAGTTCACGCCCGCCGATGCCGACGAGGCCGCCGCCGTCATCGAGGACGCCTGCGGAAGGCGGGAAGGTCTCGCGATCGGAAGCGGATTTTCGAAGGCGTCGGTCGGCCGACCGGCCCAGACGCCGCATCTGCTCCGCCTCGAACGCCTTGCTGGCATCCTCGATCACGACGCGCCCGAACTCGTGCTGACCGCGCGTGCCGCGACCCCGCTCGCCGACATCGAGCGGTCGCTCGCAGCGCACCGACAGATCCTCGCCTTCGAGCCGCCCGACCACCGGCGCCTGTTCGGAACCGAGGATCGCGTGCCGACGATCGCCGGCGCCCTGTCGGTCAACGCCGGCGGCCCGCGCCGCGTCACCGCGGGGGCGGCGCGCGACCATCTTCTCGGCTTCGAAGCGGTGAACGGTCGCGGCGAGCGCTTCAAGGCGGGCGGCAAGGTCGTGAAGAACGTGACCGGCTACGATCTGTCGAAGCTCGTCTGCGGCGCGTTCGGCACGCTCGCGGTGCTCACCGAGGTGACGGTGCGCGTCCTGCCGCGTCCCGAGACCGAACGGACGCTGCTGGTGACGGGGCTCGCCGACGCGCCCGCCGTCGGCTTCCTCGCCGACGCGCTCGGCTCGCCGCACGAGGTCTCGGCGGCCTGCCACCTCCCGGCCGGCGTCGCAGGCCGCCTCGGATTGCGTTTCGGCGGCCGCGGTTCCGCGTCCGCGATCCGGGTCGAGGGGCACGGTCCATCCGTCGCATGGCGGGTCGACCGGCTGCGCGCGCTGGCGGAGCCGTGCGGCGACACGCACCTCCTCGACGGGGACGCCTCGCGTTCGCTCTGGCGCTCGGTCGCGGACGCCGACCCCTTCCTCGCCCTGCCGCATCTCACGATCTGGCGGTTGTCCGTCGTGGCGTCGCGCGCCCCGGCGATCGTCGACGCGATCGGGCGCATGCTGTCCTTCGAGTATTTCCTCGACTGGGGCGGCGGCCTTCTCTGGTGCGCGGTCGCGCCGGGTCCGGAAGACGGCGGCGCCGCGTCGATCCGCACCGCGGTCGCCCGGCACGGCGGCGGCGGCGCGACGCTGCTGCGCGCGCCGCCCGCGCTCCGTGCCGCCGTGCCGGTCTTCGAACCCGAACCCGCGCGCCTCGCGGCGCTTTCGACG
>CAXUBA010000199.1:0-4998 GCA_964249205.1 uncultured Acetobacteraceae bacterium | reverse complement strand
CGCCGCGGTGCCGCGCGGCGCGGGATCAAGTCAGGACCACGACCTTACCGCCGCCCCGGTTTTCCTCGACGCAGCGGTGCGCTCGGCGATCTCGTCGAGACGGAACCTCCGTCCGAGCGGGACGTGCAGCGCGCCGTCCCGGATGTCGCGCGCGAGCGCGTCGAGCGGCATCCGCATGAAGTCCGCGACGCCGCCGTCATAGACCGTCAGCCGGACCGTGCTCGGGATCGCCTCCATCGGGCTGAAGCGGTCGAACGACCAGCTGTTCCCGACGATGCCCGTCATGCAGACGACGCCGCCCGGCTTTGCGCAGGCGAGACTGTCCCGGAGCGTCGTCGCGCCGACCAGTTCGAGCACCTTATCCGCGCCGTCCGGGACGTGCGCGCGGACGGCGGACCGGAGCGCGCCGTCGTCGATCAGCACGTGATCGGCGCCGCTCGCCCGCACGAGGTCGCGCCGGGCGGCGCTCCGCGTGGTCGACAGGACGACCGCGCCGTGCCGCTTCGCGATCGCCGCCGCGGCGAGGCCGACTGACGTCGTGCCGCCGCGGATCAGCAGCCGTTCGCCGCGCCGGAGGTCGAGCGCCGTGAAGAGCGATCCCCACGCCGTCTGCAGCATTTCCGGGACCGCGCCGAGCACGTCCCATGGCAGCGCGGCCGCCACCGGCTGCACCTGCGTCGCAGGCACCGTGACGAACTCCGCGTAGCCGCCGTCGAAGTCGCGTCCCATCCCGCCCATCGCGGTCGCGACGCTCGTGCCGCGCGCGAACTCCCCGCCGGGCGCGTCCTCGACCGGGCCGGCCGCCTCGATCCCGAGCACCCGCGGCAAGGCGACGCCGGGCGACAGTCCCTGCCGGGTGAACAGTTCGGAGCGATTGATGCCGAAGGCCTTCACCCGGATCAGTACCTCCCCGACGGCCGGCGGCCGGACCGGCCAAGTCTCGATCCGCAGCACCTCGGGGCCACCGGGCGCGCGCATGACCGCGGCCTTCATCGCGATACGCGTGCGAGCGGGACGGCCTGCGCCCGTCGTCGCGCGAACACGCCGTCGAGGCTCGCGTTGGTCGCGCCGGCGACCGACAGGATCAGGAAACCGCCCGCCATCGTCAGGTTCTTCAGGAACATCACCTGCTGCACGGGATCCTGCCGCCGCCGATGGAAGATCGCGGCGGTGAGCACGCACCAGAAGGCGAGCATGCGCGCGAGCGGCCGGGTCGCGGCGCCGAGGATCAGCAGGACGCCGCCGCCGAGCTCGAGCGCCGCGGCCGGCCGGCGCAGCACGACCGGCACGCCGAATTCGCGCATGTAGGCCTCCGTCGCCGCCCGTCGCGCGAGCTTGCCGGCGCCCGACGCCAGGAACAGCACCGCCATCATCGTCCGGGCCGCGACGTCGATCCGTCCGGCGTGCGCGGGATCGCCCGCCATGCCCGCGTCAGCCGCGCGGCGGGTTCGTGGTCGAGAAGCAGTAGCGCGCGATCTTCCACGCGCCGCCGATGCGCCGGAACACGAAGAGCTCCTGGTTCGCTTCCGGACTGGTCGCGCCGTTCGCGTGCAGCGTCGTCCGGCCGGACGAGTTCGTCCGCGCGAATGCCCAATCGGGCGACGCCGCGACGACCTCCTGCACGTCGAAGCGCACGGCGAGCGTGATCGCGGCGAAGATGTTGTCGTAGGCGGTGCGTATCGCGTCGGTGCCGATGCTGGACGCGAAGTGCTGCGCCATGAACACGCCGTCCGGCGCGTAGAGCGCCATCACGGCGTCGGTGTCGGACGCGTTCAGCGCCGCCTCGTAGCGGGACAGCACGCCGGTGATCGCGGTCTCGTCGTCTGCCATGGTCGCACCTTCCTCGGTCGGGGATCGCCTCGCCGCGACAAGTACGAAGCGTCCGCGATCGCCGGAAGCCGCGAAGACCGGGAATGGCCTTCCCGTTTCTGGAAAGATCGGGTGCGCGATCGCGGGCCGCCCGATCGACCGCTGCCTTGAACCGCCCGAGGCAAGCTGCAATCATTCCGTGTCCACCGGGTCCCGGGCTACGGCCGCCCGGATCGGAGCGCGCGCCCGCCGGCAGGGAGCTCATTGGCCGATGTTCTTTCCCGGTCGGGGCCTTTCGTGGCGGACCTGAACGCCCTTGTCCTGTTCGCGCGCGTGATCGAGGCGAACAGCTTCTCCGAGGCCGGCCGCCGCCTCCGCATGCCGGTCTCGACCGTGAGCCGCCGGATCGCCGAGCTCGAGGCGGCGCTCGGCATCCGCCTGCTCGACCGTTCGACGCGGAGCCTCCGCCTCACCGCCGTCGGCGCCGAGGTCCTCGAACACGCGAAGCGCACCGCCGAGATCAACGAAGCGGTGCACGACACGGTCTCGAACCGGCTCGCGGCGGTGTCGGGGCTGCTGCGCCTGTCGTCGCCGCCGAGCCTGTCCGACAGCCTGCTCGCGCCGCTCGTCGGCGCGTTCCAGGGCGCCTATCCGGACGTCCGGGTGCAGGTCCGGATCACCGACCGCATGGTCGACCATGTCGCCGACGGGATCGATGTCGCGTTCCGCGTCGGGCCGCTCAAGGATTCCGGGCTCATCGCCCGTCGCATCCTCACCTACCGCCACCTCCTCGTGGCGGCGCCGGACTATCTCCGCCGGCGGGAGCCGCCGACGCGCCCGCAGGACCTCCTGTCGCACCCGCTGCTCGCCTTTTCGCACGGCCGCAACGAGGCGCGCTGGACGCTGACCGACCGGACCGGGGCGCAGGAAACGCTGCGCTTCGTGCCGCACTTCTCGATCAACGATTTCGCCGGCCTCACCACGGCCCTCATCAACGATGGCGGCATCGGCGACCTGCCGCCCGTCGTGTCGCCCGAGCTCATGCGCGACGGAAGGCTCGTCGAGGTCATGCCGGACTGGCACCTCCCGGTCTACGACCTGTCGCTCGTCCACGCCGGCGGCCGGCACGTCTCGCGGCCGGTCCGGGTGTTCAAGGACTTTGCGGCATCGATGGTCCCGACCCTGTTCCCCGATCTGCCCCGCTAGGGCCTGGACGGAACCCGTCCGGCGCCCGCATCGTCGCAGGCGCGCCGCATCGCCGGGGGCGTCCGCGCGACGGAGATCGGATCATGCGGGAAACACGGGGCATGTCGTCGCTCTTCGTAGCGGCGCGCGACGAGATCCCGGCTCCTCGGCTCCTCGGCTCCTCGGCTCCGCGCCGGACGCCGACGCGATCGCGACCTCGCGTCGGATCGCGCTGCACGGCGTCGGCCGCGAAGGGCTGCGGATGCGCGGCTTCGGGCGGCCGGCGTTCGTCGGTCAGCCGTCGTGTGCGCCCCGACGCCCGAGGAAGATCAGCACCATCGGGATCGCGAGCGACACCGGCAGCAGCGGGTGCCTGAGATGGAGCGCTAGCACGGCGCCGGTCGCCGCCCCCGCGACATAGGCCCCCCAGACCGACGGTACGACCCGGAGCGTCACCGCCTCGCCCGCCGCATCCTCCGGTCGGCTCCGGCCGAGCGCGCGACGCGCGACGGTGGCGCCGAGCGACTGCAGGTTGCCGGTCAGGAAGCTCGTGTTGATGCTTTGGCCGGCGAACCGGTGCAGCGCCGCGTTCTGCATCGCGAGCGCGACGGCGAGCAGCAGGATGTCCCACGGATGCTTCGGCGCGAAGGCCGCCGCGAGCGCGAACGCCGACGCGCCCCAAACCACGGCCGACCGTCCGAAGCGCGTCCACGGCTCCAGCATCGGCGCAAGCAGAAGCCCCGCGAAGAAGCAGAGGATGATCGCCGCGCGCGTGAGCGCGAGGACGGGATGGTGCTCGGCGATCGCGACACCGATCAGCGCGGTGTTTCCGGTCATGTGCGCCGGGAACACGCCGGTTCCCATCCAACCCGCCGCGTCGGCCGCCCCCGACACGAAGCCGAGCCAGATCGCGCGCGCCGCGGCGCGGGACGGAAGCGTGCTCACGCGGCGAGCAGGCGCGCGAAGCGGTTGTGCGCCTCGATCACGGGCGCGACGTCGAGCATCGCGATCCGGTTGTCGCGAACGGCCGTGACGAGCACGCGCGGGTGTGGTGCGCGCAGCGTCCTCATCGCCCGTCGCCGAGCCCCCGCGGCGTTCAGTAGACGACCACGCTCCGGATGCTCTCGCCGCGCGTCATCAGGTCGAACCCCTCGTTGATCCGCTCGAGCGGCAGGCGATGGGTGATCAGATCGTCGATGTTGATCCGTCCGTCCATGTACATGTCGACGATGCGCGGCACGTCGCTACGCCCGCGCGCGCCGCCGAACGCCGACCCGATCCAACGCCGTCCGGTCACCAATTGGAACGGCCTGGTCGCGATTTCCTGCCCGGACGCCGCGACGCCGATGATCGTCGCGACGCCCCAGCCGCGGTGCGCGCATTCGAGCGCCTGACGCATCAGCGTCGTGTTGCCGACGCACTCGAACGTGTAGTCGGCGCCGCCGCCGGTGAGCTCCACGAGGTGCGGCACGAGATCGCCCGCGACCTCGGTCGGGTTCACGAAATCCGTCATCCCGAACCGGCGCGCCATCGCCTCCCGGCCCGGGTTCGTGTCGACGCCCACGATCCGTCGCGCGCCGACCATCCGCGCCCCCTGGATCACGTTGAGCCCGATGCCGCCGAGCCCGAACACCACGACCGTGCTGTCCGGTTCCACCTTCGCGGTGAACAGCACCGCGCCGACGCCGGTGGTCACGCCGCAGCCGACGTAGCAGACGACGTCGAACGGCGCGTCGTCGCGGATGGTCGCGAGCGCGATCTCCGGCAGCACCGTGTGATTCGCGAAGGTCGAGCAGCCCATGTAGTGGAGAATCGGCGTGCCCGTGTGCGAGAACCGGGTGGTGCCGTCCGGCATCAGGCCGCGCCCCTGCGTCGCCCGGATCGACGTGCAGAGATTGGTCTTCCGCGACAGGCAGCTCCGGCATTCGCGGCATTCCGGCGTGTAGAGCGGGATCACGTGGTCGCCCGGCTTCAGCGTCGAGACGCCCGGCCCCACCTCGCGCA
>CAXUBA010000198.1:4147-5021 GCA_964249205.1 uncultured Acetobacteraceae bacterium | reverse complement strand
CCTTGAGGGCAAGAAGGGCCTGCCGCGCATGAAGCCGCCCTTTCCGGCGGCGATGGGCCTCTACGGCTGCCCCACTACGGTCAACAACGTCGAGAGCCTCGCGGTCGTGCCGACGATCCTCCGGCGCGGCGCCGCCTGGTTCTGCTGCGCGACACGGAGGACGGCTTCATCATCGCCGACGAGGATTTCCGCATACGCGGTGGAGGTGACCTGCTGGGCAAGCGGCAGTCCGGCCAGCCAGGGTGGCGGATGGCCGACCCGGTGGAGCATGAGGGGCTGCTGCGCATGGCCAACCGCGACGCGGCGCTGCTGCTGGAGCGCGACCCCAAGCTGGAGAGCGAGCGGGGCAGAGCGGTGCGGCTGCTGCTGCGGCGGCGCCGTCCGGGCTAAGGGCGGCGGCCGCCGGCGGGGCCGCCGGTCAGACCGGGTCGCGCGACGCGGCGGCGGGGATGTCGGCGGCGCCGAGCTTGCCGTCGAAGCCGCGTCGGAGGAACGGCCGCCAGAGATGCATCCAGCTGCTTCGCGTCTTCGCGTTGACGTGGGGCGTGGCCGGCGCGGCGACGGGCACGGTTTCGGCGTCGCCGTGCTCGACGCGGCTCCAGGTGGTCGCGACGAGCGAGGCGGGGACCGTGATCGACATCCGCTGGAGGCGTTCCGCCGCGCGCGGGGCGAGGTGGCGACGCCCTCGCCCCCAGGTCGCCCCCGGCCGGAGGGACGGAGATCCCGCCAGGGAGCGGCGTCAGGAGGATGAATGTCGGCTTCGCGGCGCCTCGGATGCGATTGGCGGGGGTCGCGAGGATGGTTAGAATGGCCGATGAAAGGCGAATGACCATCCCCGCTACTCTTGCGTCCCGACGAGGTTCCGCATGTCGAC
>CAXUBA010000198.1:0-4137 GCA_964249205.1 uncultured Acetobacteraceae bacterium | reverse complement strand
GGCCGCTGTCGGCGGGCGGCACCGCGACGGCGCTCCGCGCGTCGAAGCAGCCGAACGGCAGGTGCGGCTGCAGCGGTCCATCGGCCGGGATGACCGACGCGTTCGCGACGATGACGCCGGTGAGCGTGTCCTTCTCGATGCGGCCGAGCACCATGAAGTCGAGCTCGGTGTCGTGCTCCTCGCGGCCGGACACGAGCTCGTGCCACGCGCCGCCGGGCAGCGGCAGGATGCGGCCGGCGAAATGCATCGTGCCGCTGAAGGTCGGGGCGAAGGGCGGGTAGGAGCCGATCACCGGCGGGACGGCGGGCGCGCTCGCGACGGGACCGCCGGCCGCGCGCCCGAACGGGTTGGCGTTGGCCAGCCGGCTGACGAGGGCGAGGAGGGCGGGAGACGGGAACAGCGCCGAAAGCGCGCCGAAGGTGACCAGCGACGCGACCGCGAGACGCCAAAGCGGCGCGCGTCGCCAGAGACGTCCCGCGGCCGACACGGGTCAGGGCTTCTCCGCGACGAGAGGCATGGCGGTGCGGGCTTCCGGCGCCGCGGCGGGTTCGGCGCGGATGGGGGTGCCGTCGGCGCCCCCGACCACGCGGACGTGCTTCGCGCCGGTTTCCTTCGCGGTGATCAGGCTGTCGCTGATCATGTCCTCGATCGAGCGCATGAGGTCGCGGGCGCTGGCGGCGGCGCCGAGCCGCTCCTGGCGCTGCATCACCGCGAAGAGGAGGCTCGGGTCGATGCCGCCCGCTTCCACGCCGAGCCCGTAGGAGCCGATCATCGCCTCGATCTCGAGGGCGGCGACGCGGGCGATGTCGAGGCCTTCGAGCTTCCGGAACACGAAGATGCGGTCGAGGCGGTTGAGCACCTCGGGGGCGAAGCCGGCGCTCTTGAGCGCTTCGACGGACTCCGATCGCATCCGGTCCGGATCGGCGCCGTGCAGGGTCGCGATCTCGGTCAGCGCGTCGGTCGCGATGTTCGAGGTCAGCACGAAGATCGCGCGGACGGTGGGGACGAGCTGGCCGTTCGAGGCTTCGGTCACGTGGCCGTCGTTCCAGGCCGTCAGGAACTTCTTGAAGACGTCGGGATGCGCCTTCTCGATCTCGTCGAGCAGCACGACGGCGTCGGGCTTCTCGCGGAGGCCGCCGGTCAGCTTGCCGAACGTGTCGGAGCCGACATAGCCCTTCGGCGAACCGAACAGCTGGGTCGCGGCATGCGGCGACGAGAGCTGCGTCATGTCGAAATGGAGCAGCGGGCGGGTGAGCGCGCGGGCGAGGATCTTGGCGAGGTAGGTCTTGCCGGTGCCGGGCGGTCCCACGAGCAGGAACACGCCGACGGGGCGGCCGCGCTGCTTGAGCGCGAGGCGGCGGCGGAGCGTGAGCGCGATGTCGTCGGCGACGCCGTCCTGGCCGATCACCCGGGCGCGGAGGTCGGCGGCGAGGCGCTCGGCGTCGAGCGAGCTTTCGCGCTCCTGTTCGGCGAGCATCTTCTCGAGCGCGGCGCGATTGGGCAGGCGGCTCAGCACGTCCATGATCAGGCCCTTGCGGCGGCGGCGCGGCGCGAGGCCGCGCCGGGTGCGCGCTTCCGCGCGCGTTTCGTAGGCGAGGCCGCCGCCGACCAGCAGGAGCGAGGCGCCGGCGAGCGCCGGGAACGCGGGCGAGGCCCAGAGCAGCGCGCCCGCGATCGAACCGAGCCCGAGATGAAGCTGGGTCGCGATCTGCACGCACGCAAGCAGCAGGAACGCCGCCATCATCAGCGGCATCATCCGGGTGAGCGTCGTCGTCACGGTCCGATCTCCCTCGGCGCGGCCCGGCCGCGGTCCGGTGCACGATGATGCGGCGGCAGGAGGACGTCGAGGGCACGGGTTTGCGGGGAGTGGTCGGGAACGCGCTTGCGCACGGCGATGTCCGGGACGGGCTACTGCACGATGACGTTGAGGACGAGCGTGTCGCCGGCGGGGATCGGCGGCAGCGGCGTCGGCCCGGTCGTCTGGATGATGCCCGCGGTGACGTCGCGCGCGGGCGGGGTCGGCGTGATCCCGACCCGGCCGGCGCGCTGGATCGGCAGGATCACCACCGTCGGCTCGGCGGCGAGAAGCACGGTGCGGAGGAGCAGGCCGCAGTCGACCCGGACGGCGGCGCCGATGCCGTTGTCGATGCCGAACACCGGCATGCGCACGAGATGGGTGCGGCGTCGGCGGAGGTCGGCGAGCAGCGCCGGCCGGTCGACGGTGCTGAAATCGGGTCCGGCGAGGGCCGCCTCGGCCTCCGCTTCCGTCATCGACGGGAGCTGGATCACGGCGAGACCGGGCAGGACGGGGCTGGGCGGCCGGTAGCCGGCGAGCCGCGTCGCGATCCCGCCCGCGAGCAGCACGCCGAGCGCGCCGTAGGCGAAGCTGCGGCGGGTGACCGCGCCTTCCGGCTCCGACTGGAGGAGGGACTGCTCGAGTTCGGGATCCATCGGAGTGCGACGCTAAAGCGAAAGCCGCACGAGGCGTATCCCGTAATGTCGCGGTGCGTCACGAATGACGCGAATGACATCGTTGGGGAGCGTTCAGGCGACGCCCGGCTCGGCGAAGGCGTCGGGCCAGACGCGCCAGCCCTGGCCGCCCTGCGGGAACACGCGGTCGCAGCGGCGGCCGTTCCAGTGGTAGCGGAAATGCCCGGCCTGCCGGACCGGCAGCCGGACGAGATCGGGCCAGAACAGGGCGGCGGCTTCGCCGTCGGGCCAGCGGACGCTCGGATACAGGATGCCGTCGCCGTCGGCCGCCTGGAGGGCGCGGCCGAGCGCCTGCCCGGGCGCGTAGTCGTCGGGTCGCAGGCAGTCGGGATGGGCGCCGCCCCGGAGATCGAGCAGGTTTCCGCGGGCACCGGTCACGAGCTCGCGGAAATCGGCGTCGCCCGCCGCCTCGTCGGTCGCGCGCATGAATCCTTCGAAATGGAAGATCGTTTCGGCGAGCGCGACCGCGGTCCGGTCGCCGCAGTACCAGACGCCGAAGCGGCCGTCGGTGAAGCGGCTCGGCCGGTCGGTGGACGCGTGGGTGAAGGCGCCCATGACGAGCGACGCGGTCGGGCCGGACACCCGGCGCGCCTTCGGCACGAGCGACAGGTTGCCGAGCTGGTCGCGGACGCGCGGGTTGGTCTTGGCTTCGGCGCTGGCGAGGAGCTCCCAGTCGGCCGGGTCGCTGATGTCCTCGAAGAGGTCGACGGGCGGGTAGACGGTGCGGATGATGCGGTGCGCGTCGGGCCAGCCGAGTGCGACGGTCGTCACCAGGCCCCGCGCTCGGCGTCGAGATAGGCGCGGACGACGCTGAGATCGGCCGGGGCGCCCGCGAGCATCCGGTCGAGCGCCGATTGGCCGCCGAACCGCGCGTTCGGCTGGCGGATCCAGCGGTAGCCGCGCTCGGGATCGGTGAACAGGTAGCGGAGCGCCTTGTGGATGCCCATGAGGTCGCCGAGGCGGCAGGCGGTGTCGTGCGGGATGTCGGCGACCTGTCCGCTCTTCCAACGCTGGAAGGTGCGCGGGCTCGGCTGGCCGAGCAGGACGCGGGCCTCCGGGCCGCCGAGACCCCAGCGCTCGAACAGCCGGAACGCGGCGCGCAGCATCGCTTCGACCTCGGCGGCGGTGAGGCCGGATGCGGGCTCGCGCGGTCTGTCGTCGAGATCGGGAACCGGGGTGAGGCGGCTGGCAGCGGCAAGGGGCACGGTCAGCACCAGGTTGTGCCAAGTGGCACTTTGTATACGTCCATGTGCCAACTGACGCAAGCGGGCGCGAAAGGTTCCCCATTGTTTGAACGTTTGACGTTCGAACGGCTGGTGGTCGGCGGAGAAGGGTCGCGGTACGGCCGGCCGGGCCGGCGTCGCGTCAGATCCGGTGCGGCCGGGGTGCCGCTTCGCGGATCACCACCCAGCGCATCAGGCGGAACCCGCCGCGGCCGCCGCGATCGGGCACGACGAGGCCGGCGATCCGGGCGCTCGCGGGATCCGACGGCGCCACGAAGCGCGTCGGCGCCCAGCGCCCGTCGAGCGCGAGACGGCCGCCGCCGTTGCCGAGCGGGATCGCGTCGCCGACAGCCACCACCTTGTCGGCGCGCGGCGGCGGCGCGGACACGACCGGCGACGCGCCGTCGCAGGCGTTCCGGCAGGC
>CAXUBA010000197.1:0-5033 GCA_964249205.1 uncultured Acetobacteraceae bacterium | reverse complement strand
GCAGGCTTTCCGGATGGAGGTCGTCGAGATGGAGCAGCAGCGCGATCTCGCCCCGCGGCGCCGGATCCGGCGCCGGCAGGGGCACGAGCGGAGGGGGCGCCGCCTCGACCAGCGGCACCGGCCGCTCGTTCAGCCCGGCCGGCGAGAACCGCCCGTCGGTGTAGCGGCGGATGTTCTCCGACCGCGCCGCGTAGGCCTTCCCGCGCGTATGCAGGCCCGCGACCCAGCGCCAGGACAGCGTGTTGCTGGCCGGATCGCCGTCGATCAGGTGCCGAAGGAAGAAGTCGGCGCCGAGCACCCACGGCAGCCCGAGCGTGAAGATCCAGATCGACGCGAACCACATCCGCGCATGGTTGTGCAGCCAGCCCGTGTCCACGAGCGCGCGCGCCCAGTCGTCGAACCCCTCGATCCCGGTCCGCCCCGACACCGCCGCCTCGTAGGCGCAGCGGAGCCCCGAGCTCGCCTCGAAACGTCCGCGCTCGACCGCGAGCGCGTCGAGAGCGCCGGTCCACGCCGCCGGATGCGTCTCGAGATGCCCTTTGAAGTAGGCGCGCCAGAACACCTCCTCGATGAAACGGCTCGCCGCCGCCGCGCCATGGACGGCGAGCACGGACGCGACGGCCTCCTCCTCCAGCAGCAGACGCCGGCGCAGGAACGGCGACAGCGCGCTCGTCGTCGGCTCGGCGAGCGCCCCCGCGTCGGCGTTGCGGGACGCCGCGTAGTGTCGGCCGAGGCGCGGGACCGTGTCGGAGAGAAGGTCGAGCGCGGCCGCTCGGGACAGAACGGCATGGCGCTGCATCGCCGTCATGTGGTGCCGATCCGCCGATCGCAACGACGCGGCGGCGTTCCGCCGCCGTCGAGCGCGGGCTCACGACCGCGCGGGACCGAAGTCCGCTCGACGGACCGCGAAACACGGTGCAGCCTGGTGCCAGTGCCGAACCCCGGGTCGGCCAAGCGGCTCATGGGCATCCTGATCCATCGCGCCGCCCGCGGACGTGCCCGTGTCCTCGCCGGACCCCGAAGCGCAGCCGCCATCCTGATCGCTGTCGCTCATCCGCCTGTGTAGGACAGCGGATCGCACCGGACGAGGGATAGGCGCGGAATGGAACCGTAATTGTGCGGCTTTGCCGCGCGCCGTGTCGCCGCGCGCCTGCGGACAGGGGCAGGATCGGAACCGACGGGGTCGGATGGCGGCCGCGCCGGGGGTGCCCTCCTGCCGAGGCACATTGTGAACCGACCCTGCGCCACGGCCGCGGATGACGTGACCGGTCACCCGCCGCGTCGCCGACGTCACGGCCGCCGCCTGCCGCCGCCGCCGTCCGCGCTTTCGGAACCGGCCGGTTCCAGTCTTGCGCGACCCGCCGGCTGCCGCAGCGCCTGCACCCACCAGGCGCCGGTCATCGCTGCCGTGATCGCCGCGAGCGTGAACCAGGTCACCGCATATTGCAGATGGTTGTTCGCGGGCCGCGGCAGCGTGGCGTCGCCGTCCGGAAACGCCGGGTCGCCCGGCTGCCGCAACGTTACGACGGTGAACGGCGCCACCTGGGTGTCGAGCCCGATCGCGGCCGCGATCGCGACCGGATCGAGCGCGTAGAACTGCCGCGTCGCGCGGTCGGGCGCCGGGGTGAACAGCGCCGGGTGTTCCGGCCGACGGACGAAGCCGATCACCGTCCGCTCGCCGCCGAGGCGGACCGACGGTCGGCCCGACGTGGTCGCGGGCACCCAGCCGAGATCGACCAGCACGGGCGGCGCCCCGGGTCGCAGCAGCGGCTCGAGAAGGAACACGCCGAAGGTCGGCACGCCGCCGACGTCGCGGACGTCCGACGCGTAGGCCGCCTCCCGACCCGGATCGAGTCGCCCGCGAACCGTCACGCGCTCGAACTGCGTCGGCACGATGCCCGGAACGAGCGGCACCGGCGCCGCCGCCTCGGCATGCGCGATCGCATCGAGGATCCGTCGCTTCCAGTGCAGGCGCTCGACCTGCCACGCGCCAAGGCCGACCGTGAGCGCGAGCAGCAGCAGCGGCACCAGGATCGGGGCGAGCCCGATCCGCACCCGCCTCACTCGTGGGCGGGCGGGCCCGCGCCCCACCAGTAGATGCAGATGAAAAGGAACAGCCAGACGACGTCGACGAAGTGCCAGTACCACGCCGCCGCCTCGAAGCCGAAATGCCGCGTCGCCGTGAACTGCCCGCGCCGCGACCGGAACCAACAGACGATCAGGAACGACGTGCCGACGATCACGTGCGCGCCGTGGAACCCGGTCGCGATGAAGAAGATCGCGGGATACACGCCGCCGCCGCTGAAGTGGAACGGCGCGCTCGAATACTCCATCGCCTGCAGGCCGGTGAAGGTCAGGCCGAGCATGATCGTCAGCCCGAGTCCCATGATCAGCGAGCGTCGGTCGCCCTCGATCAGCGCGTGGTGCGCCCAGGTGACGGTGCATCCGGACAGCAGCAGGATCATCGTGTTGAGGAAGGGCGTCGAGAAGGGGTCGAACGTGTGGACGCCGATCGGCGGCCAGAGCGGCGCCCCCTGCCCGGCGACGTTCTCCGGGAAAATCGCGAAGTTGAAGAACGTCCAGAAGAACGACACGAACAGCATCACTTCCGACGTGATGAAGAGCGTCATTCCGTAGCGGAGCGACAGTCGCGTCAGCGGCGAGATGATGCCGGGCGTCAGGCTCTCGTTGACCACCATCCGCCACCAGAAGAAGGCGACCGCGAGCGCCGACATCAGGCCGGCGATGCAGAGATAGGGCACGCCGTAATGCGCCCACATGATAATCCCGGACAGGATCATCATGCCGCCGCCGACTGCGAGGATCGGGTAAACGCTCGGTTCCGGCAGATGGTAGGGCTGCTCGATGAAGCCGCCCGTCTCGTCGACCGCGATCGATTCGCTGCCTTCCATCACGCTTCCTCCGTCACGCGCCGCGGCCTGTCAGCCGCCGCGACCCACCGCCGCCAGCTTCACCATGGCGATCGCGTAGAACAGAACGCAGATCGCGATCAGCGCCACAAGGATCGCGACGTTGCGGCCTCGCCGCCGACGCCGGAAGTCCTGCGCCTCCTCGGGCTTCATCGGGGGCGGGAACTCGGTCACGCGCCCGGATCAGCGGACGAAATGGTCGACGGCCACGGCCCCGAACAGCAGCGCGAGATAGGACAGCGAGTAGCGGAAGGTCTTCCGCGCGGCGAGATCGCCCCGGAGGCTGCGCCCGGTTTCGTCCTGCCGCTCGAGCAGCGTCCACATCGACATCAGGAGGAAGCCGGCGCCGAGCACCGCCGCCGAGACCCCGTAGACCCGGCCGGACAGGCCGAGCAGCCAGGGCGCGAGCGACACCGCGACGAGCAGCACGGTGTAGAACACGATGTGCCGTCGCGTCGCCCGTCGCCCCTTCACCACCGGCAGCATCGGCACGCCGGCCCGGTCGTAGTCCGCGCAGGCATACAGCGACAGCGCCCAGAAGTGCGGCGGCGTCCACAGGAAGACGATCGCGAACAGCAGCAGCGGCATCGCCGCAAGATGGCCGGTCACCGCCACCCAGCCGATGATCGGCGGAAACGCGCCGGCCGCGCCCCCGATGACGATGTTCTGCGGCGTCCGCCGCTTCAGCCACATCGTGTAGACGACCACATAGAAGGCGATCGAGAGCGCGAGCCAAGCGCCGGCCGCGACGTTGGTCGCGAGCCCGAGCACCATCACCGACAGGACGGACAGCGCGACGCCGTATTGCAGCGCCTCGTCGGGCGCGATCCGCCCGGCGGCGACCGGCCGCGTCGCGGTCCGCCGCATCAAACGGTCGATATCCCGATCGTACCACATGTTGATCGCGCCGGCGGCGCCCGCGCCGACCGAGATCGCGAGGACGGTGGTGAACGCGAGCACCGGGTTCAGGTGGCCCGGCGCCAGCACCATGCCGATCACCCCGGTAAGCACCACGAGGCTGACCACGCGCGGCTTGAGGAGCGCCAACCAGTCGGCGACGACGCCGCCCGTCGTGCTGTTGCCCGAGGCGGCGTCGTGTGCGGTTTGCGACATGGCGTGGTGTTCCCGTGCGCTCGGCCCGAAGGCTCAGCGGAGCCGGGGGATCTCCGTGAAGGTGTGGTGCGGCGGCGGCGATGGAAGCGTCCACTCGAGCGTGGTGGCACCCTCGCCCCAGTAGTTGGCCGCGAGCTTCTTCTTGCTCGCGAACGTCATCACGACGCCGACGAGGAAGATCAGCGTCGAAATTCCGGACAGGAACGCCCCGATCGACGACACGTAGTTCCAGCCGGCAAACGCGACTGGGTAGTCCGGGTAGCGTCGCGGCATGCCGGCGGCGCCGAGGAAGTGTTGCGGGAAGAAGGTAAGGTTCACCCCGATGAACGTGGTCCAGAAATGGAGCTTGCCGATCCACTCCGGATATTCGTGGCCGCTCATCTTGCCGATCCAGTAATACCAGCCGGAGAAGATCGCGAACACCGCGCCGAGCGACAGCACGTAGTGGAAATGCGCCACCACGTAGTAGGTGTTATGGAGGTATTGGTCGAGGGAAGCGTTCGCCAGCACGATCCCGGTGACGCCGCCCACCGTGAACAGGAAGATGAAGCCGACGGCGAACAGCATCGGCGTTTTGAACTCGATCGAGCCGCCCCACATCGTCGCGATCCACGAGAACACCTTGATCCCCGTCGGCACCGCGATCACCAGGGTCGCCACCATGAAGTACGCCCGCGTGTCGACCGAAATCCCAGAGATGAACATGTGGTGCGCCCACACCACGAAGCCGACGACGCCGATCGCGATCATTGCGTAGACCATGCCGAGGTAGCCGAAGATCGGCTTCCGCGCGAAGGTCGACACGACGTGGCTGATGATGCCGAAGCCCGGCAGGATCAGGATGTAGACCTCGGGATGGCCGAAGAACCAGAACAGGTGCTGGAACAGCACCGGGTCGCCACCGCCGGCCGGGTCGAAGAACGCGGTGCCGAAGTTCCGGTCGCAGATCAGCATGGTGATCGCGCCCGCCAGCACCGGGATCGCCAGCAG
>CAXUBA010000196.1:1571-5034 GCA_964249205.1 uncultured Acetobacteraceae bacterium | reverse complement strand
CGACGTCATGCTCGCGTCGTCGCGCGGCGCGCTCGTCCACGCGGTCGGCGCCCGCGGTCATGGCCGGCTTCGCGTGTCCGGCTACGGCGACGCGGCGTCCGACGCGCCGCCCGACCAGGCGGCGGCGCTCCGCCTCGCGCTCGCCCGCGCCGCGACGGTGGCCGAAACGCTGCCGCACAGGGGCGTGCCGTCGAACGCGATCGTGCTCGCCGCGTCGGCGTTCGGTCGCGGCGGCGACGTGACGGTGTTACCGTGACCGACGCGCCTCCTGCCCGAGCCGGATCCCCATGACAGACGAGTTCCACCGCATCCGCCGCCTGCCGCCCTACGTGTTCGCGGAAGTGAACAAGGCCAAGGCGATCGCGCGCGCAGCGGGCGAGGACATCATCGATCTCGGCATGGGAAATCCGGACAGCCCGACGCCGCCGCACATTGTCCAGAAGCTGGTGGAAACGGTCGCCGATCCGCGCGCGCACCGCTACTCGGTGAGCAAGGGCATCCCCGGCCTCCGCCGCGCGCTCGCCGGCTACTACCAGCGGCGCTTCGACGTCCGCCTCGACCCCGAAACCGAGGTGATCGCGACGCTCGGCTCGAAGGAAGGGCTCGCGAACCTCGCGTCGGCCATCACCAGCCCAGGCGACACGATCCTGGTGCCGAACCCGTCCTACCCGATCCATCAGTTCGGCTTCATCATCGCCGGCGCGTCCGTGCGCTCGATCCCGGCCGAACCCGGCGACGACATGCTGGCCGCCCTTGACCGTGCCGTCCGCCATTCGGTGCCGAAGCCGACGGCGCTGATCGTGAACTTCCCGTCGAACCCGACGGCCTATCTCGCCGACCTCGACTTCTACCGCGCGCTGGTCGCCTTCGCGCGGCGGCACGAGATCTGGATCCTGTCCGATCTCGCGTATGCCGAGATCTATTTCGGCGACCTCGTGCCGCCGTCGATCCTCCAGGTCGACGGCGCCAAGGACATCGCGGTCGAGTTCACCTCCATGAGCAAGACCTACTCGATGGCCGGCTGGCGCATGGGGTTCGCGGCCGGCAATCCGCGCCTCGTCAACGCGCTCACCCGGATGAAGTCGTATCTCGATTACGGCGCCTTCACGCCGATCCAGGTCGCCGCCGTCGCGGCACTCAACGGACCCCAGGACTGCGTCGCGAGCATGCGCGCCCTCTACAAGGAGCGCCGCGACGTGCTGGTGCGCGGTCTCGCTGCCGCCGGCTGGGACGTGCCGAGCCCGGACGGCTCGATGTTCGCCTGGGCGCCGCTGCCGGAACGCTTCGCCCATCTCGGTTCGGTCGAGTTCAGCAAGCGGCTGCTCGCGGGCGCCAGGGTCGCGGTCGCGCCGGGCCTCGGCTTCGGCGAGCACGGGGAAGGCTTTGTCCGGATCGGCCTGGTCGAGAACACCCACCGGCTGCGCCAGGCGACGCGCAACATCCGCGCCTTCCTGTCCGGCCAGAACGTGGCCCCCGCCGACGACGCGGCGGGCCCGCGCGACCCGATCAACGAGGACATGGCGTCGGACGCGCTCGTGTGAGCGACGTCGCGTCCGGTCGTGCGGGCGGGGCGCCGCTCCGGGTCGGGATCGCGGGTCTGGGCACGGTCGGCGCCGGCACGATCCGCCTGCTGCGGGAAAACGCCGCCACCATCGCCGCGCGAGCCGGACGGCCGATCGTGCCGGTCGCGGTCGCGGCGCGCGACCGCGGGCGCGACCGCGGGATCGCGCTCGACGGGCTCCGCTGGCACGACGCGGCCGAGGACCTCGCGACGGCGGACGGGATCGACGTCGTCGCCGAGCTGATCGGCGGCGCCGACGGAGCGGCGCTCCGTCTCGTCGAGCGTTCGCTCGGACGCGGCCGCGACGTGGTTACCGCGAACAAGGCGATGGTCGCGGTGCACGGCGCGCGCCTGGCTGCGATCACGCGCGACACCGGCGCGGTTCTCGCGTTCGAGGCGGCGGTCGCAGGCGGCATCCCGGTGATCAAGGCGCTCCGCGAAGGCCTCGCGGCCAACCGCTTCTCGCGCGTCGCCGGGATCCTGAACGGCACCTGCAACCACATCCTGACCGCGATGCGCGAAACCGGGCGCGAGTTCGACGACGTGCTCCGCGAAGCCCAGGCGCTCGGCTACGCCGAGGCCGACCCGGCCGCCGACATCGACGGGCCGGACACCGCGCACAAGCTGGCGATCCTCGCGACCCTCGCCTTCGACCGCGCCGTGTCCTTCGACGACGTCCACGTCGAGGGCATCCGGCGGATCGGCGGCCTCGACATCGCGTTCGCGGGCGAGCTCGGCTATCGCGTGAAGCTGCTCGGCATCGCGCGCCGGACTGCCGACGGGGTCGAGGTCCGGGTGCATCCCTGCCTCGTGCCCGCGGGCTCGCCGCTCGCCCGCGTCGACGGCGTCTACAACGCGGTGGTCGCGGACGGCGACTTCGTCGGCCGGGTGACCTTCGAAGGTCGTGGCGCCGGCGGCGGCCCGACCGCGTCGGCCGTGGTCGCCGACCTGATCGACATCGCCCGCGGCCACCGGCCGCCGTTCTTCGGCGCGGACGCGACGGACGCGCCCCCCGTGCTGCCGATCCTCGCCCATCACGGCGCCTACTACCTCCGTCTCGTGGTGCTCGACCGGCCGGGCGTCATCGCCGAGGTTGCGGCGGCGCTCCGGGACGCGCGTGTGTCGCTCAAATCGATGCTGCAGCACGGGCGCGCGCCCGGCGAGGCGGTGCCGATCGTGCTGGTCACGCACGAGGTGGGCGAGCTCGCCATGCGGGACGCGGTGCGTCGGATCGCCTCCCTCGACGTCGTGGTCGAGGACCCGCTGCTCGTCCGGATCGCCCCCGCCTGAACCTGCGGCGCGCGCGCTCGGGCCGGCCGAACGGATCGGCGGCGCCCACGGCGCGTTCGTCCGTCGCGGTCGCGGTGCGCGCGACCGATTGCGCCCGGCCTTCGCGTCCGACGGCCTCGGCCTTCCGTGAGGTTCAGCATGCAACGCCCGTCCGCGCCGCGTCTCAGCGTCAACCTCAACAAGGTCGCGCTGCTCAGGAACGCGCGTCGCACCGGCATTCCCGACCTTCTCGCCTTCGTGCCGCTCGCGCGCGAGGCGGGTGCCGACGGGATCACGCTCCACCCGCGTCCGGACGAGCGCCATGTCCGGGGCGACGACGTCGACGGCGTCGCGGGGGCGATGTCGGCGCTCCGTCCCGCGTTCGAGCTCAACATCGAGGGCTATCCGGACCCGCGCCTGCTCGCCATCGCCGACCGCGTCCGGCCCGAACAGTGCACGCTGGTGCCGGACGCGCCCGAGGCCTTCACGTCCGAGGAAGGCTGGCGGCTCGACGCGGAACAATGCGCGGTGCTCGCGCCCGCGATCCGGCGCCTCGCCGCGACGGGCGCCCGCGTCGTCCTGTTCGTGTCGCCCGATCCCGCGATCGTGCCGCGCGCGGCGGCGCTCGGAATC
>CAXUBA010000196.1:0-1464 GCA_964249205.1 uncultured Acetobacteraceae bacterium | reverse complement strand
GGCGCAGGCCGTCCTCGACAGCTGCGCGGCAACCGTCGCCGCCGGGCGCGCTGCCGGGCTCGCCGTCAACGTCGGACACGACCTCGACCTCGAGAACATCCCGGCGCTCGTCGCCGCCTGCCCCGGCATCCACGAGGCGTCGATCGGGCACGCGCTGACCGCCGACGCGCTGCTGCGCGGGTTCGTGCCGACGGTCGCTGCGTACAAGGCGGCGCTCGCCGCCTTCTAGGTGAGGCGCTTGACTGGTAGAACGATCCGAGCCGCGTTTCCGGGACCGATTCTCCATGTCGCAGACCACGCTTCTCCACGCCGACGATCGCAACCTCGCGCTCGAACTCGTCCGCGTGACGGAGGCGGCCGCGATCGCGTCCGCGCGATGGATGGGACGCGGCCGCAAGAACGACGCCGATGCCGCCGCGGTCGAGGCGATGCGCCGGGCCTTCGACACGGTCGAGATCGAAGGCACGGTGGTGATCGGCGAAGGCGAGATGGACGAGGCGCCGATGCTCTACATCGGCGAGAAGGTCGGCGCCGGCGGACCGCGGGTCGACATCGCGGTCGATCCGCTCGAAGGGACCACGCTGACCGCGAACGGCGGTCCCAACGCGATCACGGTGGTGGCGGTGGCCGAAGCGGGCAACTTCCTCCACGCGCCAGACATCTACATGGACAAGATCGCCGTCGGGCCCGACCTGCCGCAGGACATCCTCGACATCGACGCGCCGATCGGCAAGACGCTCCGCGAGATCGCGCGCGCCAAGCGTCGCAACATCAGCGAGCTCGTACTCTGCACGCTGGAACGCGACCGTCACGCCGAGCTGATCAGCAAGGCGCGCGAGGCCGGCGCCCGCATCGTGCTGATCCCGGACGGCGACGTCGCGGGCGTGATCGCCGCCGCGCTTCCCGACACCGGCATCGACATCTACGCGGGTTCCGGCGGCGCGCCCGAGGGCGTGCTGTCGGCCGCGGCCCTCCGCTGCATCAACGGGCAGATGCAGGCGCGGCTCATGTTCGAGAACGACGAGCAGATCACCCGAACCAAGGAGATGTCGGGCGGTGCCGACCCGACGCGCGTGCTCGGCATCGGCGACCTCGCGCGTGGCGACGTCCTGTTCTCGGCGACCGGCGTGACCTCGGGCGCCATGCTCCGCGGCGTGCTCCTGAAGGGCGTCAACGTGGTGACCCACTCGCTGGTGATGCGGAGCAAGTCGGGCACCATCCGCTACATCGAGGGGCACCACAATTTCGGAACCAAGACGTGGGTTCCGAACTGACGGCGTCCGACGGCGCCGAGGTGCCGGGCACGACGCCCTGAACGCGATCGGCGCCGTGCCGGCGCGTGGCGCGGTGCTCGGTGTCGAGCGGAGCGCGTCCGGCCGGCGCTGGGTGTGGCGCCCCGGGGCGGACGGCGACGCCGGCGCCCGCATCGGCCTCACGCTCGCGGGCGAGACCGGGCTCCCGGCG
>CAXUBA010000195.1:0-5152 GCA_964249205.1 uncultured Acetobacteraceae bacterium | reverse complement strand
CGGCTGGACGGATGGTTGCGGTCCCCACCGGCGGCCGCAGTGGGGCGTCGGTGCGTTCGCGCGTCGCGGCTTCCGGGTGCAGCCGTGCCGTCCATCGCGCGGGGCGAGCGTGTGCGGCGCCCGTTCGACCTGGCGGCCGCGCTCGCGACGGCGCGCCGGCGCATCGGGTTTCCGGCCGGGCGAAGCCGGTGTCGCTCAGGCGTCCGGGAAGCCTTCGAACTGCGGAAGGTCGTCGGTGATCTCGAACCATGGCGCCTTCGAGCCGACGAAGATGTGCATCGCGGGCCGGATGGACGGGCTGTCCACCAGTGTTCCCAAGGCGACGTGCACGTATTCGCCCGCGCGGACGACCGAATAGAGGAGGGATCCGCAAGAGCCGCAGTGGGCGTCGTGTCCGCCCCCGTCGCCGTATCGCAGGATCAGATCCTCACCGCGCGTGAGGCGCAGCTCGCGTTTCGCGATGCCCGCGAGAGGTTTGAAGGCTGACCCCGTGGTCCGGCGACACTGCGAGCAGTGGCAGTTCATCGCGTAGAGGAACCGGTCGGCCACCTCGTATTCGACCCGCTCGCACAGACACCTGCCGACAAGCACTCGCGATCCGGCGATCGTCCGAGCCAAGGGTGCTCCTTCGCAACGTGATCGGCGCCGTCATCATAGCACCCGGAACGGTGCGCGCCGCACGCGTGCCGGAGGAACGACGCGTGCCGCCACAGGGCGGCGACACGGGTCAAAACTTCGGCGCATCGCGGGCATTGGCCGCGTTGGGTTCGACTCCGTTGAGGAACACCGACACGCTGCGCGCGACCCGGCGCTCTAGCGTGGCGGCCGAAGGGACCGGCATCCCGAGCATGGCCCTTCGTTGCAGGCGGCCCAACACGAGCGACAGGAACAAGTCCGCGCTTTCCTCCACGTCGTCGGTCGCGCCGTGCGCGCGGAGAACGTCGGCCACGAGGGCGACCGTCCGCAGCCAGCCTTCCTCGTGAGTCAACTGCGCCAGTTCGGGAATGCGCTCCACCTGCGCGAGAACCGTTCGATGGAACGCGATCGCTTCCGGGGTCAGCGCCCGTTGGAGGAGGCCGACACCGATCCGGTGGAGTGCCGCCGCGAGATCGACGTTGCCGGACCTCGGACCCGACGCCGCCTGCGCCTCCTCGGCAAGCGGCCGCAGCAGCGTCTCGATCCGGCGCCGGACCACGGCGGCGAAGAGTTCCCGCTTGTCGCGAAACCGCGCGTAAAGCGTCGGCTTCCCGACGCCGGCCGCGTCCGCCAGGGCGTCCATGCTGGTGCCGTCGTAACCGCGGGTCTCGAACAGCATCGTCGCGACCGCGAGCAGACGCTCGTCCCGTGCCCGGGCGGCTTCCCGGGTTGGCCGCCCGCCCGCGGCTCTGGCGCCCCGAGGCCGAGCGACACGGTCGTCCGAGCGGTCGCGCTCCCGTTTCGGTTGCCTCGCGTGACCCATGCCCCGTAATAGAACGGAACCGTTAAGTTTTCGAGGATTTCGTGGCCGCCACCACCAGTTCCGCCACGACCGGTTCCGCCACCCGGACCTTCGAGGGTCCGATCGACGCCGGCACGGCCCCCGTGCGTTCCCGGTCCCGCAAGCACGTTCTTCTCGGCGCGGCCCTCCTCGTCGTTCTGCTCGCGCTCGGCGCCTTCGGCTGGAACTGGTGGACGGTCGGACGCTTCTTCGCCACCACCGATGACGCCTACCTGTCGGCGGACGCCGTCACCGTCGCCCCGAGGGTCGCGGGCTATGTCGCGTCCGTGCTCGTGGGCGACAACCAGCCCGTCCGTGCGGGGCAGGTCCTGGCCCGGATCGACGACCGCGATTACCGCGCGGCGCTCGCAGAGGCCCGGGCCGAGATCGCCGAGGCCGAAGCCTCGTCGCAGCTCACGGCGGGCGAGATCGGCGAGCAGGAAGGCACCATCGCGGAAGCGCGCACCGACATCGAGAACGCGGACGCCCGGATCGCCTTCGACAGGAGCGAGCGCGGGCGAGCGGCCAGCCTGTCGGCGGCCGGGGCCGGCACGGTCGAAGCCGCCGAGCGGACTGACGCGGCGCTCCGCGAGGACACCGCCGCCCTTCGCCACGCGGACGCGGCGCTGGCGACCGCCGAAGCGCGGATCGCGACGCTTCGGGCCGGCGGCGCCTATGCCGAAGCCTCGCTCGCCAAGGCGAAGGCGTCGCGCGACACCGCCGAGATCAACCTGGACGACACCGTGATCCGCGCCCCGGTCGACGGCACGGTCGGCGACCGGACGATCCGCGTCGGCAACTACGTCGAGCCGGGCGTCGGTCTGTTGACCGTGGTCCCGATGGGACGCGCGCTCTACGTCACCGCCAACTTCAAGGAAACCCAGCTCGCCCGCATGCGCGTGGGCGAGCCCGCGGCGGTGTCCGTCGACGCGCTCGACGGCAAGCCGTTCCGCGGCGTCGTGGACGGATTCTCGCCGGGAACCGGCGCGGAGTTCGCGCTGCTGCCGCCCGAGAACGCCACCGGCAACTTCACGAAGATCGTCCAGCGCGTGCCGGTCCGGATCCGTCTCGTCGGGTCGGACCCCCGCCTCGCGCTGCTCCGCGCCGGCCTGTCCGCGGAAGTGTCGGTCGACACGCGCGGCGCCGGCGATCGCTGAAGACGGTCGTGGAAGCACCGGTCCTCCGCGCCTCGTCCCGCGACTGGGCGGCTGTGCTGAGCGCGATCCTGGCGGCCTTCATGGCGATCCTCGACATCCAGGTGACCAATGCCTCGCTCGCCAACATCGAGGGCTCGATCGGGGCGTCGACGTCGGAAGGAAGCTGGATCTCGACCGCCTACCTGATCGCCGAGATCGTCACCATTCCGCTCACCGGCTGGCTTGGCCAGGTGGTCGGTCTCAAGCGCTACCTGGTCGCGAACTCGGTCCTTTTTCTCGTCTTCTCCGTCTGCTGCGCGCTCTCGACCTCGCTCGACGCGCTCATCCTCAGCCGATGCGGCCAGGGCTTCACCGGCGGCGTGCTGATCCCCACCGCCGTCACCGTTCTCCGCACCCGGCTGCCGCGCGCGCAGCAGCCGATCGGCATCTCGATGTTCGGCCTCACGGCGACGGTCGCGCCAGCGCTCGGTCCGACGCTCGGCGGGTGGCTCACCGACAATCTGTCCTGGCACTACATCTTCTACGTCAACCTCGTGCCCGGCTTCGTCGTGCTGGTGCTGTTCGCCCGCGCGCTCGACGGGACGCCGTCCCGCTGGCAGGAGCTGCGGAGCGGCGACTGGCCGGGCATCGCGCTGATGATGGCGGGCCTGTCCTCGCTCACGATCGTGCTCGAGGAAGGGCAACGGGAAACCTGGTTCGGTTCCGACCTGATCCGCGTTCTCACGGCCCTGGCCGTCGTCGGCATCGGCGGGTTCGTCGCCCGCGAGCTCGCCTGCCGGCGACCGCTGATCAACCTTCGCCTGCTCGGCAACCGCTCGGTCGGCGGCGCCTGCCTCCTGATGACGATCTTCGGTGCCGTGTCGCTCGGGTCGGTCTACATCATCCCGCTCTACTGCGCCGACGTGCAGGGCTACGATCCCGAGCAGATCGGAACCGTCGTGATGTGGAGCGGCCTGCCGCAGCTGCTCCTGTTTCCGATGATGCCGTTCCTGATGCGGCGGATCGACCCTCGCATCCTGGTCGCGAGCGGCACCCTCCTGTTCGCGTATTCCTGCTGGATGAACACGGCGCTCACCGCCGACGTCGGCATGCACGAGCTGATCGTGCCGCAGATCCTGCGCGCGATCGGGCAGCCCTTGTTCGCGGTTCCCTTGTCGCAGCTCGCCACCGTGGGTCTGCCGCCGCGCGACACGGCGGACGCGTCGGCGCTGTCGTCGATGATGCGGAACCTGGGCGGTTCGCTCTGCATCGCGATGGTCTCGACGATCGTGGAGCGCCGGGAGCACTTCCACTTCTCGGTGATCGCCGAGCGCATGACGGCGAACAATCTCCTGGTCCAATCGCGGGTGGAGATGCTGACCGAGGCGCGCCGCGCCACGATGGGGCCGGTTCTGGCCCAACGGCACGCGCTCGCGAGCCTCGCCGCGTCGGTGCGACGGCAGGCGACGATCATGTCCTATGCCGACGCCTTCGCGCTGATCGGCGTCATCCTCGTGCTGTGCCTCGCCGCGCTCGCCCTGCTCAAGAAGCCGGCGCCACGGCCGGCGTGACCGTTCGCGGGGATACGGTTTCCGAGGCGGACGGGCTACTTTCGGCTGAAGCCGCGTTCGCCGGCCTCGCGTGCGGTGCCCGTCGCGACCGCATGCGCCGCGCGATCGCGGCGACCGATCCGGCCGCCGCGCGTTCAAGCACTCCCACCCGCTGGAGACGACCATGAAGCTCTACTACGCGCCGGGCGCTTGCAGCCTGGCCGACCACATCGCGCTGCATGAGGCCGGTCTGTCCTTCGAGCACGAGAAGGTCGATCTCAAGGCCAAGCGCACGGACGGTGCGGTCGACTTCTCGACGATCAATCCGAAGGGCTACGTGCCGGCGCTGACGCTCGATTCGGGCGAAACCCTCACCGAGAACGTCGCGATCCTGGACTGGATCGCGCAGCAGGACAGCACGCTCGCGCCGTCAGGGCCGATGGGGCGCACACGCCTGCTGGAAGCGCTGGCGTTCATCTCGACCGAGATCCACAAGAGCTTCAAGCCGTTCTTCGCGGGAGCAGACGACAGCGCCAAGGCGAAAGCCGCCGAAGCGATCGGCGAACGGTTCCGATATCTGGCCGGCATGCTGAAGGGCGAGTACCTGTTCGGTTCCAGTGTCGCGGTGGCCGACTTCTACCTGTTCGTCATGCTGCTGTGGGCGAAGAAGTTCGGCGTCGAGGCGCCCGCAGCGCTGGTTGCGTTTCGCGAGCGCATGATGACGCGTCCGTCGGTCCAGAAAGCGATGACGCACGAGGGACTTGCCTAGCGGCTTCGGGCCGAGCGACGGCGGCGGCCCTCGTGCCGCGCCGTCGCCGTTGGCTTGCCGCCATCGGCGGCCGGACGCCGACCGTCCGCTTCCGGCCTCCCGCGGTTCAGCTGGCCGCATCACGCGGCAGCGTGTCGCCGGTCGTGTCGGCCTGTCGAGGGTCTCGCCCGGACGCGGAACAGCGGCCTCCGGCCATCGACCGGCGCGTGCCGGCTTCGGC
>CAXUBA010000194.1:0-5178 GCA_964249205.1 uncultured Acetobacteraceae bacterium | reverse complement strand
GCCGACCTTTTGCGCGACATGCCCGCGACGGCGGCCGACGCCGGACCCGTGCGGCCGCCCCGACCCCGGAACGCGCCGCTCGTGCCATGCGGCGGCCGACGGCCGCCGCCCGCAGCGTCGCCGCGGCTGGCGGGGCACGCCGCCCGCCGCCGGATCGCGACGCCGACGCGCCGACAGCCGGCCGGCGCCAAAGGTGGTCGATGATGCACGAGCTCCTGAGATTCCTGTCGCGCAGGCGCCTGCCGACCTGGGCCGGCTATGGGGCGACGGTCCTCGTCGTCGCCGCGACGACGCTGATCCGGCTCGCGACGCCGCTGAACACGGCGCCCTATCTCCTCTACCTGCCGGCCATCTTCCTCGTGGCCCTGGCGCTCGGTTGGCGCGCCGGGCTTCTCGGCGTGGTGCTCACGGACGTGCTCGCGGCCTACTTCTTCCTTCAGGACAGCCGGGCCACCTCCTTCACGTCGGGGCAGGTCATCGCGCTGCTGCAGTATCTCGCGGTCGCCGGCGCGATGGTGGCGATCTGCGACGCGCTGCGCCGGACCATTCTCGAGAACGAGGCCGCGACGGCCGAACTCGCGCGAAGCCGGGCGTTCCTGCAGGTCGCCAAGGACGAGGCCGAGGCCGCGCGCGAAGCCGCCGAGGGCGCCAACCGGGCGAAAAGCGCGTTCCTCGCCAACATGAGCCACGAGCTGCGAACGCCGCTTTCCGCGGTGATCGGCTACAGCGAGATGCTCGAAGAGGAAGCGGAGGAGATCGGCGAGGCATCCATGCTCAGCGACCTCGGCAAGATCAAGTCGAACGCCAAGCACCTGCTCAGCCTCATCAACGACGTTCTCGATCTCAGCAAGATCGAAGCGAACCGGATGGACCTGTTCCCCGAGGACCTCGACGTTTCGTCGTTCCTGGCCGAGACCGCCGCGACGGTCGACAGCCTGATCCGTCGCAAGGCGAACACGCTGACCCTCGACCTCGGGCCCGAGCTCGGATCCATGCGCACCGACGGGGTCAAGCTCCGGCAATGCCTCCTCAACCTGCTGAGCAACGCGGCGAAGTTCACGGAACACGGACGGATCGTCCTCGGCGCCCGGCGGGACCGCACCGCGAAGGGCGAGGAGGTCCTGTTCTCGGTCCGCGATTCCGGGATCGGGATGACGGCGGAGCAGATGAGCCGCCTGTTCGAGCGGTTCTCGCAGGCCGACGAGACGACCACCCGGAAGTTCGGCGGCACCGGCCTCGGTCTCGCGCTCAGTCGCGCGTTCGCCCAGCTGCTCGGCGGCGACATTTCGGTCGAAAGCACGGAGGGGCAAGGCACCTGCTTCACCCTGCGCCTCCCTGCCCAGGCCCCGGAGGCCGCCGCCGCCGTCGCGCCGGACCCGGACGCGAAGAACGAGGCTGACGCGGTCGGCCGCGACTTGGTGCTGGTGATCGACGACGAGGCGTCCCAGCGGGAACTGATGACGAGGTTCCTGAGCCGGCAGGGCTTCTCCGTCCGGACCGCCGCGGACGGCCGCGTCGGTCTCGAACTCGCCCGCCAGCTCACGCCGCGCGTCATCCTGCTCGACGTCATGATGCCGGACATGGACGGATGGTCGGTGCTCGAAGCACTCAAGGCGGACACGACGACCGCCGGGATCCCCGTGGTCATGGTCAGCTTCGTCGCCGAGCCGAGCACGAGTGCGGCGCTCGGCGCCGCCGACGCCGTCGCCAAGCCGGTCGACTGGGGTCGCATGAAGCTCCTGATGGAGCGCTTCCGCAGCGTCGGCGGCGACGTCCTGGTGGTCGACGACGACGTGGACACGCGGCAGCGGCTGCGACACGTCCTGGAACGCGACGGGTGGACGGTCGACGAGGCGGCGAACGGCGCGGAGGCGTTGCAGCGGCTCCGACAAACGCCGCCGCGCGTCGTGCTCCTCGATCTCACGATGCCGGTCATGGACGGCTTCGCGTTCCTGCACGAGCTCCGCGACACGCCGGGCTGCTCGGACATCCCGGTGATCGTCCTCAGCGCGCGCGACGTGAGCGCGTCGGAACGCGCAGCCCTCGCGACCGCCGATCGCGTGCTCCGGAAGGGCGACGTCAGCATGCAGGAGATCACCGACGAGATCAGGCATCTGGAGCACCGTCCCGGGTAGGAACCCGCACGCTCCCCGGGAAGGTTCGACGCGCGCAGGAGGCACGAGCGACGTGACGGACGAAACGAACATCCGGCACGGCCAGTGCCATTGCGGCGCGGTGCGCTTCGAGGCGTCGCTCGAAGACGGCTTCGGCTCCGTCCGTCGCTGCACCTGTTCCTACTGCCGGATGCGAGGCGCCGTCGTCGCCATGGCGGGCGCGGGCGGGATCAAACTCCTGCAGGGCGAGGACGCGCTGACGAGCTATCGCTTCAACACGGGCACCGCGCAGCACTTCTTCTGTTCCCGCTGCGGGATCTACACCCACCACCAGCGGCGATCCGACCCGGACCGTTACGGCGTCAACGTCGCCTGCCTCGAGGGCGTGAGCCCGTTCGACTTCGCCGAAGTGCCCGTCACGGATGGGGTGAACCATCCGAACGACACCGGCCGGCGGGCGCGCCTGGCCGGAACCCTCCGTTTCGCTCCCGCTGACTGACCGGCGGCGACGCCCACCCCGAGGTCGTTGGTTGGGGCCACCCGACGCGCCGGAACCGGGTCACACCGTGAAGTATTTCGCCCGCGGATGCAGCATCACCATCGCGCTCGTCGACTGCTCGGGATGCAGCTGCCACTCGTCCGACAGCGCGACCCCGATCCGCTCCGCATCCAGGAGCCGCAGGATCGGCGCCTGGTCCTCGAGCCGCGGGCACGCCGGATACCCGAACGAGTAACGCGATCCGCGATACTCCTGGCTCAACAGCCGGTCCATCTCCCGCGCATCCTCGCCGGCGTAGCCGAGCTCCGCCCGGATCCGCTTGTGCGTGTACTCGGCCATCGCTTCCGCCATCTCGACCGACAGCCCGTGCAGGTAGAGATAATCCTGGTAACGGTTTTCCTCGAACCAGACGCGCGCGACGTCGGACGCGCGCTGACCGACCGTCACCACCTGCAACCCGATCACGTCGCGTTCCCGCTCGCCGACATCGCGTACGAAGTCGGCGATGCACTCGCCGTCCTCCTTGCGCTGGCGCGGCAGCGCAAACCGCGCGACCTCGTGGTCCCGATCGTCCGGCGAGAACAGCAGGAGATCGTCCCCGTCGGCCGCCGCCGGCCAGTAGCCGTAGATTGCCTGCGGCTGCAGGATCCCGTCGCGCTCGCAGAGCTCCAGCATCCGCTGCATCACCGGACGGAGCTCGCCGCGCGCCCAGGCGAGGAAGTCCTCGATCCGGCGGCCCTGCTTCCGGAATCCCCATTGCAGCTGGTAGAGCGAACGCTCGTTGAGGAACGGCAGGATCGCCCGCGAGGTCGCCTCGATGCGACGCGGGCCCCAGAACGGCGGCGTCGGCGGCGCGTGTTCCGCGGCAAGCCGCGCCCGGCGCGCACGCGCGAGCGCACGATCGAGCGGCGGCGGCGCGTTGTGTCCCGTCTCGTCCCGCGTCCGACGTCGGGTCGACGGCTTCGCGCGCTTCGCCCGGTTCGCCGCGACGAAGGCGTCGAGCCCGCCGGTCGTCACCTCCTCCATCAGGCGCAACCCGTCGAACGCGTCGCGCGCGTATGCGACGGCACCCGTCGTGTAGGCCGCGGCGCAGTCCTCCTCGACGTAGTTCCGCGTCAGCGCCGCCCCGCCCAGCAGCACCGGGAGCGACACCCCGTCGCGCGCCATCAGTTCGAGGTTCTCCCGCATCACCACGGTCGACTTGACGAGCAGGCCCGACATCCCGATCGCGTGCGCCCGATGGTCGCGCGCCGCCGTCAGCATGTCGGCGACCGGCACCTTGATGCCGAGATTGACCACCCGGTAGCCGTTGTTCGTGAGGATGATGTCGACCAGGTTCTTGCCGATGTCGTGCACGTCGCCCTTCACGGTCGCGAGCACGATCGTGCCCCGCTCCTCGCCCTCGACGCGTTCCATGTGCGGTTCGAGATGCGCGACCGCCGCCTTCATCGTTTCGGCCGACTGCAGGACGAACGGCAGCTGCATCTTGCCCGCGCCGAACAGCTCGCCGACCGTCTTCATCCCGTCGAGCAGCACCGTGTTGATGATGTCGAGCGGCTTCATCCGCCCCATCGCCTCGTCGAGATCGACGTCGAGACCCTTCCGGTCGCCATCGACGATCCGGTCCCGCAGCCGCTCCTCCGCGGTCTCGGCGCGTTTCCGCTTCGTCGCGTCCGCGAGCTTCCGGTCGGCGAAGATCGCGAGCAGTCGGTGCAGCGGGTCGTAGCCTTCGCGGCGATTGTCGCGCAGCAGGTCGGTCGCGACCTCGACCTCCTCGGCGGCGATCGCGTGCAGCGGCCGGATCTTGCTCGCGTGCACGATCGCCGCCGTCATGCCTTCCTTGACCGCAAGGTCGAGGAACACCGAGTTCAGCACCGCGCGCGCTGCCGGGTTGAGCCCGAACGACACGTTCGACAGTCCGAGAACGATCTGCACGTCCGGGAAGCGTTCGGAGATCAGGCGGATGCCGTCGAGCGTCCAGAGCGCGAGCTTGCGGTCGTCCTCGTTCCCGGTCGCGACGGTCAGCACCAGCGGATCGATCATCAGGTCCGATCGCGGCAGGCCGTGCGTGTCGCAGCAGAAGGCCACGAGACGTTCGGCGATCGCGAGCTTGCGCTCGGCGGTCTTCGCCATCCCTTCCTCGTCGATCGTGCCCGCGACCACGGCGGCGCCGAACTTGCGCGCGAGCCGGATCCGCTCGAGCGCGTGCGCCTCGCCGTTCTCGAAGTTGAGCGAGTTCAGGATGGGCTTGCCGCCGTGCAGCTTCAGCGCCTGCTCCAGCACGTCGGCTTCCGTGCTGTCGATCATCAGCGGCGCGTTCACCGAGCCCGTGAACCGACGCACCACCTCGTTCATCTCCGATACTTCGTCGCGTCCGACGAAGGCGGTGCAGACGTCGATCGCGTGGCTGCCTTCGCTCGCCTGCTCGCGGCCGACCGCGACGCAGCCGTCCCAGTCCGCCTGCTCCTGCAATTCGCGCCACTTCTTGGAACCGTTCGCGTTGCAGCGCTCGCCGATCGCGAAGAAGGCGTTCTCCTGCCGGAGCGGCACCGCCGTGTAGAGCGA
>CAXUBA010000193.1:0-5193 GCA_964249205.1 uncultured Acetobacteraceae bacterium | reverse complement strand
ACGCACGCTGCCCTGCGTCGTGCGCCCCCGCTACGTCGCGACGGCGCAGCGGCCATTCGAACAGGTCTATCCTCAGCCCGGCTGGGTGGAACATTGTCCGCGGGAGATATGGGCATCGCAGAGCGGCGTCGTGACGGAAGCGCTGATCGCCGCGGGCCTCACCGCGATCGGCGGCTCGTCCGAAGTCGTGCATGGCGGCTTCGGGACCTACGCGAACGAGGCGAAGATCGCGATGCTCGGGGTCGACGCGGCGGTGATCGCCGCCGAGGGCGCGGTGAGCGAGGCGGTCGCACGCGCCATGGCGTCTGGCGCCCGCGCGCGCACCGGCGTCTCGGTCGCGGTTGCCGTCACGGGCGTTGCCGGTCCCGGTGGCGGCTCCGTCGAGAAGCCAGTCGGCACGGTGTGGTTCGCGCTCGCGACAAGAGCCGCCGTCAGCGCCGAGCGACACGTGTTTCCCGGCGATCGAGACGCCGTCCGGCGCGAAACCGTCCGCCACGCGCTCCTGCTCCTTCGCAACGCCGCGATCGATGGCGTGAAGGCGGCGCCGGGCGTGACATGATGCCGTCCTCGCACGCGCCGCCATCCGGCGCGGTGCGCCTGTGGATCGGTTCCCCGCCCGGCAGCCGGGGAGGCGACACGCGGCAACCCGGACACCGTTCCCACGCTGGCGATCAGGTCACGCCGTCGCTGGCGCTGTCGTCCGACCCGGCCGCGGGTCGGTCATGCGGAACCGATCCCCATCCGTCATGGCAGGTGCGAACGCCAAACGAAGAAAGGACGCGGATCGCTCCGCGCCCTTCCTCCTTGTCGACAAAAGGACGGAACCCGTTCAGTGGGTCTGGTTCGTCGTCCCGCCGCTGCTGCCGGTTGCGGCAGGCGTGCCGGCACCCATGCCGGACGAGCCGGCCACCGGGCTTCCAGCGCCCTGCATCGAACCGTTGGTCGGCGCGGAGTCGCCGGACAGGCCTGAGCCGGACTTCATCGAGCCGGAGGCCGGCGGCGTCATCGAGCCGCTGCTCATCGAGCCGCCGCTCATCGATCCCGTGGACGCCGGCGCCATCGCACCGCCCGTCGAGCCCTTGGCGCTCATCAGGCTCTGCTCGTTGAGCTTCTCGACCGCCATGTCGCCCTTGCTGTGCATGCCCTTCGACATCCTCCGGTGATGCATGTCGTGCTTGGCGTAGTGGTGGTGCGACATGCTCGTGCCGCCCGTGTTCTGCGCGAGCGCCGGCGCCGCCAGCGACACGGCGGCGATACAGATCGTGGTCCTCAGAACCGACTTCATCGTTCTCTCTCCCTCATGAGGGCGTGCCCCCGGCGCGCCATCGGCCTCGAAGACCGTAAGAGCCAGCCTGTCAGACCCGCAACGGCGGGAGAACGGTTCGACCGCGTGCAGGTTCCGATCTGCTTCCGGGTGTCACCTGGAAGTCGCGCGGTGTCACCGGAAGGTCGCAGCCGCGAGGGCCACGGCGGCCGCCACTTGGTGCGCCAGTGCGTCGGCGCGAGACGCTATTCCGTCGTCGCGTGACGCGGCAAGGCCGGTGCGGCGGCCGCCGCGGCCCGTACCGGCGGCCCGTAGATGTCGCGGGCACGCTTGAGGAACGCATTGACCATCCGGCGCACCGCCTCGTTGAACACGACGCCGATCGCCGACTGCAGCAGTCGCGACCGGAACTCGAAATCGACCAGGAAGTCGACCCGGCAACCCTGCGGGTCCGGCGTGAAGCGCCAGGTGTTGTTTAGGTACCGGAACGGACCGTGCTCGTATCGGACAACCACCGAATGCGGCCGGTCGAGCGCCACCCGGCTGGTGAAGCTCTCGCGGAACGGACCGAACCCGATCGTCAGATCGGCGACGACCTCGGTTTCCGTCCGGGTCAGCACCCGCGCGCCCACGCACCACGGCAGGAAGCGCGGATAGGCTCCGACATCCGCCACCATGTCGAAGAGCTGCTCGGGCGAGTAGCGGACGAGCTGATGCTCGGCATGCGTCGGCATGGGCGGCGTTCAGACCGGAAAGGACGCGAGGGAACGGTCGGCCGGGGCAGGACGCCGCTGCTCGTCGCGGGCCGCGCGAAGCCGGGCGAAATCCGCATCCGCGTGGTAGGACGAGCGCGTGAGCGGCGACGCGCTCACCAGCAGGAAACCCTTGGCGCGCGCGGAGGAGGCAAAGAGCGCGAACTCGTCCGGCGTGACGAAGCGCGCGACCGCCGCATGCTTCGGGGTCGGCGCAAGATACTGACCGAGGGTCAGGAAGTCGACCGACGCGACCCGGAGATCGTCCATCACCTGGCCGATCTCGTCGCGCGTCTCGCCGAGCCCGACCATCAGCCCGGACTTCGTGAACACGCGCGGCATCATGCGCTTGGCCTCGTCGAGCAGCCGAAGCGACTGGTAGTAGCGCGCCCCCGGCCGGATCGTCGGGTAGAGCCGCGGCACCGTCTCCAGATTGTGGTTGAACACGTCCGGAGGCGCCGCGGCCAGGATCGCGAGCGCGCCCTCCTTGCGGAGGAAATCCGGCGTCAGGATCTCGATCGTCGTGAGCGGCGCCGCCGCGCGGATCGCCCGGATCACGGCCACGAAGTGCGCCGCCCCGCCGTCCGCGAGATCGTCCCGGTCCACCGACGTGATCACCACGTGCCGGAGGCCCAGCGTCGCCACCGCGTCGGCGACGCGGCGCGGCTCGTCGCTGTCGAGCGCGTCCGGCATCCCGGTCGCGACGTTGCAGAAGGCGCACGCGCGCGTGCACGTCCCGCCCATGATCATCATCGTCGCATGGCGCTGCGACCAGCATTCCCCGATGTTCGGGCAGGCGGCTTCCTCGCACACCGTCACGAGCTTGTTCTCGCGCATCAGCGCGCGCGTCTCGTGGTAGACGGGATGGTTGGGGGCCCGCACCCGGATCCAGTCCGGCTTGCGCGCGATCGGATTGTCCGGCCGGCGCGCCTTTTCCGGATGGCGCGCCACGGCCAGGCCCGACGTCCCGCCGGCGGGATCCCCCGCCACGCCTCCGACGCGATGATCGATCAGAAGACGGGTGCTCGACATCGGCTAGATGTGGAGCGCCTGACCCCAGGCGTCGAGGACGGATTCGTGCATCGTCTCCGAGACGGTCGGATGCGGAAAGACGCTCGCCATGAGCTCCGCCTCGGTCGTCTCCAGCGTTCGCGCGATCACGTAGCCCTGGATCATCTCGGTCACCTCCGCGCCCACGAGGTGCGCGCCGATCAGTTCGCCCGTGCCGGCATCGAACACGGTTTTCGCCATCCCCTCCGTCTCGCCCATCGCGATCGCCTTGCCGTTGCCGACGAACGGGAATCGCCCGACCTTGATCTCGCGTCCCGCCGCCCGCGCGCGGGCTTCGGTCAGGCCCACCGACGCGACCTGCGGCCGGCAGTAGGTGCAGCCCGGGATGTTGCTCCAATCGATCGGATGCGGGTGCCGGCCGGCGATCGCCTCGACGCAGACGACCGCCTCGTGGCTCGCCTTGTGCGCGAGCCAGGGTGCGCCGGCGAGGTCGCCGATCGCGTAGACGCCGGGCTCGCCGGTTCGGCAGAACTCGTCGATCAGCACGTGCGTGCGCTCGACCACGACCCCGGTCCCCTCAAGCCCGATACCCTCGACGTTGCCGACGATGCCGAAGGCGAAGATGATCTTGTAGTAGCTGTCGGTGAAAGTCTTTCCGCCCGCCTTGATCGTGACCGTCGCCTCGCCGCCGCGACGCTCCGGCGCGCCCACCTCGGCCCCGGTCAGGATCCGGATCCCCTGCCGCTCGAACGCCTTGTGCGCGAAGGCCGCGATCTCCTCGTCCTCGACCGGCAGGATCCGCGGCAGCGCTTCCGCGACGGTCACCTCGGCGCCCATGTTGCGGTAGAACGAGGCGAACTCGATCCCGATCGCACCCGACCCGATCACCAGCAGCTTGCGGGGCATGGCGTCCGGCACCATGGCCTCGCGATAGGTCCAGATCAGCTTGCCGTCCGGCTCGAAGCCCGGCAGCACGCGGGCGCGGGCGCCCGTCGCCAGGATGACGTGCGACGCCGCGAGCGTCGCCGCCGGTTTCCCGTCGGTCGTGACCTCGACCCTGCCCGGGCCGGCGAGCGCACCGGCACCGTCGAACACCGGGATCTTGTTCTTCCTGAGCAGGAAGCCGACGCCGGTCGCGAGCTGCTTCGACACCGCGCGCGACCGCTTCACCACCTTCGCGAGATCGAACCGGACATTGTCGGCCGCGAAACCGAACTCGTCGAGATGGTGCAGCAGGTGGTTGATCTCGGACGAGCGCAGCAGCGTCTTGGTCGGAATGCACCCCCAGTTCAGGCAGATCCCGCCGAGATGCTCGCGCTCGACGACCGCGGCACGCAGCCCGAGCTGCGCCGCCCGGATCGCCGCGACGTAGCCGCCCGGCCCACCGCCGACGACGACGACGTCGAATTCCGTCTCCTTCGAGCCGCTCAAAGCATCAGCTCCAACGGATCCTGCACGAGCTGCTTGAACGCCCCCATCCATTGCGCCGCCAGCGCCCCGTCGATCGCCCGGTGATCCGCCGAAAGCGTGCAGGTCATCACGGTGGCGACCGCAAGTTCCCCGCCGCGCACCACCGGCCGCTTGTCTCCGGCACCGATCGCGAGGATCGCGGCCTGCGGCGGATTGATGATGGCGGTGAAGTCCCGCACGCCGAACATGCCGAGGTTCGAGATCGAGAACGCGCCGCCCTGATACTCCTCGGGCTTCAGCTTGCCCGCACGCGCCCGCCCGACGAGATCCTTCACCTCGTGCGAGATCGCGATCAGCCCTTTGCGGTCGGCGTCCCGCACGATCGGCGTGATCAGCCCGTCCGGGATCGAGACCGCGACCGAGATGTCGATGTTCTCGTAATGGAGGATCGCGTCCTCGGTGAACGTCACCGCGACGCCCGCGACCCGCCGGTGCGCGATCGCCACCGCCTTGATCAGCATGTCGTTGACCGAGAGCTTGTAGCTGCCCGGCTTGCCGTCCGGCGCCGACTTCCCGTTCAGCGTGTGGCGAAGCTCCAGCAGCCGATCGAGCTCGAAATCCATGCTGACGTAGAAGTGCGGGTTCTCGACGGTGGACGCCGCCAGCCGTTTCGCGATCGCCCGACGCATGCCCGAGTTCGGCACAGCGCGATGCGGCCCGTAGGCGGCCGCCGGCTTCGCCGCCGCCGGAGCGGAC
>CAXUBA010000192.1:0-5261 GCA_964249205.1 uncultured Acetobacteraceae bacterium | reverse complement strand
CCGGCGACGACGGAGGGGGCGCCGTCTGGCTCAGCGCCAGCGTCGGCCGCACCGCCAAGGCCGACCCGAAATGGCTCCTGCCGCTGCTCTGCCGGATCGGCGGCGTCACCCGACGCGAGATCGGCCTGATCCGCGTCCTGCAGGATGAGACCCGGTTCGAGGTCGCCGCCGTCGCCGCCGAACACTTCCTCGACCGCGCCCGCCAGTCGGAGGGGAGCGAGGTCCGGGTGAGCCGTTCCGAACCCCCCGCCGCCGGCCGCGAACCGCCCTTCCGCGCGCGCCACCACGCCGGCGCCTCGGAGCACCGGTCGAGCCGACGCCGATAGGAGTTTGGTCGCATCGCACCCGACCCGACCTCTTCCGCGGCGCGAACGCGTTCTGTATGGGTTCGCCGCATGCTAGGCCGTTTGTTCGAGCGTGCTGGCCGGCGGTCCGAGCGGGTCGTCGCCGACGGGATCGTGTCGGTCGTCATCCCGCTCTTCAATCACCAGGCCTTCGTCGCTGACGCGATCCGAAGCATCGTCGAGCAGGGGCCGCTCGTCCGCGAGATCATCGTCGTCGACGACGGCTCGACCGACGGTTCGGCGGCCCTCGCGCAGGCGCTCGCCACCGCCGACGACCGGATCGTCACCTGGTCGCAGCCCAACCGCGGCGCGCACCGCGCGATCGAGGCCGGGATTGCGCGGTCGACGGGCGATATCGTATCGATCCTGAACTCCGACGACAGCTACGAGCCGGGTCGTCTGAAGGCGATCGTCGCGGCCTTCTCGCGCGATCCGGACGCCGCCATGGTCACGACCGGCGTGACCACCATCGACGCCGGAGGACGCCCGCAGCCGAACCCCTGGTACGACGAGGCGGTCGCCTTCCATCAGCGCTGCGGCGATCTCGGAACCGCGCTCCTCAACGGCAATCTCTTCGTCACCACCTCCAACTACGCGTTCCGACGCAGCCTCGTCGACCGGATCGGACGCTTCGCCCCGCTCCGTTACGCGCATGACCTCGATTTCGCACTCCGCGTGCTCGCCGAGCGGAACCGCATCGTGCGCCTCGACGAGCCGCTGCTCCGTTACCGCACGCACGCGACGAACACGATTTCGGAAGACCACGCCAACGTCCGTGTCGAATGGGCCCTCGCCGCAGGCGCCTATCTCGCCCGACGCTTCGCGGACAGCGCGCCGGACGGGACGGAATGGCGCCGCAGGCGAGTTCTCCTCGAGACGCTCGAGCGGCACCGCATCCATCAGGCGGCGCAACTTGTCGCCGCCTACCTCCGTGCGGAACGGACGCAGGCTCTCGACCGCAGCGCCGTCACGGGCGATACGGCGTTCCTCGACGTGCTCCGCGAGATCCTCTGAACCATGCGCGTCCTGTTCGTCAGCAACCTGTATCCACCGAACGTCGTCGGCGGCTACGAGCGCCTCTGCTTCGAGGTCGCATCCGCCTTCGTCGCACGCGGGCACGAGGTCTTCGTCCTGACGAGCTCCTACGGCGGCCGCACGGCGTCCCACGCGGGGCAGCAGGTCGAACGGACCCTGCGCCTCCTGGTCGGCGAAACGATCTACGTGCCATACGACGCCGACGCCGACGCGCGTCGGCGCATCAATCACGCGAACGTCGAGGCGCTCGCGGCGACGCTCGCGACCGCCCGGCCGGACGCGATCTTCTGCTGGAACCTGTTCTTCCTTGATCCGACGCTGCTCGACGCGCTGACCGCGTCGGCGGTGCCCGTGGTCGCGATGCTGACCGACAACTGGCTCGCGAACATGTTCGAGCCGCAGCACGTGGCCGCCTTCTTCCGCGACAGCGTGTTCGGCGACAAGCCGTTTCCGACCGCGCCCACCCCGACCGGACGAAGCACGATCGCCCGGCGCCTGATCGACCGCCTGCGTGGGCGCGTTACGCCCGGAACGGAGGCCGTCGCGGCACCGAAGCACCGGCTCGCGCTGCACGCGGTCTATGGATCCCGCTTCATGCGTGACTTCTACGAGGACATCGGCTTCGGCTTCCGGAGCGATCGCGTGGTGCACAACGGCGTCGCGCAGGACGTGCCCGACGCCGCACGGCGCCCGGACCGGACACGCCCGATCGTTCCCGGCGAGTTCCGCATCCTGTTCGCCGGCCGTCTCGTCGACCTCAAGGGCGCCGACACCGCGGTCGCCGCGCTGCCGCTGTTCGCCGATCCGACCGCACGGCTCACCATCGTCGGCGACGAGCAGGACGTCGCCTACATCGAACGGCTGCGCGCCGCGATCGCCGCGTCGCCCGCGCGGTCGCGGATCGCGCTCGCGCCGCCCGTGCCCGCCGACGGACTCCTCAATCTGTTCGACGCGCACGACGTCTACGTCTTCCCGTCGCTCTACGAGCCGTTCTCGCTCACGCTGATCCATGCGCTGGCCTGCGGCATCCCGACGATCGCGTCCCGCACGGGCGGCAATGTCGAGATCGTGCAGGACGGCGTCTCCGGCCTCCTCTTCCCGAAGGGCGACGCGTCGGCGCTCGCGGCCGGGATCCGTCGTCTCGCGGCCGACGGCGCGTTGCGCGCACGCGTGTCGGCGGGCGGGCGCGAGATCGCGCGCGGCTTCACGGTCGCGCGGATGATCGACCAGATGGAGCAATATCTGTCCGATGTCGCACGCCGAGGCTGACGGCGCGACGCTCCGCGGCACCGAGTGCCTCGTGCTCGGCGCCGGCGGCTTCCTCGGCGCGCATCTCTGCGCGGCACTCCTCGCGCGCGGCGCCGCAGTGCGCGGCTACGGAAGGCGGCAGTCGTATCCCGACGCGCTCCGCGGCGTCCGGTGGCTGTCGGGCGACTTCGCCGACCGCGTGGCGCTCGCCCGCGCGGTCGAAGGCTGCGACCTCGTCTTCCATCTTCTCGCCGGCAGCACACCGGAAAGTTCCAACAAGGATCCGGCCGGCGATCTTTCGAGCGGGGTCGCGCCGACGCTTCAGCTTCTCGACATCTGTCGCGAAGCCGGCGTCCGGAAGCTCCTGTTCACTTCGTCCGGCGGCACGGTCTACGGCATCCCGGACCGCGTCCCGATCGACGAGGCGGCGCCGACCGACCCGATCTCCGCCTACGGCATCGGCAAGCTCGCAATCGAGAAATACCTCGCGCTCTACCGAAGACTGCACGGTCTCGATTATGCGATCCTCCGCATCGCCAACGCGTTCGGTCCCTATCAGGACCCGAACCGCCGCCAGGGCGTGATCCCCGCGATGGCAAACGCCCTCCTGTCCCGCCGGCCGGTGGAAATCTGGGGCGACGGGCAGGTCGTGCGCGACTACCTGTTCGCCCCCGACGTCTGCGAGGCGATCCTCGCCGCGTGCCGGACGACGGTATCGTCCCGCATCTTCAACGTCGGATCCGGAACCGGACGGTCGCTTCTTGCGGTGCTGGACGATCTCGGCACCGTGCTCGGCGTCGCGTCCCCGCCCCGTGTTCACCGCGCCGCACGCGTCGCCGATGTCGACACGAACATCCTCGATATCCGCCTCATCGAGCGCGAGCTCGGCTGGACGCCGCGAACGGACTGGTTCGCCGCGCTCCGCGAAACCGTCGCCTGGCTGTCGGACGGTGGTTCGCCTGGCGACGTCACGCGGTAGGCGGGGTTCCCGGAGCGGTCAGCCCCAGCACCCAGAGCAGGTCGTGGAGCCGGGCGCGCCAGGTATCGATCGCGTAGCGCGACGCGATCTCCGTGACGGATTCCTGCGACAAACGCGACCAGCGCGCCGGATCGTCGTGCACTGCGACGACGTGCTCGGCGAAGGGAGCGGCATCGTCCGCGGTCTCGCCGCAGAAACCGTCTCCGAACGGCGTGCCTTCGAAGGCGATCGATGTTCCGACGCACGGGACCCCCGCCGCCAGGCTCGAAATCACCTTGCCCTTCACCCCCGCGCCATAGCGGAGCGGCGCGACGGTCAGGCGAAGCGTCTCGAACCAGGACGTCAGATCCGGGACATGCCCGAGCGGCTCGATTCGCCCGGACACCCCGTCGAGGAGCGACGGCGGCCGGTCCGCGCCGGCAACGCTCAGCCGGAGACCGGGCCGGCGTCGCTCCACGATCGGCCAGATCTCGCGAACGAACCAGTCGAGACCATCGACGTTCGGGAGGTGCTTGAACCCGCCGACGAACCCGATCCCGTCCCGACCCTCGAACGACGTGCGCGGCGGTACGACCGGCCGGGCGAGCGGGAGCGACAGCACGAGCGCGTCCGGCACCTCCGTCTCAAGCGCGCGGCGCTCGGCGTCAGACACCACCAGGACCGCGTCGCATAGTCGCGCGAGATGCGTTTCGCGGCGCTTCAGGTCGGCGCTCGCGGTCCATAGCTCGCGCTTGCCGGTCAGTGCAGCTTCGCGCTCAACGCGCAGCCAATGCAGGTCGACAGTGTTGAAGACGACGACCGCGCCCGGCGCCGCGCGCCGCGCGTCCTCGTAGAAGCGGCCGCCGGCGTAGGCCCGATTGAGGACGATCAGATCGAAGCTCCGACCGTGCGCGGCGAGATAGGCATTCGCGTCCGGCGCCTCGCCCGCGTCGGGCGTCCGGACACCCCGGTCCGCGAGGACGACCCGAGCCGGTGCCGCGACGGCGAGTTCGCGCGAGGCGAGGAACACGACGTCGAAGCCGTCACCCCTGAGCGCCTCCGCGAGATTGACGATGTCGATCGATCCCGAGTCGCGATCGGGATCCGGGAAGATGTCGTCGACCAGCAACGCCCGTCGCGGCTGCACGGAGAGGGGCGCCGGCGCCGGAACGGTCTCGCCGGCCGGCTCCAAGCCCGCCGGCTCCGAGGCGCGACGACCGAACCTGACCCGCCGATAGAGATCGGGAGGGACGGCCGCTGCCATCCGACGGAGCGGATTGGCGACGCGATAGGATAGGCTGGAGCGGAGAGCGACGACCGCCGCTTCCGCATCGAGGGCACGCGCTTCGAGCCTGGCTATCCGACGATGCTGGCGCGCGACATGCGCCATCGCGAGGCGCGCGCGTTCGTCGACGGTCGGGCCTGATCGATCGTCAGTGCTGCGATCCGTGGACGACATGGCGTGGAGACTGCCTCACGCCCTCCGGCCTGACCAGTGTCCGGCCGCCGCGCGTTGCCGATCGTCCATGCCGTGGGTATGGTCGGCGCACGTGGGGAATGCCCCGTCGTCCGCCGCACCGCCCGTCCGCGGACGGGCGTGCCAGAAAGCGGTCGCCCCGAATGTTCGATCTCCTGTCCAGCCTCGACGTCGGCGACGAAATTCTGCAGGAGCCGTT
>CAXUBA010000191.1:2599-5303 GCA_964249205.1 uncultured Acetobacteraceae bacterium | reverse complement strand
ACCCTTGCGACTCCGCTTCTTGATCGCGTTCGTGTTCCGTCGGACCTTCGGAACTTTTCGGCCGAGCAGCTTCGCGAGATCGCGGACGAGTTGCGGGCGGAAACGGTGGACGCGGTGTCGGTGACGGGCGGGCATCTCGGCGCGTCGCTCGGCGTGGTGGAGCTGACGGTGGCGCTGCATGCGGTGTTCGACACGCCGCGGGACCGGCTGATCTGGGACGTCGGGCACCAGGCGTATCCGCACAAGATCCTGACCGGTCGTCGCGACCGGATCCGGACGCTGCGGCAGGGCGGCGGGCTGTCGGGGTTCACGCGTCGGAGCGAGAGCGAATACGACCCGTTCGGGGCGGCGCATTCGTCGACGTCGATCTCGGCCGGGCACGGCATGGCGGTGGCGCACGCGCTCCGCGGCGAGCACGACCGGCACGTGATCGCGGTGATCGGCGACGGCTCGATCTCGGCCGGCATGGCGTACGAGGCGATGAACAACGCCGGGGCGCCGCAGGCTCTTGGCAAGGATGGGCGCCGCGAGGGCCGTCCGGAGGGCAACGGGCGCCTCCTGGTGATCCTGAACGACAACGAGATGTCGATCTCGGCGCCGGTGGGCGCGATGAGCGCGTATCTGACGCGGCTGATGAGCTCGCGGAAGTTCCTGTCGCTCCGCGAGATCGGGCTGAAGCTCGCCAAGCGGTTCCCCCGCCAGATCGAGCGCACCGCCAAGCGGGCGGAGGAATACGCCCGCGGCATGCTGACCGGGGGCACGCTGTTCGAGGAGCTCGGCTTCTACTACGTGGGGCCGATCGACGGGCACAATCTCGACCATCTCCTGCCGGTGCTGCGCAACCTGCGCGAGGCCGACGATCACGGCCCGGTGCTGCTGCACGTGATCACGGAGAAGGGCCGCGGCTACGCGCCGGCGGAAGCGGCGGCGGACAAGCTGCACGCGGTGACGCCGCGCTTCAACGTGGTGACCGGCGAGCAGGTCAAGGCGCCGAAGGGTCCGCCGTCATATACCGGCGTGTTCGCCGACGCGCTGGTGGCCGAGGCGGAGCGGGACCCCAGCCTGGTCGCGATCACCGCGGCGATGCCGACCGGAACCGGGCTCGAGCGGTTCGGCAAGCGGTTCCCGGAGCGGTTCTTCGACGTCGGCATCGCCGAGCAGCACGCGGTGACGTTCGCGGCCGGGATGGCGACCGAGGGGCTGCGGCCGGTGTGCGCGATCTACTCGACGTTCCTGCAGCGGGCGTATGACCAGGTGGTGCACGACGTGGCGATCCAGGGCCTGCCGGTGCGGTTCGCGATCGACCGGGCGGGTCTGGTGGGGGCGGACGGGGCGACGCATGCGGGGTCGTTCGACCTCAACTACCTGCTGCCGCTGCCGGGCTTCGTGGTGATGGCGCCGTCGGACGAGGCGGAGCTGGTGCACGCGGTTGCGACGTCCTGCGCCTACGACGCGGGTCCGAGCGCATTCCGCTACCCGCGCGGCAACGGGACGGGGGTTCCGCTGCCGGCGCGCGGCGCGGTGCTCGAGATCGGGCGCGGGCGCGTGGTGCGGGAGGGCGGCACGGTCGCGATCCTGTCGCTCGGGACGCGTCTCGCGGACTGCCTCGCGGCCGCCGACGAGCTCGCGACGCGCGGCCTGCCGGCGACGGTCGCCGACGCGCGGTTCGCCAAGCCGCTCGACACCGGATTGATCGAGCAGCTGGCGCGGCACCACCAGGTGCTGGTGACGGTGGAGGAGGGCGCCGCCGGCGGGTTCGGGGCGGCGGTGATGCACCACCTCGCGCACGCGGGGCTGCTCGACGACACCCGGGTCCGGCCGATGACGCTGCCCGACCGCTTCCTCGACCACGACACCTACCCGAACCAGATCCGAGACGCCGCACTCGCGCCCAACAGCATCGTCGAAACCGTTATGCGCGCGGTGGGCCGGAGCGTTTCGGCCGGATCGGTCTCGATCGCCTGAAAACGAAGGGCGGCGGTCGGACGCGGGCGGACAAGCTCCTTGTCGAACGCGGGCTGGTCGAGAGCCGAAGCCGCGCCGCCGCCCTGATCCTCGCCGGTCTCGCCTGGAGCGGCGACCGGCGCGTCGACAAGGCGGGCGACCTCCTCGCCGCCGACGCGCCGCTGACGCTCAAGGGTCAGGACCACCCCTGGGTGTCGCGCGGCGGACTGAAGCTCGTGCACGGGCTCGACCGCTTCGCGCTTTCGCCAACCGGGCTGGTGGCACTCGACGTCGGCGCCTCGACCGGCGGGTTCACCGACGTGCTGCTCGACCGCGGCGCGTCGCGGGTCCACGCGGTCGACGTCGGCCACGGTCAGCTCGCCTGGAAGCTCCGTTCGGACCGGCGCGTCGCCGTCCACGAACGCACCAATGCGCGCCATCTCGACGCCGCCGCCCTCGGCGAGGATGCCGGCCGGATCGGTGCGCTCGTGTGCGACGCGAGCTTCATCGGCCTCAGGACGATCCTGCCCGCGCCGCTCGCGCTTCTCGCGCCGACGGCGTTCGCGGTCGTGCTGATCAAGCCGCAGTTCGAGGCCGGGCCGGCCGACGTTCCGAAAGGCGTCGTCCGTGATCCGGAGGTCCACCGTCGCGTCTGCGACGAGATCGTGTCCTGGTGGTCGCAGCTCCGCGACTGGCGCGTGCTCGGTGTCGAGCCGAGCCCGATCACCGGGCCGGAAGGGAACCGCGAGTTCCTGCTGGC
>CAXUBA010000191.1:0-2499 GCA_964249205.1 uncultured Acetobacteraceae bacterium | reverse complement strand
GAAGTCCGAGATTTGTCGTCGCGGACGCGCATCCGGCCTCAGAAGATATCCCGAATGATGTCGTCGCCGATCCCGAACCCGGCGCCCATCGCGACGGCGCGGCCGAGACCGGAGTTCAGGAAGTTGCCGAACATGCCGCCGCCGCCCTGCGGCTGCGGGGCCTGGCCGTAGCCGGGCTGCGGCGCCGCGTAGTTCGGCGCCGGCTGCGCCCAGCCGCCCTGCGACTGCTGCGGCTGCGCACCGACGCCGTTCGCCACCATGGCATGGATGGACTGCAGCAGCGCGCTCGTCCGGTCCTGCTCGGAGCGGAACGAGAGCGCGAGTTCGCGAAGGTCGAGCAACCACTCGCGGGCCTGCTGGTCGCCGCTGCCCGCGGCGGTCTGCAGCTTGCCGCCGAGCGTCTGCAGCAACTGCACCGTGTTCTGCGCCTGCGACTGCAGTTCGCCGTATTGCTGGTCGATCGTCTGGACGTCCATGGCCGATGGGTCCTCCGGTTTCGCCCGACGGAGCGGGCATTCTGCGCCGGTCAGGCGCGGGCGCGCATCTTGTCCGATCTCGACGCCGAGGGCGCAAGGGCGACCGCGTCCCGCGAAGCGACCTCGCCGAGAAGCGCCCAGACCCTGGCCGGCTCGAGCGGCGCGTCCGGGTCGTTCAGGAGCCGGTCGAGTTCGTCGAGCTTGCCTTTGAAATCCCGCTCCGTCATCCGCGTCCCCCGATCCGTCCGCCTGGTTGCCGTCCGACGGTGGCGACCAAAAGGAGCGGAAAGATGGCCGGACTTGACCGTCCGACCACGCGGCTCAGGCTGCGATAGGGCTCACGCGGTCACGCAGGACGAGAGGGTCGACGAGCCGAGCGCGTCCCGCGCCGCCTGGTTCCGGAACGCGGCGTTGCGATACCGATGCTCCGCCTCCTCGTCGGTTGGATGGAACAGTTCGGTGCGCGAGGTGCAGGCGATGGTGACGACGTGTCGCGCCGACGCGCCGGTCAGGAACTGCCGGGCTTCGCGCTCGAGCGACATGTCCCGCAGGAGGCGCTCCCATTCCACCGCGCCGATGTCGTCGACGAACATCGCGAGGATGGCCGGACTGCCGCCGCTGAGGCGCGTCGCGGCCACCGTCTCCATACGCTGTCGGACGGCCGCCGGCACGTCGTTCTCGCCGCCGGCATGCGCGGCGATCGCGAAGATCCCGTGGGCCGAGGTGATCGCCGCGAGCTGGGTTTCTGGCCCGAACTGTTCCCGAAGGCGCGAGATCACCGCAGGCGGGTTCGCCTCCGACCGGCCGGTCGCCGATGGCGACAGCACCAGCGGGTCGAGACGCATGACCGCGTTCTCGTCCTGGTCCGCCCGCAGGCGGCCAGCGAGCATCTCGCGGATCCGGCGGTGCAGTGCTGCGAGCGCGCACGGCGCCGCCTCTGCCGCCTGCCGTTCCGGGGCGACCCGAAGGCCGCGCGGCAACGTCATCTTGAGCAGGTAGCGTCCGGGGTGATCGGACAACCAGGTCTCGAGATCGGGATCGACGAGATCGACCAGCCGCGACCACGCGCCCTGATGCACTCCACGTCCCGCTTCCGCCGAAACGGTCTCGCAGGCGATCTCCGCCCGGTGATCGTCGCGCGACACCAGGAGATCGTGCGCCGTCCCGTCCGCGAAGCCGGAGAACAGCACCTCGTGGCCGCGCCGGCGCTGCACCGCGGCCGTCCGCAGCAGGTGGAACAGGCCCGTCAGCGATTGGCCCTGCAGCATCGCGGCTTCGAGCCGCTCGGAGAAGCGCCGGCGGCCGGCCGCCGGCAGGCTCGCCTGCAGGGTCACGGCGTCCGCCGCGAGGCGCACGATGCGGGCGTCGACCGCGTGCAGCGCGCGGGCGGCACCGCGCCGATGCCGCTCGATCGCCACCTCGACGGCGTAGCCGCGGAGCACGTCGCGCCCGGATTGCGACTGTTTTCCGCCGGGCCGGGCCTGCGCCTGGACGATCGCATCGATCCGGGATTGCCAGGCTTCGCGACCCACGAGGTCCACGAAGGCGTCGAGCTCTGGATTGCGGTCAGTGTCAGCCATGTTGCATTAAACGGATGCGCACCGGTCCCGGACAAGGCGCCCCGGCGATCGCGCCCTCCTCTCTCGCAAACGTGACGAAGATCCCGCGGCGCGGCGCCGTGTCGGTTGTTGTCGCGTCCCGCGATCCGTATGTGTGCGCAATGCCGCTTCGAGACCTCGTGCTGCCCGCGCTTCCGTTCTGGTGCTGCCTGGCGCTGCTCGGCTGCGCGCTCGCCCTTGGATCGGCGCGTGGCGCGGACGCCGCCGGGCCGCCGAAGCTGATCGGTGTCTTCGGGGCCTGGCGCGCCGTCACCCACCACGCCGCCGGCCGGCTCGTCTGCTACGCCTACACCAGGAGCACGGCGTCGGCACCGCACCTCGCGGGCCGCGGCGGCGTCGTGCTGACCGTGACCGCACGCGCGGGTGCCCCGCGCGACGCGGTCGCGCTCACCGCCGGGTTCGCC
>CAXUBA010000190.1:2959-5319 GCA_964249205.1 uncultured Acetobacteraceae bacterium | reverse complement strand
CTGGGCGGCCGCCGGACAGCCCCGCCTGCAGGGCGGGGTCGAGCGCCGCGATCCCGCCGAGGCCCCAGAGCGCGAGCTGCCCGACCGACACCGGGTCGAGGATGCGCGGCGTCATGAAGCCGAGCGCGTCGGCGATCACGCGCGCCTCGAGCCCGGCATCGAACGACGTCGCGGCGCGCGCACCCGCGTCCGGCGCGACGAGGGCGCCGGCGAGCAGCAGGAACGCCGGCCGGAGCGTCACATCCGCCTCGTGCGCCCTCGCGGTCGTGGCGGATCGGCGGGACGGCTCCGGGCCTGCGTTCCCGATCGCCCGGCGTCGGGGTCGGCCGAGAAGACCAGCGTGCCGGTGAGCTTGTTGGCTTCGGCGAGCGTCACCTCGATCGGATCGGTGAGCCCGTAGCGCGCCCGCGTCTTCCGCCCGATCAGCGCCTGCGACTTCTCGTCGTGCATCCAGAAATCGCCCGGCAGGGATGACACGGGCAGCAGGCCGCTCGCGCCGATATCGTTGAGTGTGACGAACAAACCGAAGCGCGTCACCCCGGAAACGCGGGCCGGAAAGCGCGCGCCGACGCGGTCCGCCATGAAGGCCGCGAGATAGCGGTCGATCGCGTCGCGCTCGGCGAGCGCCGCCCGCCGTTCGGTCGCGGTGATCGCGTCCGCCTGTTCGGCGAACAGCGCGTCCGCGCCCGCGTCGAGACCGCCCGGCCCGAGCCGGAGCCCCGCGATCAGCGCGCGGTGGACGAGAAGGTCGGCGTAGCGTCGGATCGGCGACGTGAAATGCGCGTAGGCGCGGAGCGACAGGCCGAAATGGCCGACATTGTCCGGGCTGTACGCGGCCTGGCTCTGGCTCCGGAGCATCACCTCGTTGACCTGCGGGGCCATCGGGGTGTCGCGGACGCGGCTGAGGATCGCGTCGAGATCGGCCGGCCGCACCTCGCCGGCAGGCTTCAGCGCGATGCCGAGCGTGGACAGGAAGTCGCGGAGGCTCGCGAGCTTCTCGTCGGACGGCGGCGCGTGAATGCGGTAGACGCACGGGCGGCGCAGCCGCTCTAGCTCTTCCGCCGCCGCGACGTTGCTGAGCACCATGAACTCCTCGATCAGCCGGTGGCTGTCGAGGCGCGGCCGGGGCGACACCGAGGCGACCCGCCCGTCGTCGCCGAGCGTGACCTTGCGCTCGGGCAGGTCGAGATCGAGCGTGCCGCGCCGACCGCGCGCGCCGAGAAGCGCCGCGAACGCGTCGTAGAGCGCGTTGACCTGACCCGCCGGCAGCGCGAGCCCGGTGCCGTCGCCGCCCCGGTCCCGCTCGGCCTGCACCGGCTCGTAGGTCAGCCGCGCGGCGCTCCGCATCAGGCCGCGGCCGAAACGATGCGAAAGCTTGTTGCCGTCGCGGTCGATCCGCATCTCGGCATAAAGGACCGAGCGGTCCTCGCCGGGCTTCAGCGAGCACCAGCCGTTCGACAGCGCCTCCGGCAGCATCGGAACCACACGGTCCGGAAAATAGGCCGAATTGCCCCGGCGCAGCGCTTCGCGGTCGAGCGCCGAGCCCGGCCGGACGTAGTGCGCGACGTCGGCGATCGCGACGAGCAGGCGGTAGCCGTCGCCGGCCGGTGCGGCATGGACGGCATCGTCGAAGTCGCGCGCGTCCGCGCCGTCAATCGTGACGAGCGGCACCGCGCGGAGGTCGGTGCGCATCCCGAGCGGGGCCGCCCGCGCGCGCGCGGCTTCCGCCAGCGCGTCGGGCGGGAACACGTCCGGAATGCCGTGCGTCGCGATCGAGACGAGGCTGACCGAGCGCGCGTCGCCGAGCGGGCCGAGGATCTCGACCACGCGTGCCGTGGACAGGCCGAAATGGCGACCGGCCGGTCTCGGCAGCGGTTCGGCAAAGACGAGGTCGTCGGCGGCGGCGCCGCCGGTCTCGCCGGGCGGCACGATCCATTCGGCCTTCTGCCGCCGGTCGGTCGGCACCACGCGGCCGCCGGCGCCGTCGGCGCGGAAGGCACCGAGCACGCGCGGCGGTGCGTCGACGAGCCGCTTGATCGTGCTTCCCTCGTAGCGGCCATTGCCGATCGGCCGGAGGCGCGCGAGCACGCGCTCGCCGGGCCCGAGCGCCGGCTGCCCGGCGGGTTCGGGCGCCATGTGGACGAGCGGCGGCGGTCCGTCGCCATCCCAGGACACCGGGCGCGCGATCGGGTCGCCGTCCGGGTCGGTGCCGGTGACCGCGACGACGGTCGCCTCAGGCAGGCGTCCCGGTGCTGCGAAGCGGCGATGGCCGGCAGGCGCCGCGTCGCCGCTTTCGCCGAGGGACTTCAGGAGGCCGCGGAGCGCCACGCGGTGTTCCGGGCCGAGGCCGAACGCGCGGG
>CAXUBA010000190.1:0-2883 GCA_964249205.1 uncultured Acetobacteraceae bacterium | reverse complement strand
AATCAGGCCGCCTTGGCGCGGCCGCGTGCGGCGCCCTTCGCGGCGGCGGCGGGAGCCGTCTTCGTCTTCGCCTTGGTGGACGCCTTCTTGCCGGGCGCCTTCTTTGCCGCCGGCTTCGCGGCGGCGGAGGAAGCGGCGTCCGCCTTCGCGCCCTTCCGTGCCGGCGGCTTCCGCGCGCCCTTCGCGCCACCGAGCGGCTTCAGCACCTTGCCCTTCTCGAGCAGCAGCGCTGCCGCCTCGGCGAGGGTAATCTCCTCCATGGCGACGCCGCGCGGCAGGTTCGCGACCGTGTTGCCGTGCTGCGCGTAAGGGCCGAACCGACCCTTGCGCACCAGGATCGGCTCGCCGTCCCGCGGATGCGGCCCGACCGAGCGCACCGAGGCGAGCTTCCGCGCGATCACGTCGACCGCCCGGTTGATCCCGATCGACAGCACGTCGTCGTCGCGGTCGAGCGAGCCGTAGATCGCGCCCATCTTCACGTAGGGTCCGAACCGGCCGAGCCCGGCTTCGATCGTTTCGCCGGTTTCCGGATGCGTGCCGACCGCGCGCGGCAGCGACAGGAGGCCCACCGCCTGCGCCAGCGTCATGCTGTCGCCGTCCATGCCGCGCGGCAGGCTCGCGCGCCGCGGCTTGCTCTTCTTGTCGGCAGGATCAGGCTCGCCGCCCTGGACATAGAGTCCGTAGGGGCCGCGCCGGACGGTGACGTCCTCGCCGGTTTCCGGATGCTGCCCGAGGAGGCGCATCCCTTCCCGGAGCGCGTCGGCCGATCCCTCGCCGTCGCCGCCGCTCGCGATCGCGAGGCTTCGCGTGTAGCGGCATTCCGGATAGTTCGCGCAGCCGATGAACGAGCCCTGCCGCCCGAGCCGGAGCCCGAGCCGCCCCGTGTTGCAGGCCGGGCAGCGTCGCGGGTCCGTCCCGTCGGCGCGGGCGGGAAAGAAGTGCGGCCCGAGTTCGCGGTCGAGTGCGTCGATCACGTCCGAGATCTTGAGGTCGCGCGTGCCGTCGACGGCGCGCGAGAAATCCTCCCAGAAGGCCCGCATCACGTCGCGCCAGTCGCGCGCGCTACCGGAAATGTCGTCGAGCTGCTCCTCGAGCCCGGCGGTGAAGCCGACATCGACGTAGCGCGCGAAGAACGAGGAAAGAAAGGCGGTGACCAGCCGGCCGCGATCCTCGGGCACGAAGCGCCGGTTCTCGAGCCGGACGTATTGCCGGTCGCGCAGCACCGTCAGGATCGACGCGTAGGTAGACGGCCGCCCGATGCCGAGCTCCTCCATCTTCTTGACCAGGGACGCTTCGGAGAAGCGCGGCGGCGGCTGGGTGAAATGCTGGTCGGCGACCGCCGGACCGGCGCGCCCGAGCGGGTCTCGCTCGTTCATCGGCGGCAGCATCCGGCTGTCGTCATCGGCCGTGGCGGCGCCGCTCTCCTCGTCCGATCCCTCGCGATAAAGCTTGAGGAAGCCGTCGAACGCGACGATCGAGCCGGTGGCGCGCAGGCGGACGCTCCGGTCGGCGCTCACCGCGTCCACCGCCACCTGGTCGAGCTCGGCCGACTGCATCTGGCTCGCGACCGCGCGCTTCCAGACGAGCTCGTAGAGCCGCGCCTGGTCGTGGCTGAGCCGGTGCGCGACGTCGGCGGGGAGGCGCGCGACGTCGGTCGGCCGGATCGCCTCGTGCGCCTCCTGGGCGTTCTTCGCCTTCGACGAGTATTCCCGCGCGACGCCCGGCAGGTAGTCGGCGCCGAAGCTGTCCCGGACATGCGCGCGGATCGCGTCGATCGCTTCGCGCGCCATCTGCACGCCGTCCGTCCGCATGTAGGTGATCAGCCCGACCGTTTCGCCGTCGAGCTCGATTCCCTCGTAGAGCGACTGCGCGGTCCGCATGGTCGCCTGCGCGCCCATGTGGAGCTTGCGGCTCGCTTCCTGTTGGAGCGTCGACGTGGTGAACGGCGCCGGCGGGTTGCGCTTCGCCCGCTTCCGCTCGACCGTGCCGACCGTGAGGTGCGCCTGCTCGACCGCGTCGCGGGCCCGCTCTGCCGTCTCGCGGTTCGCGAGGTCGAACTGGTCGAGCTTCTTCCCGTCGAGATGGGTGAGGCGCGCGGTGAACGGGGCGCCCGACGGCGTTTCGAGCGGCGCTTCCACGGTCCAGTACTCGCGCGCCCGGAACGCCTCGATCTCGGCTTCCCGCTCGCACACCAGCCGGAGCGCCACCGACTGAACGCGCCCCGCCGACTTGCTGCCGGGCAGCTTCCGCCACAGCACGGGCGAGAGGGTGAACCCCACCAGGTAGTCGAGCGCGCGGCGCGCGAGATAGGCCTCGATCAGCGGCTGGTCGAGCTCGCGCGGGTGCTCGATCGCGTGCCGGATCGCGCTCCGGGTCACCTCGTTGAAGGTGATGCGACGGACCGCGACGCCCTTCAGCGCGCGGGTTTCCTCGAGCATCGCCCGCACGTGCCACGAGATCGCCTCGCCCTCGCGGTCGGGGTCGGTCGCAAGATAAAGCGTCTTCGCCCCGCGCAGCGCCTTGGCGATCGCCGCGACCTGACGCTGGCCGCGCTCGTCGGCCTCCCAGGTCATCGCCCAGTCGCCCGCCGTCTCGACCGAGCCGTCCTTCTCGCGCAGGTCGCGGACATGGCCGAACGAGGCCAGCACCGTGTAGCCGCCGCCGAGATACTTGTTGATGGTCTTCGCCTTGGCCGGGCTTTCGACGACGACGACGTCCGACATGCAGATCCTGTCCCCGTGGTTCTCCCCGGCGCCTAGGAGCCGGAAAGCAGGCAGACGCGGCTGCCGGGAAGCGTCTCGATCCGGCCATCCAGTTCGAGTTCGGCGATCACCGCGGTCACGAGCGACGCGGAGAACTGGCAGCGGCGGATCAGATCGTCAA
>CAXUBA010000189.1:5110-5371 GCA_964249205.1 uncultured Acetobacteraceae bacterium | reverse complement strand
GCCTCGCGCGCGAGGAGGAGCGGGAGGGCGGCGTCGCGCGCGCGGCTGACGGTGAGTCCCGCGATCGGGGCCTCGCCCTCGGGGCCGGGCGCGGCGACGAAGCGGGCACGCGCGCCGACCGGCGCGTATTCCGACGCCCGGCTCGGTCCGAACAGGCCGAGGGTGGGCGCGCCAGCGGCGGCGGCCAGGTGCATCAGGCCGGAATCGTTGCCGACGAAGAGTGCGGCGCGCCGGAGCACGCTCGCGATCGCCGGAAGGGCG
>CAXUBA010000189.1:0-5100 GCA_964249205.1 uncultured Acetobacteraceae bacterium | reverse complement strand
GCGTCCGGCAGCGACGCGAGCACCGGCGCGGCGAGCGCACGCTCGGCCAAGCCCGGCCCCGCAAGCACGACCGGACGGCACGGGCGACCGGCCTCCGCGGCAAGCGATCGATAGAGAGCAACGAACCGCTCGGGCGGCCAGACCTTGCCGGTCCAGTTTGCGGTGGGTCCGAGAACCACGTAGGCGGGACCGTCCGGAAGGGCGCGGCGCGCCATCGCGTCGTCCTCTTGCGTCGTCCAGACCGCGGTCCGGAGTGTCCGCGGATCGAGGTCGAGTACGGCGGCGAGATGGGTCAGCCGGTGGCCCGGCCGGCGCCCGCCGCGCATGATTCGCCGTCGCCGCGCGGGCAGGAAGAAGGTCGTCGCGGAGCCGCGGAGGTCGATCGCCAGATCCCACAGCGTCGTCGCGGTGGCCGCCCAGAGCGCGAGCCAGTGCGCGTCGAAGCGTCGCTTCTCGACGCTGATCACGCGGTCCAGCCCGGGCAGGCGGCTCCACAGCGGGGCTGCGACCGGGCCGCACGCCACCGTGAACCGCGTGCCCGGACGGGAGGCGCGGAGATGCTCGACGAGGGCGGTCGAGAGAACCGCATCGCCGAGACGCGTCGCGGTGATGAACAGGACACGCATGGATGCCGGAGGTTCTTGCCCCAGCGCGGCGGTCGGGCCAAGTGCCGCCCCATGAGCAACGTCGTATCCCTTCCCGGCCGTCGCGTGCTGGCGGTCGGCGGTCCGGACCGCGTGGGTTTCCTGCAGGGTCTGGTGAGCAGCGATATCGGCGCCTTGGCGCCGGACGAGGCCCGCTGGGGCGCGATGCTGACGCCTCAGGGCAAGTACGAGACCGACTTCCTCGCCTTGCTCGACGGCGAGCGCATCCTGCTCGACGCGCCGGCTGAGGCCGCCGGCGCGCTCGCCGCGAAGCTCGCGCGCTTCCGGCTGCGGGCGAAGGTGACGGTGGAACCGACCGATCTCGCGGTGTTCGCGTGCTGGGGCGGCTCGGCGCCGACCGTGGCCGCCGGGCTTCTGGCCGTCGACAGGCGGCTGCCGGAGGCGGGCTGGCGCTGGATCGGCGACCCCGCGCTAGCGCCGGAAGCGACCGGCGCAGCGGACGACTACGACCGTCACCGGCTGATGCTCGGCCTGCCGGACGGCGCGCGCGACCTCGAGCCGGGACGGTCGGTGCTGCTCGAGGCGGGGTTCGACGAGCTCGGCGGCGTGTCGTGGACCAAAGGCTGCTACATGGGCCAGGAACTTACCGCACGCACGCGCTACCGAGGCTTGCTGAAGCGTCGTCTCGTGCCCGTCGCCGCCGAGGACGGCCACGCGCTGCCGCCATCGGGCGCGATCCTCCGGGACGCGGCGGGACGCGATGCGGGCACGATGCGCTCGTCGCGCGACGCGCTCGGCCTCGCGCTGCTTCGGCTCGAACACCTGCACGGCACCGTCCAAAGCGAAGGCGGCACGAAGCTCCGCGCGCGGATCCCGGCCTGGATGCGGCTCCCTGCCGAAGACGCGGCCGCGGCGACCGGCGCATGAGCGCGGACGCGCTCCTCGCCGCGATCCGCTTCGACCGCGACGGGCTCGTCACGGCGGTCGCCCAGGCGGACGGCACGGGCGAGGTGCTGATGGTCGCCTGGATGAACGAGGCCGCGGTGCGCGAAACGCTTCGGACCGGGCGTGCCTGCTACTGGAGCCGGAGCCGGGGCGCGCTCTGGCGGAAGGGCGAGCGGTCGGGGCAGACGCAGCACCTCCGCGACATCCGGCTCGACTGCGACGGCGACACGCTTCTTCTCATGGTCGAGCAGGACGGAGTCGCCTGCCACACCGGGCGGCGCTCCTGCTTTCATCGCGCCTGGCGGGACGGCACGCTTCGCGAGATCGCGCCGGTGCTCGTCGCGCCGGAGGCGCTCTATGGCGCCTGACAGCCTCGCACGGCGCCGCGTGGGCGGCCGGGCTCGGAGAACCGGGCGTGTCTGAGGGCGCGGACGACGATGCGGCGCCGGTGCCGGCTGCGACCGGGTCCGATGCGACCATTGCCGCCGCGAATCTCGCGGACGGCGACCGGGAAGCGGTCGCCCGCGCGCTGGCCGATCCCCGACGTTTCACCATCCTGCGGCAGATCGGGGCTGCCGGCGGCTCGCTCCCGTGCAGCGCGCTCGTCTGCACTCATCCGGTGACCGCCGCCACGATCTCGCACCATCTGAAGGAGCTCGAGGCGGCCGGGCTGATCAGCATCCGGCGGGAAGGCAAGAGCGCCCATCTGACGCTGCGACGCGACCGGATCGCCGCCTTCGCCGACGCGGTCGCGTCGCTCTGAAGCGGCGGAGCGTCGTCCAGCAGGCGGCGAACGTTGAAACGCTTAGACCTTCGTCTAACTGTTCTGAGCACGCGGGGGCGCGCGCGGTGCGCGTCCGGAACGGAGAACGTCGCATGGCAAAGCTCACTGGCAAGGTCGCCCTGATCACCGGAGGCACGTCCGGGATCGGCGCCGCGACCGCGCGGCTCTTTAGGGCGGAAGGCGCGATCGTGATCGTCACCGGGTCCAACCCGACGACGCTCGAGGCGGCCCGACGCGAACTCCACGGCATCGAGGTCGTCGGGTCGGACATCGCGGACATCGAGGCGACGCGGACGCTGGTCGGCGACGTTCATGGACGGCAAGGCCGCCTCGACATCCTGTTCGCCAATGCCGGCATCGCGAAATTCGGCGCGAGCCCGGACGTCGACGCGGCGCATTTCGACCAGCTGTTCGACGTCAACGTGCGGGGCGCGTATTTCGCGATCAAGCACGCGGCCGCCGTCATGCAGGAAGGCGGATCGATCGTGCTCAACGCATCGGTGTCTGGTGTGATGGGCGGCCTCGGCCAGACCGTCTACGGCGCGACAAAGGCGGCGGTCCGGTCGTTCGGGCGGACCTTCGCCGCCGAGCTGGCGCCACGCCGGATCCGCGTCAATACGATTAGCCCAGGTCCGATCGAGACGCCGATCTTCGGCAAGGTCGGGATCCCGGCCGAGCAGATGAAGACGGTGGTCGAAGGATTCGTGAGCCAGATCCCGCTCGCGCGCGTGGGTCGCGCCGATGAAGTCGCGGCGGCGGCGCTGTTCTTCGCGTCGGACGACAGCTCCTACACGACGGGCGCCGAGCTCTTCGTGGACGGCGGCATGGTCGACGTCTGAACGAACCCTTGGCGGGGCGATGTGCCGCCGCGCCGGGAACGACCGAGGGTCGGCGCGGCAGCGCCGCGGCGCGGTCGCGCCGCGGCCGGGCGAGGCGCGCGCTCCGTGTGGCGCTGCGGAGCGGGGTTCCGCGTCGTCGGCCTGTTCGGACGACGATCCGGGGATCATCACCGGATCGGCTCACGCTCGCGGGATCCTTCGTCGACGAGCCAGTCGACGAACGCCGCGAGGGACGGTGTCTTGTCCGCATCGAACGGCACCAGGGCGTGGTAGCCGGGACGCCGGACGGCAATGGACGGGAACGGAGCGACCAGCCGCCCCAGCTGCCGCTCGTTGTCCAGCACCGGCATCGGACCGATCGCGAAGCCGAGCCCGTCGATCGCAGCCTGCAACGTGATGAAGAAGTGGTCGAACACCCGGCGCGGGCCGGTGGGGTAGGACAACCCCGCCGCGTTCAGCCAGTCGGCCCAGTCGCGGGGGCGGGTCTCGGTCGCGAGCAGCGTTTCGCCCGCGATGTCGGCGGGAACGCGGACCGGTCGTCGGGCGAGAAGCGCGTGGCTGGCGACCAGCGTGTCGGCTTCGGCGAGGAAAGCGGTCGCGTGGTGCTGCGGCCACAGGATGGCGCCGTCCGATCCGGCGCCGCGACGGATCGCGATGTCGAAGCCGCCGCGCAGCTCGTCCTGCAGCGTGGTGACGGTGGTGACGGCGACCTCCACCTCGGGCCGGCGGGAACGAAAGCCGTCGAGACGCGGGATGAGCCAGCGCATCGCGAAGGTGGTGGGCGCGCTGACGCGTAGCACGCGCGGGGCCGCGGGGCGGCCGCAGGCCTCGGCGGCTTCGGTGATGCGATCGAAGGCGAGGCTGATCTCGGCCGCGAAGGCCCGCGCGGCCTGCGTTGCCGCCATGCGGCGTCCGATGCGCACGAACAGCCGCTGCCCAAGCCAGGCTTCGAGAGCGCCGATCTGCCGGCTAACGGCGCCGTGCGTCAGGCCGAGCGCGCGCGCGGCGTCGGAATAGCTGCCGGTGCGGGCGGCGACCTCGAAGACGCGAAGCGCGGAAAGTGGCGGAAGCCTGCGCATGATCCGTGAGCGGAGCTGACGATACCGGTGAGCAGGAGGGTTCTAATCGTCGTGCGCTCACGTGTGTAGGAGGTTCGGCCGAGGAGCGCACATGAGCGGCATCGTTTCGGACGAACGTGGACGCATCGGGATCGCGGCGGTGTCGGAGCGGCGGCGAAGCCTGCTTGGGGCCTGCCTCGCCCATGTCCTGCACGACGGCTACACCGACCTGATCTACGTGCTGCTGCCCGTTTGGCAGCGCGAGTTCGCCCTGTCCTACGCCGGGCTCGCGCTGGTACGGTGCCTTTTCTACGGCACGATGGGCGGTCTCCAGATCCCGGTCGACGGCGCGACGCGACGGTTCGGCGCACGCGCCGTGCTGAGTGCGGCGACCGTCGTCGCCGCCTGCGGTTTTCTGCTGATGAGCGTTCCGGGCGGGCTCCTCGCGCTCGGCGCCGGACTTGTCCTCGCGGGGGTCGGATCGAGCGCGCAGCACCCGCGCGCCTCGACCGTCGTGACCGTCGCCTACGGCACCGCGTCGCGCCGTCCGCTCGGCCTCTACAATTTCGCGGGCGACCTCGGGAAATCCGCCTTTCCGCCGCTGGTCACCGCGCTGCTCGCGGTCATGACCTGGCGCGCATCGGTGGGGGTGGTCGCGGCCATCGGCCTGCTGACGGCGGCCTGCCTGTTCCCGCTCCTGCCGCGCGACGCGCCGACGGTCGCGTCGGACGCCGCGGGCGCGTGCGGTTCGGGGGACCGCCGGGGCTTCCAATGGCTGCTGCTGACCGGCGTGCTCGACACCGCGACACGAATGGGATTCCTGCTGTTCCTGCCGTTCCTGCTCCACGGCAAGGGCGGCGGCGGGGCGG
>CAXUBA010000188.1:0-5440 GCA_964249205.1 uncultured Acetobacteraceae bacterium | reverse complement strand
GCATCCCGCAAGCTCGTCCCCGCGGTCTTCGGAATGTGCATGAACAGCCATTGCGTCGACCGTTCTCCTTGTGGGGCCTGCTCTCCGGTCGAGGGAAAGGGCGGGAGCTCGATACGTTCGCGGAGGACGCCCCCCAGACTGTTCTCGACCGAGAACACCGGCCCGAGCTCGAGCAGCAGGTCTCGTGGCACGGCGAAGCCGCGAACGCTGTCGACACGGAGCGCCTCGCAGGCGTCGTGGCGCCGAAAGGTCGGTCGGAACGGTAGCCGACGACCCTCTTGCCCGACGCACCAGATCGTCTCGGGCCGCGCGGGATGGTCGAGGTTCACGATCCAGCCGCGGAGCTCGCTATCGATGAAGCCGTCCACAGCGCCGACGAGGCCGCCCGCGTCCGGAAGTCTCCCGGAGGCGAGACCGCTCGCGTCGGCGAAGCGGCCGCTGACGCGCCCGGCGGTTTTCAGCGCGAGCCGACGCGCCGCGTCGACACCCCGCGTGCCGACCAGGGCGAGACGGGCTTCGGCAAGGCGCCAGGTGGGCATGGCAGGATCCCGGACCGGTTCGAGCGACGACGCGGGGATGACGCGCCGCGACCGTCACAGAACTGTAGCAGTTGCCCGCCTACAGCAACTATTGAGCCAGAACGAGGGCGCGGAGCCACGGAATGGCCGCCGAAGTCTGCCCGGACGGCGTCAGACCGTGCGCAGATCCCGGACGCTGCGTGACGCCAGCACGCCGACGACCGCGAGGAAGCTGAAGCCGGATGCGAGCCAGAGCGCACCGTCGACGCCGAGCACGGACGCCATCGGGGCTGCCAGCACGTAGCCCGCGGGAAGCAGGCAGACCGATCCCAGCGTGTCGTAGGCACTCACGCGGGACAGGACCGCGGACGGCACTTCGCGCTGCAGCGTCGTGCTCCACAGCACGCCGAAAAGCGAAAGGCTCACGCCGCCGATGAAGAACGCAGTCATGCCGAGCGCGGGCGAAACCTTGTCGGCAAGCGCGGCGGGCACGATTGCGAACGGAAGAAGCACCGCCACCGCGAGCAGCAGCGGCCGGCGCGGTCGCACCCTGAGCGCGAGCAGGCCGCCGACGAGAGCGCCCACCCCGAGGGCGCCGAGCAGCGTTCCCCAAATGGACGCGCCGTGCGGGACGTGCCTGAAGCCGAGCGGCCCGAGGACGAAGATGGGACCGATCGTCACCAGGTGCAGAAAGGCGAACGCGAGGACCACGACCCAGAGCCACGTCCGCGACCGGAACTCGGTCCAGCCGGTGACGATCTGTCGAAGGAAGCTTTCGGACGGATCGACCGCCTGCGCCGGCACGCGAAGCAGCACTAGGCAGGCCGCCGAGACGGCGTAGCTCGCCGCATCCACCCCGATCGCCCAGCCCGGACCGGCGACGCCGACGAGCAGCCCGCCGCCCGCCGGCCCCACGATCGCCGCGAGGGCACCGACCGAGGACATGATGGCGTTGGCGGACTGGAGCTCGGCCGCCGCGACGAGTTGCGGCATGAGGCCGGTGCGGCCCGGCGAGAAGAAGGCGTCGCCAGCCCCGATGATCGCCGCGAGCACCATCAGCATCACGACACCGATGTGACCCGAGAGAAGCAGCGCCGCCAGCAGCGCCTCGCTCAGGCAACGCACCGCGTCCGCGCCGAGCATGACCAGTCGTCGGGGCAGGCGATCGGCGACCGTGCCACCGATCAGGAGGAGCACCGCCATCGGCACCGTCTGGGCCGCGAGGACCGCGCTGACTTCGCCGGCGCCGCCGCCGAGCTGGAACACGGCGAACGCGAGCGCGATCGGCACCATGGAGCTGCCGGTGACGGAAATCGCGTAGCCGACGAAGAACAGCGCGAAGCTCGGCTTCCGCAGCGGACCCATCCGCCTGCGGATCTTCGTTCCGATAGAGACCGGCGCGTCCTGCTCGTTCAAGCGATCTCCGAAGCTGCTTCGCGCCCCCTTCGGCACGCGCCGGCGGGGCCGTTCGACGACGCTGGATCGGGGTGAAGGAAGCCGACGATCAGGTCGTCGGCTTGCCGAGGGCGGGAAGGCCGCACCGGGACAGTCTGGACCAGACGGTCGGACGCTGCAGCCGGGCGAGTTTCGCGCGAGCCGACCGAAGATCCTGCTGGTCCCGCTGCGCCGCGGCCACCTCGTCCCTCAGCCGGAGGATCTCCTCCCGTGCCGCGCGCGCCTCGGCCAGCGCGAGCTTGGACCGGGCTTCGTTCTCGAGTGCCACCGTCCGGAGCGTCTCGACCATGTCGAGAAGGGCCTCGATCCCATCGGCGGGTTCGTCGTCCATCGCGGTGCCCCTCTTCGGCGTCGAAAACGACGCGTCGCCAAGCCGGGTTGCCGATCACAAAGAACGTGCGATCAACGCAGACCATGCGGCGTAGGGGGTGTTCACGGCCATGCGCCGATTGAAATCGGGCGCGCCGTCCGTCCACCAGGGTGCGCCGCGTTCCCCGAGCGCGACCTTGGCGGCTTCGATCCCGCGCTTCGCCGCCTCGCGCCCGGCCGCATCCCCGGACCGCGTCGCGACCCCCTTGGCCCGCCGGGCCGCCATCAGCGCACGGGTCAGTGCTGCGCGCGACACGTCGTCCAGCGTCGGATCGGCGCAGCGCCACAAGCGTCCCTGCACGACGAAGTAGCGTCCGTCCGGGGTCACCGGATACGGCATCCGGCGTTCCGGCGCCTTCACCTCCGCAACGATCCGGTCCCGGCGACGTTGCACGATCGTCCCGGATGGAGCCTTCGCATGCTGACGATCCTGATCATCGTTCTGATCGTTCTCGCGCTCGGCGGAGGCGGCTACGGTGTCCGTTCCGGCTGGTATGGCGGCTCTCGCGGCACCGGCTTCAACGGGCTCGGCCTGCTGCCGATCCTGCTGATCATCATCGTCCTCTTCCTTCTGTTCCACGGCATGGGCGCGACGACCGCGCCGCAGTAGATCCCTGCGGCCGGCGGCGGCGATCATGCCGCCGGTCGCGCGAGCGCGGCGATGACGTAGGGCGCCATCCGGTCAGCCATGACGGCTACGCCGGCCGCATTCGGGTGCAGCCCGTCCGCCTGCTTGAGCGCCGGCTCGTCCTCGACGCCAGCCAGGAAGTCAGGGTCGAGCGGAACGTCGTCGAGGCGCGCGACCCGGGGGAACACCGCGTCGAACGCCGGGCCCGTGTCGCCGGCGCTCCCAGCCGGGACGTGGCCGCCGAGCAGAAGCACCCGGATGCGGCGCGCGCGAAGCGACCGCACGAGCGCGTCGAGATTGCGTGCCGTCTCGTCCGGGGCGACCGATTGCAGATAGTCGTTGGCGCCGAGTTCGATCACGCAAACGCTGGTGTCCGACGCGACGCTGAAATCGACCCGCGCGAGCCCGCCCGCGGTCGTGTCACCCGACACGCCGGCGCCGCGCACGGTCGCGGGAACGCCGTGCCGCGCCAGGGCCGCCTCGAGCTGCGCCGGAAGGGCATCGGACGCGCGGAGCCCGTATCCCGCGGTGATCGAATCGCCGAGGATCGTCACCACCGGCACCGGCACCGGCACCGGCGTCGCCGCGTTCGCCGTCCACACGACCGTCAGCGAGACGGCCAGCGCGTACGACGGAAGCAATCGGCGGAATCGCATCCGCACCCATCTGTCGCCGATGCCGATCCTTCGCAAGACGCGTCCCGCCGACCCCGTCCTGCCTGCCGCTGCCCGCGAGGACGTGCTGGCGATGCACGACGTCCATCTCCGCTTCGAGGCCGCGTCCGGGACGCTCGACGTTCTCCGGGGCGCCGCACTGACGGTCGCCGCGGGCGAGCGGGTCGCGATCGTCGGGCCGTCGGGTTCCGGCAAGTCGTCGCTGGTCGCGGTGGCGGCCGGGCTCGAACGGCCGACCGGCGGCCGCGTGCGGCTGCTGGGCACCGATCTCGCGACCGTCGGCGAGGACGGCCGTGCCGCCCTCCGTCGCGGCCGGGTCGCGCTCGTGTTCCAGAACTTCCACCTGCTGCCCAACATGACCGCCGTCGAGAATGTCGCCGCACCGCTCGAGATCGCCGGCCGTTCCGGCAGCGCGGCCGCGGCACGCGACTGGCTCGGGCGCGTCGGCCTCTCGGCGCGCCTCACCCACTATCCGCACCAGCTGTCCGGCGGCGAGCAGCAGCGCGTGGCGATCGCGCGCGCACTGGCCGTCGGGCCGCGTCTGCTGTTCGCCGACGAGCCGACCGGCAATCTCGACCGCGACAACGCCGACCGGATCGCCTCGCTCATGCTGTCGCTCGTCGCCGAAACCGGATCGGCGCTGGTGCTGGTCACCCATGACCGGGCCCTCGCCGAACGTCTTGATCGTCGCTTGGTGATGGAACGCGGCACGCTGGTGGACGCCGCGTGATCCGCCGTCGCCTCCCGTCGCTCGTCCTCAGCGCGCGCTTCGCGCGCCGCGAGCTCCGGTCCGGGATCGGGGGGGTCCGGATCTTCCTCGGCTGTCTCGCGCTCGGGGTCGCCGCGCTGGCCGCCTCCGGATCAACCGCGACCGCGTTCCGTCGCGGTCTCGCCGCGCAGAGCCGCGCCATCCTCGGCGGCGACGTCGCGGCCTCCGTCGAGGGCAGGCGCTTCACTGCGGCCGAGCGGGGCGACTTCGCGCGTCTCGGCCGCGTCACCGACGCGCTCCACGTCCGCGCCATGGCGGAAGGTCCGTCCGGCGATCGCCGCCTGGCCGAGGTGCGCGGCGTCGATGCGGCGTTTCCGCTCGCGGGGGCGGTCACGCTCGACGGCGCCGCGAGCCTCGCCGAAGCGCTCGCGCCCGCGGGCGCTCTTCCGGGCGCCGCCGTGGATCCGCGCCTCCTCGACCGGCTGCATCTCCGGCTCGGCGATCCGTTCCGGATCGGCGACCGGCGCTTCGTCGTCCGCGCGCGTCTGGTGGCCGAACCCGACACGCTCGGGCGCGGCTTCGCGCTCGGGGGCGCGATCCTGGTCGCCCGACCCGTGCTCGACGCGTCGGGACTGATCACGCCCGGCGACCTGTTCGGCGACACCGTGCGGATCGCGCTCCGTCCCGGCGAAACCCTCGGCAAGGCGCGCGGTGCGCTCCGTCCCGAAGCCGCGCGCGGAGTCCGCCTCCGCGACCGTCGCGACGCGGCCGGCGGCCTCCGGACCCTCATCGATCAGGTCGAGGTCTTTCTCGCCTTCGTCGGCCTCGCCTCGCTGCTGGCCGGCGGCCTCGGCGTCGGCACCGCGGTCAGCGCCTATCTCGAAACCCGGCGCAATTCGATCGCGATCCTGAAGACCCTCGGTGCCGCGGGCGCGACCGTCCGCGACGTCTACATGATCCAGGTCGGGGTTCTCGCGGCACTCGGCGTGCTGATCGGCCTCGTGTTCGGCGCCGCGGGCCCGTTCCTGCTCGGGGCGCTCGCCGGCGAGGCGCTGCCGTTGCCCGCGCGGATCGGCGTCTACCCGCG
>CAXUBA010000187.1:0-5462 GCA_964249205.1 uncultured Acetobacteraceae bacterium | reverse complement strand
TGAGCCTCTCCGATCGCGTGGTCGACCTGTCCTCGCCGGCCCCGCCGCCGCCGGCCCGACGGGTTGTTCGTCACTCCCGCGGATCGGCTCCGCGCGCCCGGCCGGTGCGTCGCCCTTGAGATCGAGGTCGAAGGCGTCGGCGAGCAGGTCGACGAGCGGCCGGATCGCGTCGGTCGCCTCGGTAAGCCGCCACCCGTCCGGCTCCTGCGGGACGCGTCCGTCGGCACTGACCGTGCCGGCCGCGTCCAGCGCTTCGGCGGCCATCAGCATCGACGCGAGCCGGTCGCGGAGGGGATTAGCCGCCGGTACGTCGGGAAGCGTGGCCGGACGGGCGAGCGGCCAGCCCCGTTCGGACACGACGACCGCATCGAGCACGTTCCGGCACGCATGCACGGTTACGAGGGCGGCGCTTCGCCGCCGACCGTCCCGCGTCAGGAGCACGGCGGCCGCCACGCCGTTTGCGGCGAGCCGCAGGAGGGTCCCGACCGCTATGCGCGCTGCCGAACCCGAGGCAGGAGACCTGCTGCCCATCGTTCCCTCCCCATATCCCGGATCCGAGCGGCAAGGGAGCCGAGAGCTGTCGATGAAGCCGCCACCACCATTCCGGTCGATCCTATGCGCCGGCACCGTCGCAAGCCTGACCTCGGCCGCTGCGCTCGCGCTCGGCAGCCGGATCGAAGGCAAGGGCGCGTTCCGTCCCTTGAACGCGACGAGCCATTGGCTGCGCGGCGAAACGGCCGCCCGTCGCGACGACGTCGACCTGGCGCACACGGGAGTCGGCTACACGACCCATCTCGCCGCCACGATCTTCTGGGCGGCCCTGTTCGAGGCGCTGCTTCGGATGCGGTCGCGCCCCGTGCCGATGCTCGCCGCGGCGGCGCTCACCTCGGTGGTCGCGGCGGCGGTCGACTACGGCGCGACGCCGCGTCGGTTCACGCCGGGATGGGAGTTTGCGCTGACGAAGACCTCGATGGGCGCGGGCTACGCGGCCATGGCGGTCGGGCTTGCCGTGGGGCGTCGTCTTGCCTGACCGATCGATGCGGCCTGGCGGGCGCCGCGCGGCGATCGGGACCGCGTGTCCCGCGTCCTGATCACCGGATCGTCCGACGGTCTCGGCCTGATGGCCGCGCGTCTGCTGGTCGGGCAGGGACATGCCGTCGTGCTGCACGGGCGGAACGCGGAGCGCGGCGAGCAGGCGGTCGCGGCGGTTCCGGGCGCCGCCGGCCTTGTCGTGGGCGATCTCACGCGTCTCGCGGACTGCCGGCGCCTCGCCGCGCAGGCGAACGCGATCGGGCGGTTCGACGCCGTCATCCACAACGCGGCGATCGGCTTCCGCGAGAAGCGGCGCGTGCTGACCGAGGACGGGCTTCCGCACGTGCTCGCCGCGAACACGATCGCACCCTTTGTGCTGACCGCGCTCCTCCGCCGCCCAGGTCGGCTCGTCTTCGTCAGCTCCGAGCTGCACCGGCGCCGCGGCGATCCCGCGCTCGACGACCTGCTCTGGGAGCGGCGGCGCTGGAACGGGACGCAGGCCTATTCCGACACCAAGCTGCACCTCGTTCTGCTGGCCTTCGCGCTGGCGCGGAGATGGCCGGACACGCTGTCGAACGCGCTCGAGCCGGGCTGGGTCGCGACCAGGATGGGCGGTCCGAACGCGACCGGTGATCTCGATCGGGCGCACCGGACACAGGCCTGGCTCGCGGTCGGCGAGGACGCGACCACGACCGGCGGCTACTTCTTCCATGGTCAAACGCGCCTGCCGCACAAGGCGACGCGGGACACCGCCCTGCAGGATCGCTTCGTCAGGGCGTGCGAGCGATTATCGGGCATTCCGCTCGACGGCGCCGACGAGGCACCCGTCTAGGAGAGCGCCTCGCGGGCCGCGGTCGCCAGCCGGTCCACGCGGTCGTTAGCGACATCGCCGGAATGACCGCGCACCCAGAGCCACTCGATCTCATGCGGCTTGGCGCTCGCCAGCACGCGTCGCCAGAGATCCATGTTCTTGACCGGATCGCCGGTCGACGAGCGCCAGTTCTTCCTTACCCAGCCGGTCGCCCAGCGCGTGATCCCGTTCCGGAGATACTCGCTGTCGGTGTGCAGGCGGATGCGGCAGGGGCGGGTCAGCGCTTCCAGCGCCTCGGCCGCCGCCGTGAGCTCCATCCGGTTGTTGGTGGTCGAAGGCTCCGCGCCAGACAGCTCGCGCTCGTGCTCGCCGAAGCGCAGCAGCGCCGCCCAGCCGCCGGGGCCGGGGTTCGGCTTGCAACCGCCATCGGTCCAGATCTCGACCAGGCGCCGCGTCGCGTTTCCGCCGTCCGGTTCGCCGGTCGGGGCGAGGATCGGGTCGTCGTCAGAAGAACCCATAGGCGGCTTCGCTAGTGGCGCTCGCGTGGAAGCGGAGCTTGTGGAGGTATTCGAGCGGGTCCTTCCGGGTCACCACCGCGCCCGGCGGGCTGTGAAGCCAGTCGTAGAGCCTCGTCGCGAGGAAGCGGATCGCGGCGCCCTTCGCAAGCGTCGGCAGCGCGGTCCGCTCGGCACGGTCGAGCGGTCGCACCGCGTCGTAGCCCGCGAGCAGCGCGCGCGCCTTGGTCACGTTGAACTGGCGGTCCGCCTCGAAACACCAGGCGTTGAGGCAGATCGCGACGTCGTAGGCGAGCTGGTCGGTGCAGGCGAAGTAGAAGTCGATCAGCCCCGAGACGCGGTCGCCGAGGAAGAACGTGTTGTCGGGAAACAGGTCGGCGTGGATGTGGCCCCGCGGCAGGTCGCGCGGCCAGAGCGCGAGCGTCGCGTGGAGGTGGCGGTCGATCTCGACGCCGAGACCGGGCTGAACCTCGTCGGCGCGCGCGCGGCTTTCGGCGACGAGCGGCCCCCAGCTTTCGGGTCCGAGCGCGTTCGGTCGGACCGGCGCGTAGCCGGCGCCCGCGAGGTGGAGTTGCGCGAGAGCCTCGCCGAGCGGCCGGCAATGCGCCACCTGGATCCGGCGCGGCCACACCCCGTCGAGGAAGGTTGTGATGGCGGCGTGCCGCCCCGACAGGACCCGGAGCGGGTTGCCGTCGTCGCCGGCGACCGGCAGCGGGCAGCGGACGCCGTTCGACGCGAGATGGCGCATCAGGCCGAGGAACCAGGGCAGCTCGGCCGGATCCACCCGTCGCTCGTAGAGGGTCAGGATGAAGTCGCCCGCGGTGGTGCGGAGCGAGAAGTTCGAGTTCTCGACCCCCTCGGCGATCCCGCGGAACGCGACCAGCGTTCCGAGGTCATATTCGGTGAGGAAGACGGACAGCGCGTCGTCGGACACGTCGGTGTAGACGGCCATGGTCTCGGTTCCGGCGGTTTGGGGCCCGGGACCGATCCGGGGCTCGGCACAGTCTACCTGGCCGTCCCTGTCGGTGACAGGCGCTGTTCGGAAGGGCGTCCGAGGCTTCGCGAACGGGCGTCGATCACGGCGGAGGCGGCGCGCGCAACACGATGCCGCCCGCGCGCCCGACGTCCTGCACGCGGTTCGCGTCTGCTCGCGCCAGGCGCGGCCTGCCGGCCGGCGGGCAGCCTCCGGTCACTTCGGCGTCGCGGACGCCGGCGCGTTGTTCGCGTTTCCGGTCGCGGCGTTGCGCCGGATGAAGTCGGCGACGTTGTCGTGCAGTTCGCGAAGCGCCGGGACGTGCGCGTAGACCATGTGTCCCGACGCATACTGCCGGAACTCGATGTTCGCCTGCAGGCGCGGGGCCATCGGGAGGTGATGCATCTCGTAGATGCCTTCGTAGAACGGCGTCGCGAGATCGAAATAGCCGGCGTTCAGCATGACCTTGAGGTCGGGATCGAGGCTCATCGCCGCGGCGATGTCGGGCATGACGTTCGGCGTCATGCCGTCGAGCGGATGGTCGGCGCCCGGCGGCTGGTGCTTGTTGTCCCAGTGCCCCTCGATGTCCTCGTTGAACGGCTTGTAGATCCGGCGCCCGTCGTAGTGGAGCGAGCGGCGGACATAGTCGTTGAAGGTCGAGACATAAGCCGAGCCGATAGCGGCGCTCTGCGGATCGTAAGCGGCCTCCTTGGCGAGCGGGTCGATCGTCGGACCGGAGAAGCGGCTGTCGAGACGGCCGGTCGTCGCGTCGTCGTCGATCTGCAACTCGTGCTCGAAGGCGCCGCCTTCGACGCGGAGGTTGGCGCGCTTCAGGTAGTCGACCGGCAGCCCGGTATAGGCGTGGAGTTGGGCCGCGATCCGCTCGCGCGTGGCGGGATCGAGCGTGCTGCCGGCGTCCAGCGCCTCCCGGTAGTCGTGCGTGGCGAACTGCTCCACCGCGGGCAGGAGTTGATCGAGCGGCGGCGGGTTGCCGGGAAGCTTGTGGTGATACCAGGCGGTCGCCGCGTAGGTCGGCAGCGCGAGCACGTAGGGCATGTCGATGCCGGGATTGCCTTCGGCGCCATCGATCGACAGGTCGAAGTTCAGGATCTGCGACAGGAGGACGACGCCGTTGAGATCGATTCCCCGGCTCTGCTCGAGGATATTCGCGAGCACCGCCGACCGCGTCGTGCCGTAGCTTTCCCCGAACAGGTATTTCGGCACGTTCCACTTGCTGTAGCGCGTGAGGAAGGCGGTGACGAAGTCGGCGAACGCATTGCCGTCCTCGTCGATGCCCCAGAACGCCTTGCTCGCGTCCTTGCCGTTAAAGCGGCCAAAGCCGGTGCCGGGCGCGTCGACGAAGACGAGGTCCGTCGCGTCAAGTAGGCTTTCGTCGTTGTTGACGAGACCGTACGGCGCGGCCGCGGTGTGCCGGTCGTCGGCGGTCACGACGCGCCGTGGGCCGAAGGCGCCCATGTGGAGCCAGACGGTCGAGGACCCCGGACCGCCGTTGTAGACGAAGGTGATGGGCCGGGTGGAGGCGGATCCGGTCGCGAAATAGGCGACGTAGGACATCGTCGCCTCGGCGTCCTTCTCCTTCGGCTTCTCGGAGGCGCTCCGGTCGCTGTCGGCGTCGCCCGGCTCGACGGCCGGCTGGCTGGTCCCTTCGAGCGGGCCGTCGTCGTCTTCCCAGCCTTTCGGATGGACGACCAGCGTGCCGACCACCGCCTGGTAGCTGATCGGCTTGCCGCCGACGGACACGGTACCGTTCGAGGTCCAGCTGTCGTCGTGCAGATGCGGCTTCGGGGCGGACGCCGGCTTGTCGGGTGCGGCCGCGAAAGCGGGCGAGGCGAGGACGAGGCCGAGGAGGAGCGCGGTCGGTCGAAGGGCCAAGGATCGTTTCCCGGTGTGAGCGTCAGCGAGGGTGGGTCGCGGGCGGCGTGCTCGCAAGCGGGTCGGCGGCCGGCGTCGACGCGAGGCGGAGCCGGACGAGGCTGAGGCAGGCGGCCACGGCTGCGACCGCGCCGGCGACCAAGAGGCAGAGATGCGGGCCCGCGCCGCCGGCGAGCCGGAGCAGGATCGCCGCCAACGACGCCCCGGCCGTCTGGCCGGTGAGCCGGCCCGTCGCGAG
>CAXUBA010000186.1:0-5464 GCA_964249205.1 uncultured Acetobacteraceae bacterium | reverse complement strand
GACCGCGTTCGCCGTGTCGTGGAAGCCGTTCACGAACTCGAACCCGAGCGCGATCAGCAGGGCCAGGCCGAGCATCAGGATCGCGCCCGTCGCCACCGTCGACGAACCGACCGAGCTGATGTCGCCGTGCAGGTGGAGGATCGCGTTCAGCAGCCCCGCCGCGAGAATGACCCCGAAGATGACGGGCGTCAGCCGCTGCAGCTTGCCCTGCAGGCCCGGATCGTCGGCCGCCGCGAACGGGCTCTTCATCGACACGTCGCTCAAGCGTGGGTGCTCCCGGGTATTCAGCCGCCAGCCTGTTATACGGGCAGGCCCCCGGTCCCGCCCGTAAAGCTTGTATGACAGATCCGGGACCCGACCTTGTCCGCACTTCCTCTTCCGGATCGGACCGCGCGCCGGCGCGAGGACGGAATGTTGAACGATCGCGCGGCAGGCTGATGTTGAGGTCCGGCCGAAGGGCAGGAGGGTGCGGGCGGCGATGAGCGAGACCGAGGGCCGCGAGGTGATGCCGTTCGACGTGGTGATCGTCGGCGCCGGACCGGCCGGGCTCGCCGCCGCCATCCGCCTGAAGCAGCTCTCGCCCGACAGCACCGTCTGCGTGGTCGAGAAGGGATCCGAGGTCGGCGCCCACATCCTGTCGGGCGCGGTGATCGAGCCGGGCGCCCTCGCGGAGCTGATCCCCGACTGGAAGGCGCGCGGCGCGCCGCTCCGCACCGCGGCCACCGAGGACCGCATGCTCTATCTCACCGGTCCGCGCGGCGCGATCCCGCTCCCGGTGCCCCCGCCCATGCGGAACGACGGCAACTACGTCGTCAGCCTCGGCGAGGTCTGCCGCTGGCTCGCGGGCGAGGCGGAGGCGCTCGGCGTCGAGATCTATCCCGGTTTCGCCGCGGCCGAGCTGCTGATCGAGGACGACCGCGTGGTCGGCGTCGCGACCGGCGACATGGGTATCACCCGGACCGGCGAGCCGGGCCCGAACCACGCGCGCGGCGTCGCGCTCCGGGCCGACTACACGCTGTTCGCCGAAGGCTGCCGCGGCTCGCTCAGCAAGCAGCTGGCCGCCCGCTTCGGCCTCCGCGACGGCGTCGGGCCGCAGACCTACGGCCTCGGCGTCAAGGAGCTCTGGGAAGTGCCGGCGGCGCGCCACCGCCCGGGCTTCGTCCAGCACACGATGGGCTGGCCGCTCGACGGCCGGACCTACGGCGGCTCCTGGCTCTACCATTTCGGCGACAACCTCGTGTCGTACGGCTTCGTGGTCGGCCTCGACTATCGGAACCCTTACCTGTCGCCGTTCGAGGAAACCCAGCGCCTCAAGACCCACAAGCTGATGCGGCCGCTGTTCGAGGGCGCGAAGCGGATCGGCTACGGTGCGCGCGCGCTGTCGGAAGGCGGGCTGCAGTCGATCCCGCGCCTCACCTTCCCGGGCGGCGCGCTGATCGGCGACGCCGCCGGCTTCCTCAACGTCCCCAAGATCAAGGGCACCCACGCGGCGATGAAGTCGGGCGCGCTGGCGGCCGAAGCCGTCGCCGACGCGCTCGCGCACGGCCGCCCCGCCGAGCCCGCGAGCTTCACCGACCGCTTCCGCGCCTCCTGGCTGTGGACCGAACTCCACGCGGTGCGGAACGTCCGCCCCGCCTTCGCGCGGTTCGGCCAGGCCGGCGGCTTCGCCTATTCGGCCGTCGACACGGTGCTGTTGCGCGGCCGGGCGCCCTGGACCCTGTCCCATCCGCATCCCGACCACGCGGTACTCGAACCCGCGCGCGACGCGACGAACGGGCATACCCGAGGTGCGACCCCGATCGCCTACCCGAAGCCGGACGGCGTGCTGACCTTCGACCGGCTCTCGTCCGTCTACCTCACGAACGTCGCCCACGAGGAGGACCAGCCGCCGCACCTCGTGCTGCGCGATCCGAACCAGTGGAAGGGCCTGAACTGGGACCGCTACCGGTCGCCCGAAAGCCGCTACTGTCCGGCGGCCGTCTACGAGGCAGTCGACACCGAAACCGCGCCGCGTCTCCAGATCAACGCCGGGAACTGCATCCACTGCAAGACGTGCGACATCAAGGATCCCGGTCAGAACATCGACTGGGTGGTCCCGGAAGGCGCCGGCGGCCCGAACTATCCGGCCGGCATGTAGGATCCGCACCGCCATGAAGCTCCTCGTCCCGGTCAAGCGCGTCGTCGACTACAACGTGAAGCCGCGCGTGCGCGCGGACGGCTCCGGCGTCGAGACTGCCGGCGTCAAGATGTCGATGAACCCGTTCGACGAGATCGCCGTCGAGGAAGCCGTGCGCCTCAAGGAACGCGGCATCGCGACCGAGATCGTCGCCGTCTCGATCGGCGTCGCGCAGGCGGCGGAAACGCTCCGCACCGCGCTCGCCATGGGCGCCGACCGCGCGATCCTCGTGCAGGCCGACGAGAGCCCGGAACCGCTCGCGGTCGCTAAGGTGCTGCGCGCGATCGTCGAACGCGAACAGCCGCGCCTCGTGCTGATGGGCAAGCAGGCGATCGACGACGACATGAACGCGACCGGACAGATGCTGGCCGGCCTGCTCGGCTGGTCGCAGGGCACGTTCGCGAGCCGGCTCGCGGTGGAGGGCGATACCGCGACCGTCACCCGCGAGGTCGACGGCGGGCTCGAAACCGTGGCGCTGACGCTTCCGGCGATCGTGACCGCCGATCTCCGCCTGAACGAGCCGCGCTACGCCTCGCTCCCCAACATCATGAAGGCCCGGAAGAAGCCGCTCGAAACCCTCACCGCCGACGCGCTCGGCGTCGACCTCGCGCCGCGGCTGGTGACGGTCAGCGTCAGCGAGCCGCCGGTGCGGACGGCGGGTGTCCGGGTGAACTCGATCGCCGAGCTCGTGCAGAAGCTTCGCGACGAGACGAAGGTGTTCCCGGCATGACGGATCTCCTCCTCGTCGATCATCAGGACGGCGCGATCAGCGCCGCCACGCGTTCGGCGGTCGCCGCGTCGCGCGGGCTCGGGGACGTCGTGGCCCTGGTCGCCGGCGACGCCGTCCGGCCGGTCGCCGAGGCGGCGGCGCGGATCGAGGGCGTGGCCAAGGTGCTGCTCGCCGACGATCCCCGTTTCGCGCACATGCTCGCCGAGCCGCTCGCCGCCCTCGTCGTGTCGCTCGCGGCCGACCACACGCATGTCGTCGCGGCGGCGACCGCGACGGGCAAGAACGTCCTCCCGCGCGCGGCGGCGCTGCTCGACGTGCAGCCGATCTCGGACGTCGTCGCCGTGCTCGATGCCGACAGCTTCGTCCGCCCGATCTACGCCGGCAGCGCGCTCGCGACGGTGCGTTCGCGCGACGCGACCAAGGTGCTGACGATCCGCGCCGCCGCCTTCGAGCCCGCCGCCGCCGAGGGCGGCGACGCGCCGGTCGAGGCGGTCCCGGCGGCCGCCGAAGCCCCCGGCGCGGCATCGTCCCGCTTCGTGTCGGCCGAGCTTTCGGAAAGCGAGCGGCCGGACCTTGCCTCGGCCCGCGTCGTCGTGTCGGGCGGCCGCGGCATGGGATCGGGCGAGAACTTCCGCCTGCTCGAGCCGATCGCCGACCGGCTGGGGGCCGCGATCGGCGCCTCGCGCGCGGCCGTCGACAGCGGCTTCGTCCCGAACGACCACCAGGTCGGCCAGACCGGCAAGATCATCGCCCCCGACCTCTATCTCGCCGTCGGCATCTCGGGCGCCATCCAGCACCTCGCGGGGATGAAGGACAGCAAGGTCATCGTCGCCATCAACAAGGACGGTGACGCGCCGATCTTCCAGGTGGCCGACTACGGCCTGGTCGCCGACCTCTTCACCGCGCTGCCGGAACTCGACGCCGAGCTCCGGCGGGGTTGACCGACGGGCACGGGCGGCGCGCGCGGTGGAGCGCTCGGAACGCCCGGATGCGCTTCTCGACGTCCGCCTGTCCGACACCACGACGGCGCGTCCCGCCCCGCGCCACACCGTCGCCCGCGACCGCGAACAGGCGATCCGCGACCTCCTTGCAACCGCGCATTTCGCCCCGGTGGGGCTTGCCGGACCGTTCCGGCTGCGCCTCGGCATCGAGGCGGGCCGTCTCGTGTTCGACGTGCGCGACCGCGACGACGCCCCGCTTCGCCTCTACGGGATCTCGCTCGGCCCGTTCCGGCGCCTGATCAAGGACTACCTGATGATCGTCGACAGCTACGACGAGGCGAGCCGGACCGGCGGCGCCGCGCGCCTCCAGGCGATCGACATGGGCCGGCGCGGCATCCACGACGAGGCGGCGTCCCTTCTCGCCGACCGCCTTCGCGACCGGATCGACATCGACCACGAAACGGCGCGCCGCTTGTTCACCCTCGTCTCCGTGCTGCTGCAGCGGCACTGAGCGGGACGCGCGGGAGATCGGGATGGGCTTGCGTTTCCGCGACCGGGGGCCGGAGCACCACGAACCGCCGCTGACCATCGGCCACCTGCTCGACGCCGCCCTGGTCTCGGCGGCCGACCGCGAGATCGTCTACCGCGACCGCGTGCGCCACACCTACCGGACGTTCCGGCGACGTCTCGGCCGCCTCGCCCACGTCCTCGCCGCCCTCGGCGCGGAAGAGGGGAGCGTCGTCGGCGTGCTCGACTGGGACAGCCACCGCTACCTCGAAGCCTATTTCGCGGTGCCGATGATGGGCGGCGTCCTCTTCACCGTGAACGTCCGGCTCCCGCCGAGCGAGATCGCCGAAACGATCCGCCGCGCCGAGGCCGGGATCCTCCTGGTCCACCGCGACTTCTTTCCGCTGCTCGACGCGATCCGCCCCTGTCTCGCCGGCGTGCGCGCGATCGTCGCGATCAGGGACGGCGCGGACGCCGATCTCCCCCCCGGCGCGGCCGGCGAATACGAGACCCTCCTCGACGCCGCGCCGGATGGCCACGGCTTCCGCGACTTCGACGAGAACGCCGTCGCGACGACCTTCTTCACCACCGGCACGACGGGCACGCCGAAGCAGGTCTCGTTCACCCACCGGCAGATCGTGCTCCACGCGCTCAGCGCGTTCGCGGCCTTCGCGGGCACCACGAGCCGGCGCCTCGGGGTCGAGAACGTCTACATGCCGCTCACGCCCATGTTCCACGTCCACGCCTGGGGCGTGCCCTACGTCGCGACCATGCTCGGGATGAAGCAGGTCTATCCCGGCCGCTACGAACCCGACACGATCCTGGCGCTCCGGGAGCGGGAAGGCGCCAGCTTCTCCCATTGCGTCCCGACCGTGCTCGCGATGGTGGTCGACGCGGCGGAGCGGCGCGGCACCGACGTCGCGGGCTGGCTCGTGCTGACCGGCGGCGCCGCGCTCGCGCCCGCGCTCTGGCACCGGGCAGCCGCGCTCGGCATGGAGGTCTTCGGCGGCTACGGCCTGTCGGAAGCGGCCCCGATCGTCAGCATCACGCGCCCGGCGCGACACGACGACGGCTCCGCCGCGTCCCGCGTCGTGGCGCTCACCGGCAACG
>CAXUBA010000185.1:1136-5486 GCA_964249205.1 uncultured Acetobacteraceae bacterium | reverse complement strand
GTGCAGCAGGCCGGCCTCGGCCGAGGTGCCGAGGAGGCCGACCGCGGTGAGTGCGGCCAGCACGCGCCCGGCCGGCAGGCCGAACACGCGCGGCACGGCGCCCCCATGACCGCGCAGCCGCTCCGAATACACGCCGAGCGCGCCCGACAGCATGATCGCGGCCGGGGCGCCGAGCGGCGCGCCGTAGAACAGGTTCTGCCAGACGAAGCGGCCGGGCCGCTTGCCGACGTTGTAGGCATGGAACGCGGTGCCGGCGACGCCGGTGAGCGCGGTCAGCGCGTAGACGCCGTCGCGGGCGCGGTGCGCCGCGTCGCGCCGGTCGGCGGTGCCGTGCGCGCTGACCGCGAGCGCCAGCGTCGACACGACGAGCGGCGTGACCATCGCCTTGTTCCTGAAGTCGCCGCGATAGTGCTCGACCGCGCTGTCGGCGAGCACCGAAAGCGCGAGCAGGCCGGACGCGCGGTTGAGGCGACGTGCGGCCTTCGTGGTCGCGCGGAGGCCGGGCTCGGGCGCGACCGCCGTCCCGTCGCGAAGCGCCGCGAAACGGGCCTGGAGTTCGACGAGCTGCGTCGTCGCGATGTGGGTGGTCGCTGGTCGCATCGTCCTATGTCCCATAGGCGGCGGCGTCCTGCCGCCTGAGTTCGAGACCGAAGCCCGGACGGGCGGGATCCGGCGCGATCGACCCGTCCTGCGGCACCGGCGCCCCGTCGAACAGCATGTGCTCGATCCGGACGTGGTCGTGGAACCATTCGAGGTGACGGAAGCGCGGCGCGGCGGTGCCGAGATGGCAGTGCAGCGCCGGTGCGCAGTGCGCCGAAAGGTCGACGTGGAACGCTTCGCAGAGGGCGGCGGCGAGCAGGAAGCCGGTGACGCCGCCGCAGCGCGTCGCGTCCAGTTGCTGCACGTCGACCGCGCCCGCGGACAGCATCAGGCGGACGTCGTCGACCGCGTAGGCGTATTCGCCGGCGGCGAGCTCCATCGGCGGCGGGAGCGCCGCGCGCACCAGGCGGAGGCCGTCGAGATCGTCGGACGACACCGGCTCCTCGAACCAGCGGACGTCGCTCTCATCGGCGAACACGCGGGCGAGCGCGATCGCCTCCTTCGGACCGAGAGCGCCGTTCGCGTCGACGAAGAGATCAGCGTCGCCGATCGCGGCCTTCGCCGCGCGGACGCGGGCGGGATCGCGCGAGGGGTCGGTGCCGATCTTCATCTTGACCGCGCGGCAACCGTCCCGCGCGACCCAGGCGGCGAGCTGCTCGGCGAGCGTCCCGTCGTCGTAGGTCGTGAAGCCGCCGCTGCCGTAGATCGGCACCGTGTCGCGGAACCGGCCGAGCAGCGTCGCGAGCGGCAGGTCGAGCAGCCTCGCCTTGAGGTCCCAGAGGGCGGCGTCGAGGGCGGAGATCGCGGTCGCGGCGAGGCCGGAGCGGCCGAGGTTCCGCACCCGATCCCCCAACGCCCGCCAGGCGCCGGGCGGATCCATCGCGTCGCGCCCTTCGACCACCGGCGCGAGGGTGCGCGCGATCAGCGGGGCGACGGACGCGTCGGCGTAGGTGTAGCCGATCCCCGTGCGGCCGGCCGCGTCGACTTCCGCCACGACGATCGTGGTGGCCGTCCAGGCGGCGGTCCCGTCGGCTTCGGGCCGGTCGGTCGGGACGGTGTAGGCCCGTGCCCGCACCGCGCCCACCGGCGCGTCGGCGGTCACCGGATCAGCTTCGGCCCGGAAGCACGCTGGTCAGCACCTGCTTGACGCTGTTCTTCAGCACGGAGCCGAGCTCCGGCTCGGTCGCCAGCGATGACATGAAGTTCTTCGCGTCCTTCAGCGTGATGTGGGGCGGCAGCGGCGGCACGTTCGGATCGGCGTAGACGTTCATGATCACCGGCCGGTCGGCGTGGAGCGCCTCGTCCCAGGCGGCGCCGAGCTGTTCGGGATCGCGAACCACGATCCCCTTGAGGCCGAGCAGCTCGGCGTAGCTGTGGTAGGCGAAGTCCGGGATGCTCTGGGTGGATTCCGTCTTGCCCACCCCGAGCTGCACCCGCTCTTCCCAGGTGACCTGGTTGAGGTCGCGGTTGTTCAGCACCATGACGACGAGACGCGGATCCGACCATTCGCGCCAGTATTTGCTGATCGTGATCATCACGTTGAGGCCGTTCATCTGCATCGCGCCGTCGCCGATGAACGCGATCACGACGCGATCGGGAAACGCCATCTTGGCGGCCATCGCGTAGGGGGTGGCGGCGCCGAGGGAAGCGAGGCTGCCGGACAGCGAGCCCATCATGCCGCGTCGCATCTTGATGTCGCGCGCGTACCAGTTCGCGACCGAGCCGGAATCGCCCGTCATGATGCAGTTGTCGGGCAGGCGCTTCGAGAGTTCCCAGAACACGCGCTGCGGATTGATCGGGTCGGCGGCGACCATCGCGCGCTCTTCCAGCGTCTTCCACCACGTGGCGACGCCCTTCTCGATGCCGTCGCGCCAGCGGTCGCGCTTCTTCTGCTTCAGCATGGGCAGGAGCGCGCGCAGCGCGGTCGCGCTGTCGCCCACCATGCTGACCTCCATCGGATAGCGGAGGCTGAGCCGGGTCGCGTCGAGGTCGATCTGCACGCCGCGGGCCGAGCCGGGCTTCGGCAGGAACTCGCTGTAGGGGAACGAGGAGCCGACCATGAGGAGCGTGTCGCACTCCTGCATCAGGTCCCAGGACGGCTCCGTGCCGAGCAGGCCGAGCGAGCCGGTGACGAACGGCAGTTCGTCGGGCACCGCGGCCTTGCCGAGCAGTGCCTTGCTCACCCCCGCCTGTAGCTTCTCGGCGACCGCGACGATCTCGTCGGTCGCCGCCAGCGCGCCGGAGCCGACGAGGATCGCGACCTTCTTGCCCTCGTTCAGCACGGCGGCGGCCTTCCGGAGCACCGCGTCGTCGGGCAGCAGGGCCGGCCCGGCGTAGCCGACGCCGGTGTGCGTGGTGCCGTGCACGAGCGGCGGATCGCTGTAGTCGAGTTCCTGGAGGTCGTTCGGGATGATGACGCAGGTCACGCTGCGGCGGGACGCGGCGATCCGGACGGCGCGGTCGATCAGGTGCCGAACCTGCGAGGGCACGGTCGCGGTCGCGACGTATTCGCTCGCGACGTCCTTGAAGAGGGTCTGGAGGTCGACCTCCTGCTGGTAGTGCGCCCCGATCGCGGTGCGCGCCTGCTGGCCGACGATCGCGACCACCGGCACGTGGTCCATCTTCGCGTCGTACAGGCCGGTCAGGAGGTGGATCGCGCCGGGGCCCGAGGTCGCGTAGCACAGCCCGACCTCGCCGGTGAACTTCGCGTGCGCGGACGCCATGAAGGCGGCCATCTCCTCGTGGCGGACCTGGATGTACTCCATCGTGCTCTTCGCACGCTCGAGTGCCACGTCGAGACCGCCGACACCGTCGCCGGGATAGCCGTAGACCCGCTTGATGCCCCACTCGTTGAGCCGGTGCCACACGAAGTCGCTGACGTTCAGGCTCATGCTCGGGTCTCCCGTTCGGCGGATCCGGGATCGCCTCCCTCGCGCCGTTCGGCAAGGGGATGCAGGGCGCGAACGCGTGATCGTGAACGTAGCGGGCGATTGCGGCGCCGGGGACGGGTCGGCGAGAACGGGTCGCGAAGGAGGTGGGCCATGGCCGAGATCGAGGTCTTCGTGGACGACCGCGCGACGATCGCGGAATCGCCGACGTGGTCGGACGCGGACGCGTCGCTCTGGTGGATCGACATCAAGGAGCCGGCGCTCCACCGGATCGAGATCGCGTCGGGCGCGCGGCGACGCTGGCGGCTTTCGGCCGAAATCGGCGCGTTCGCGCTCACCGACGACGGGGCGGGCGCGATCGTCGAGACCCGGCTCGCGGCAGCGCCGTTCGACCCGGCGTTCCACCGGTTCAACGAGGGCTCCTGCGACCCGTCCGGCCGGTTCTGGGTCGGGGTGATGTTCGATCCGGTCGATGCGGACGCGCCGCCGCCGCCCGACCGGGAGGCCACGCTGCACAGCTTCACGCGCGCGGACGGGCTCCGCGCCGAGCCGGATCGCGCGGCGCTCCACAACGGGATGGCCTGGAGCCCGGACGGCACGCGGTTCTTCCTGTCGCATTCCTGGACGCGGACGATCTACCGGCACGACGTCGATCCGCTCGGGCGGCTCGTGCGGCGCCGCCGCTTCGCCCGCATCGACGACGAGGCTGGTATCCCGGACGGCGCGGCGCTCGACGACGGCGGCGGCTACTGGTGCGCGCTGCACGGCGGGGGACGCCTCCGCCGCGTCCGCGCCGCCGGTTCGGTCGACCGCGACATCCCGCGCCCGGTGAGCCAGCCGACGATGTGCGCCTTCGGCGGCG
>CAXUBA010000185.1:0-1126 GCA_964249205.1 uncultured Acetobacteraceae bacterium | reverse complement strand
GGCGGCGCGGATCACGCCGTCCGCTACGTGACCACGGCGGCGGACGGCCTGACGCCGGAGCAGCGGCGGGCGGAGCCGCATGCCGGTGCGCTGCTTCGCCTCCGGCCGGGCGAGACCGGCGTTCCGCGCCGTTCGACCTGTCGCTGAACGGCGGGCCGGGACGGCGCGGGGCGCGCCGACGGCGTGCGGCTTGCGGTCTCCGGCTCCGGCTTGCGGCTTGCGGCTTGCATGCCATCCGGTTGGGCGCGCGGGTGAGGTGAACGTCGGTTGGTGAACGGCCTCGAACTGCGTGGCATGACGCGACGGTTCGGCCCGCTGGTCGCGGTGGACGGCGTCGACCTCGCGGTGGCGGAGGGCGAGATCCACGCGCTGCTCGGCGAGAACGGCGCCGGCAAGTCGACACTGACGAAGCTGATCATCGGCGTGCTCGCGCCCGACGCCGGCACGATCCTTTGGGACGGGCGACCCGTCACGATTCCGGATCCGCGGGCGGCGCGGCGGCTCGGGATCGCGATGGTGTTCCAGCACTTCTCGCTGTTCGACGCGATGACGGTCGCCGAGAACGTGGCGCTCGGCACCGACGGCGCCGTCCCGATCGCGGTCCTCGCCGGGCGGATCGCCGCCCTCAGCCGGCAGTACGGCCTGCCGCTCGATCCCGATCGGCCGGTGCACACGCTTTCGGTCGGCGAGCGACAGCGTGTCGAGATCGTTCGCGCGCTGCTCGCCTCGCCGCGGCTGCTTGTGATGGACGAGCCGACCTCGGTGCTGACGCCGCAGGAGGCGGCGCTGCTGTTCCTGACGCTCCGCCGGCTCGCGGCGGACGGCGTCGGGATCCTCTACATCTCGCACAAGCTCGAGGAGATCCGCGCGCTCTGCACCGCCGCCACCGTGCTGCGGCACGGGCGCGTGGTCGCGCGCTGCGATCCGCGCCGGGAAAGCGCCGCCTCGCTCGGTGCGGCGATGCTCGGGCGAAGCCTGCGGCCGGCGGCACGCGCGACGCGCGGCGCGGCCGGCGCGGTACGCGGCCTCCACGCTGTCGTGCTGCTCCATGTGCACCCAGGCCACGCAGTACGCCAGCTTGGTCGCCTGGTCGCTCACGACCACCTGTGCCGGGTTCAGACGGGTC
>CAXUBA010000184.1:499-5518 GCA_964249205.1 uncultured Acetobacteraceae bacterium | reverse complement strand
CGTCCATCCCATGGTCCGGGCCGAGCAGGCCCGCTTCCTCGCCCGCGCCCGCCCCCGGCGCGCGCCCCTCGCCGTGCTCGACGTGGCCCTGCTCTTCGAGGGCGGCGGCGACCGCGGCTGCGACGTCGTCGTCACCGTGTCCGCCCCGGCCGCCATCCAGCGAGACCGCCTGCGCCTGCGCCGCCAAATGAGCGAGAACGAGGCCGCGCGCATCGTCGCCCGCCAGATGAGCGACGCCGAACGACGGCGGCGCGCCGACAGGGTCATTCGCACCGGCCTGTCGCGCCGACACGCGCAGCGCGAGGTTCGCCGCCTCCTCGCCGCGCTTCGAAACGGCACCAAATGAATTGCAAGCTTCATTAAAAGGTCACCACAAGACGCCCGGCTTCCGGGGCAGTGTCTGCCCGCGTCAGCCGCTCCCGAGGGACGTGGCCGGCTCAACGTCACCCGGCAGGAAGCAAAATGACAGGCAAACAGTGGTGGACATCGACCTGCGCGACGATCGCGATCACGTCTCTCGTCGGCCAGCCGGCTCTCGCCGCGACCACGCCGGACGTGGTCACCGGTCCGCACACGGACGCGGCGGCGATGAGGTACGTGGTCCCGGCCGCCGATGAGCCGACGCTCACCCACGCGATGAAGCAGGCGTTGATCCGCAACAAGATCAAGTATGTGTTCGTGATCTTCCAGGAGAACCGCTCGTTCGACCACTACTTCGCCACCTTCCCCGGCGTCGATGGCCTGTTCAACCAGCCCTCATCCCAAATCCTCGGCTTCACCCAGAAGATCGAGACGATGGACGCCTCGGGCAATCCGGTGACGAGCACCATCTCGCCGTTCCTGATCCCGCAGACGGTCACCGCCGTGAACGGCCAGACCGTTCCGCTCTACCCGGCCGACACCTACAGCGTCGACCATTCCCATTCGGGGATCGACAACTCGCTGGATGTCGACAAGAGCACGCTGCTCGCCGCCAACGATCGCTACGCGCTCGACGAGGAAGGGCTGACCACCAACGCCGCCGGCCAGGTCGTCGAGACCGGCACCGACGTTCCGCCGACCGCGACCTTCTTCAAGACGCCGACCGACTTCGAGGAGAAGATCCAGGAGGGCGAGCTCGCCGTCAGCCACATCGACTGCAACACGATCCCGTTCCTGTGGCAGTACGCCGACCGATTCTCGATCTTCGACGCTTTCCATCAGACCGTGATCGGCCCGTCCACCCCGAACGCGCTGGCGATGATCGCCGGCCAGTCCGGCCTGACCCAGTGGGCGCTGCACCAGGACGTGGCCTCGAGCAACACCTCCAACCCGTCGGTCCAGGAGTCGGGTGGCGAGCCCGTCATCTCCGATCCGGGTCCGTTCCCGGGCTCGGACCTCGACACCTCGCCCAATCAGCCTCCCTACAGTCCGGATGACGAAAGCCCGAAGACCCCGGCGCTGGACCAGACCTACGCCAGCCTGCCGCTCAGCTTCATGGGCAAGAACATCAGGCAGGTCGTGTCGCAGGACGAGAATCCGACCGTCGACCTCGCCGACGTGCAGGCCGACATCGCCGAGATCGCCGGCGAGAAGCTGCCGCCGACCAACTGGGCCTGGTACGAGCTCGGCTACGGCAACGAGCCGACCGATGCACACAACACCGTCTACGGCCCCAACTCCGACTACGTCGTCCATCACGAGGGCCCGCAGTATTTCGGCTACGTCGCCGACAACGTGCAGGAGCGGACGCAGCACCTGTTCCCCCAGAGCACCTTCTACAGCGACGTCGCGAACGGCAAACTCGCGGCCAAGGGCGGCGTCTATTACGTCCGCGGCGGCTACGGCAACCTCGACGGCCAGGTGCCGGTCGATCCGGACCCGGCGGTGAACACGGTCTGGATCGGCAATGACGACCATCCCGGCTACTCGGACGCGCAGATCAGCGAGTCCACCGTCGCCGACACGATCGATGCGATCGCCGGTTCCAAATACTGGAGCCAGAGCGCGATCATCGTCACCTACGACGAGACCGACGGTCTTTACGATCACCAGCAGGTCAAGATCCGGGCCAGCGATCCGGAAGGCAATCCGCTCGAAGCCGGCCCGCGCATCCCGGCCATCGTGATCTCGCCCTTCGGCAAGGCGCACGCGATCGTCAAGCAGTATTCGGAGCACAGTTCGGTCATCAAGTTCATCGACGAGGTGTTCGGCCTGCAGCCGCTGGCCGATCTGCCGAACGAGATCTTCGGGCGCCTCGTCGGCGAACTGACCCTCGGCCAGTCGTTTCTGATGCCGGCCGACGACCAGGTTCCCGGGATCGGCGACCTCTTTCCTGCCTTCGACAACGCTCGTCTGATGGGCAAGGTCGCCCCGATCCCCGCCCGTCAGGCGATGATCGATCCGACGATCGTTCGCACCCTGCCGCACTACGCCGCCCAAGGCGGCGGCTGCCACGCCGTCGGCATCACGCCGACCGACTACAGGTCCGACGGCACCGTGATCGATCCGGCGCCGGCCGACTTCAACCCGCGGCCGACCACCAACATCGGCATTCCGACCTCGGGCACCTGGACGCCCTGATCCAGACCGCCTGATCGACCGACGGCGAGGGGACCGGTATCGACCGGTCTCTCATCTCCATGGAGGGCATCTCGCCTTGCCACGCTTCGCCTTGACTTGCTTCGCCCTGCTCGCCCTGGCCGCGGGCGGGGCGCGTGCCGACACCCTCGACGACATCCGCGCCCATGGCCATCTCGTCTGCGCCGTCAACGTCGACACCGACGACGATTCGGACTTCGACAGCCACGGCGACGTCTCGCGATTCGAGACCGGCTACTGCCGTGCGCTCGCCGCCGCCGTGCTCGGCGACCCGGAACGCGCCACGATCAAGAAAGACGACGACGAGATCACCGGCTTGCGGGATGTGCGCGATGGCCGCGCCGACGTCATGATCGGCGCGACTCCCGACACCGTTCTCGCCCTGGACCTTCATCTCGCCTTCGCCGCACCGATCCTGATCGACGGCCTCAGCTTCCTCGTCTCGCCCAAGCTCGCCATCCGGCACGTCGCCGACATCCAACCGACCTCGAGGGTTTGCTTCATCGGCAACACCCCGGAGGAGGATGCCTCCCGCGAGGAACTCGATGCGCTCGGCGTCAGATACATACGCGACGAGTTCTCCGAACGCGGCGAGATGGAAGGCGCGCTGGCGACCAACCACTGCAATCTCATCACCGGCGACGTCACCGAGCTCGCCAACCTGCGTTTGTCGCTCCGCGGCCTGAACGACTTCATCATCCTGCCCGGGACGCTCACGGTCGATCCGCTCGCGCCCGCGGTCCGTGCCGGCGATGACCGACTGCTGGCGATCGTCACCGCGCTGGACGACGGCCTGCTCGATGCCGAGGTGCACGGCGTCACGCGGCGGAACGCGGCCTCCCTCGCCCGGACCTCGTCCGACCCGATCGTGCGCCGCCTCGTCGGCGTCTATCCCTGGCAGGGCCCCGATCTCGGGCTCGACAAGGGGTGGTTGCTGCGCGCGCTCGAGGCGGAGGGCAACCATGCCGAGATCTACCGCCGCGACGTCGGCGCCGGCTCCAGCCTGCGCCTGCCGGTCGGTGCCAACGCGCCCGTTTCCGCCGGCGGCGCGCTCGTCGCGCCATCGGCGGAGATTGCACGATAGCCGGGCCCGGCCCATCCTCCTGTGATGGAGAGTGGCGAGCCATCGGACCTCGTCTTCGGAATCAGGCGGGCCCGGCCGTCCGACGCGGCGGCGATCGGCCGCATCCACGTCGACGTCTGGCGCAACGCCTATGCCGGCATCCTGCCCGACCAGGCGCTGGCGGCATTGTCCGACGTGAGGCAGGCCGCCGCCTACGAGCGCATGATCCACGTCGGCCACCTGGTCCTCGTCGCCCAACCGCGGGGAGCCGACGCCCCGGTCGGCTTCGCCACCGCCGGCCACGCCCGCTCCGGACCCAAGGGGGCCGGCGAGGTGGAAACCCTCTACGTCCAGGACGACTGGCGCGAGCGCGGCATCGGCCGCCGCCTGCTGACCGGCGCCGCGCGCCGCCTCGCCTCGACGCCCTACGAATGCCGCTCCCTCCTGCTGTGGGTGCTGTCCGACAATCCCAGCCGCTGGTTCTACGAGCGCCTGGGCGGCAGGCCCTCCATCCGGTCGATGACCAGCTTCGCCGGCCGTACTCTCCCGCAGACCGCCCTGATCTGGGACCCGATCGACCGCCTCTTCGACGTCTGAGCGGCTGCGGGTCCGGTGCTCGGGTCGATTCACGCCCGAGCACCGGTTCGGCGAGCGACGGTTCGGATTGAACGCCCGCCCGCGCGGGGTTTATCCTCGCCGACGATGATAGGGCCGGTCCGGGCATGAGTGGGTTTGCGTCGTCACGGTCAGTCCTGTTCGACACCGAGACGACCGGCCTCGACCCGTCGTCCGGCGACCGCATCGTCGAGATCGCCGCCATCGAACTGTCGGCCGACCTGCCGACCGGACGCCGCTTCCACGCGCTCATCGACCCCGAGCGCGATGTCCCCGAGGACGCCACGCGCGTGCACGGATTCACGCGCGCCGACCTGCTCGGCAAGCCACGCTTCGCCGAGATCGTCGACGACCTCCTCGCCTTCCTCGGCGCCGACCCGCTCGTCGCCCACAACGCGCCGTTCGACTTCGCCTTCGTTTCCGCCGAGCTCGAGCGTCTCGCCCTGCCGCCGCTCGACCCCACGCGGATGATCGACACGCTCGCACTCGCCAAGCTCCGCTTTCCCGGCCTGCCCAACAGCCTCGACGCGCTTTGCCGCCGCTACGAGATCGACCTGTCCGAACGCACCTCCCACAACGCGCTGCTCGACTGCCGCCTGCTGGCCGAGGTCTATGTCGAGCTGACCGGTGGCCGCCAACGCGACCTGACGCTGATCGTCGACGCCAGCGCCGCCCATCGCGGCCATTGGATCGTCGCCGCCCACCGCCAGCCACACCGGCTCTTTGAGGCGCGCGACGAACGCGGCATGGGCGGCGAGTTC
>CAXUBA010000184.1:0-489 GCA_964249205.1 uncultured Acetobacteraceae bacterium | reverse complement strand
CGCATCGAGCCCACGGGCGCGGAACTCGCCGCCCATGCCGCGTTCGTCGCGCGCCTCAAAGAGCCGGTGTGGCTGCAGGCGTGAGCGACCGGGGGGCCTATTGGCAGGCCGCCATCGATCACCTGTCGAGCCGCCCCGTGCTCGTCATCGCCGTGGTGCGCTGCCTGATGGTGGCGACCCTGCTGACGGTTCTCTGCGGCAGCCTCTACCTGCAGCTCGCCTTCGACGGTCTGCGCGCGACGACCACCGGCACCGTCGGCAAGGCGCTCGCGACGCGCGAGCTGGTGCTGGCGCTGCACGGCGCCGTCGCCGAGGAGCGCGGCGCTCGCCTGGCCGTCGACGCGACCGAACTGGCCCGGGCGCGCGCCCGCTTCGAGGAGGCCGCGAAGCTCCACGAACATCTCGAAGACGGGGGCTCGCTCGCCGAGGACCTCGCCGCGATCGCCGGCCTCCACCTCGAAGCCGACCGGGTCGAGGACGCCCTCCAGG
>CAXUBA010000183.1:0-5583 GCA_964249205.1 uncultured Acetobacteraceae bacterium | reverse complement strand
CGCTCCGCCGTGTCGGCGGCCGAGCCGGCGAGCAGCGACGCGGCGGCGAAGCGCTCGAGGGTCTGCGCCGCCTCGGTGGGGATCGTCCGCAGGTTCACGGTGAGCGGGAACAGGGTCTGGTGGCGGTTCTGCAGCCAGTAGACGAGGATCTTGCTCGCGACCTGGTCGGCGATGACGATCTCCGCCCGGTCGAGCCCGCGTCCCCGCCGTCCGCCGGCGCGCGCGATCTCTTCGGCTGCCGGCGCCGGTGGTGCAACGGCGGACGCGGCGCCGACGAGCATGGCGGGCGAGATCCCGGTGACGTGCGCGGCGAGCGCGTCCGCCTCGCCGCTTCTCGCCCCGGCATGCGTTCCGAGACTGCGCGCACCGGCACGCGCGCCGAGCACGCGATCGAGGATCCTCACCGCCCGGCGATCAGGCGGGTTTCGGCTGGGCGCCGACGAGGGCTTCGACCTGGAGCAGGAGGCGCGAGAAATCGACCGGCTTCGGGTGGTAGTCGTCGCAGCCTGCCGCGATCGCCTTTTCCCGATCGCCCGACATGGCGTGCGCGGTCAGCGCGATGATCGGAACCGCGGCACTCGCCGGATCGGCCTTGATCATCCCGGCTGCCGTCCAGCCATCCAGCACGGGAAGGTTCATGTCGAGAAGCACGACGTCAGGCCGGTCTTCGCGCGCCCGGTCGACCGCCTGCTGCCCGTCGGTCGCCAGGATGACCTCGTAGCCGCGACGTTTCAGCCGGCGCGACAGGAAGTCCCAGATTTCCTCGTGATCCTCGACGAGCAGGATGGTGGTGGTCATGCTGTGCGGGTTCCTTCCTCGTCGGGTCCTTGGCGCGGGGCCTCGTCGGGTCCGACGACGCGGCGGACTTCATGCGCGAGATCGTCGACGCCGGCTCGACCTGGGCGGGATGGTGGACGCTGCGCCAGCCCGAACCCCGCGTCTGCTCGAAGTCGAACCCGGTGTCGTCGTACCAACGACGGTCGTGACGGAAGATGGCGCCGCTCGGATCGGCGATCCAGGCGAGCTGCGCCATCGCTTCGACCAGGGCGTGGGAATCCGCTGGCTGCAGCCGCTCGGTCGCGGGCGGCCGTCGTTCCACGTTCGGAGGTGCGGCTTCCGTCGACACGATCTCGCCCCGGTTTCGACGCCGTCAGAGGCGGCGCCCCCGGGCGCGATGCCCGGGCGGAGAGCTGAACGGCGAAACCCGACGCCTTGTTCCCTTGTTGATGCGGTTCCGTCGGTCGGGAGAGCGGGCTCATGACACTGGATCAGAGCCTCGCGTTCGGCATCATCGGCTGCGTCGTCGCGATGTTCGTCTGGGGCCGGCTGCCGTACGACCTCGTGGCGCTGGCCGGGCTGCTCGCCGGGATCGCGGTCGGCATCGTACCGGCGCGGCACGCCTTCGACGGGTTCTCGGACGAGGTCGTCGTGATCATCGCCACCGCCCTCCTCGTGTCCGAGGCGATCGCGCGCTCGGGCGCCGTCGAGACGATCATGCGGCCGATCCTGCCCCGTCTGACGACCGCCGCGACGCAGGTTCCGGCGCTCGCCGGCGCGACGCTCGTGCTTTCGATGGTGTCGAAGAACGTCGGTGCGCTCGCGATCCTGATGCCGATCGCGCTCCAGCTCGCGCGCCGGACCGGCACGTCGCCCTCGTCGCTGCTGATGCCGATGTCGTTCGCGTCGTTGATCGGCGGCCTGGTGACGCTGTTCGGCACGACGCCCAACATCGTCATCTCGGAGGTTCGGCAGCAGGTGCTCGGCCACCCCTACCAGCTTTTCAGCTTCGCGCCCGTGGGGCTCGGGATCTCGGCGCTCGGCATCCTCTTCCTGTCGGTCGGCTGGCGCCTCCTGCCCCGGAACCGTCGGGCTGCATCCTCGATGGAGGCCGCGTTCAACATCGAGGACTACACGGCCGAGGCGCGGATCACCGAGCACGCGCCGGCGGCGGGACGCACGGTCGCCGAGCTCGAGCGGATGGGCGACGGCGTGGTGCAGGTGGCCGGCGTCATCCGCGAGCGGTTCCGCCGCTTCGTGCCGGCGCCGGGATGGGTGCTGCGCGCCGGCGACGTCCTGCTTCTGCGTGGAGAGCCCGGCGACCTCGAGCGGCTCGTCGCGCGCGCCCGCCTCGCGCTCGCCGGCGGCGGCGCGGGCGGCGAGGCGACCGTCGTCGAAGGGGTTGTCACCGCGACCTCGCCGGCGATCGGCCACACGCCGCGCGAGCTCGCGCTCGAGGAGAGGCACGGGATCGGCATCCTCGCGGTGAGCCGGAGCGGCCAGCGGATCGGCCAGCTGCTGATGACGGTGCGGCTCCGGGCCGGCGACGTCGTCGTGCTCCGGAGCGCGTCGCCGCGACTGCCGGACGCGCTCGGAGAACTCCGGATTCTGCCGCTCGCGGAGCGGAGCCTGTCGCTCGGACGCAGCCACCGGAGCTGGGTGCCGCTCGCGATCCTCGCCGCCGCCATGGCGCTGGTTGTCGCGCACGTGGTGAGCGTCGGCGTCGCCTTCTTCGGCGCCGCGGTCGTTCTGCTGCTGCTGCGCGTGCTGACGATGGAGGAGGCCTACGAGACGGTGGAGTGGCACCTCCTGATCCTGCTCGGCGCGCTGATCCCGCTCAGCCACGCGATCCGCACGACCGGCGGGTCGGCGCTGATCGCCGACGGGTTGCTGGCCGTGGTGCACCATCTGCCGCCGCTCGGCGCGCTGGCCGCGATCCTCGTGATCGTGATGGCGGTGACGCCGTTCCTGCACAACGCGCCGACGGTGCTGATCATGGGGCCAATCGCGGCATCGCTCGCGATCAAGCTCGGGCTGCGCGTCGATCCGTTCCTGATGGCGGTGGCGCTCGGGGCCGCGTCGGACTTCCTGACGCCGATCGGTCATCAGTGCAACACGCTGGTGATGGGGCCTGGCGGCTACCGGTTCGGCGACTACGCGCGCCTCGGGCTGCCGATGTCGATCATCGTCGTGCTCGCGGGCGTACCGCTGATCGCGTTCTTCTGGCCGCTGCACGCCTGAAGGGAACGGGTCTTACACGGAGATGAGTTCGCCCTCGTCGAAGGCCCGCTCGTGCGGATCGAGCTCGTTGCGGGCCCTGTACTGAAAGCCCCGTGCCTGCTCGAGCGGCAGGATCCGAGTGATGACGTAGATGCCGGGGGTGCGCGTCCGGTCGATACCGGATTGACCGAGCGAAACCCGATCACCCACACTGAAACGCGGGGTCGGCATGGGCCGTGTCCTTGCGAAACGGAAACGAAGGGGCTCGAGGCCCCTTCGCCGATCAGGAAGCCTTCAGGTTGATCGCGGAAACGCGACCCTGCTGGCCGTGCTCGAGTTCGAACGAGAGAGTCTGACCTTCGTTCAGGCTGGACAGACCGGCCCGCTCGACAGCCGAGATGTGGACGAAAACGTCCTTGGACCCGTCGCTCGGCTGGATGAAGCCGAACCCTTTGGTCGGGTTGAACCACTTAACTGTGCCTGTCGGCATCGTACTCTCCTCAGGGCCGAGCCCGCGAAATCGCGGGTGTCTGTCTTTTCACGAGGGAGTGTCCGATGCCGTGCCGTGCGCGACAGAGTAGGAGTTCCTGCCTCGGCCAAAAGCCCAGCCGTGCCGCACTATACACTCGATTTCGGGTTTGGATACCCCGAAGGGTCGACCGGCGGCGCGGGCGGGACGTTCGACCGGTCGTGACGACCGGGAACCCGGTCGCGGGTCACCAGGTCCGCGCGGCGGCGTCGCCTTCCCGCCAGCCCCGGCGCCAGGCGTCGCGCACTTCGAACGGCGTGGCCGGTCCGGCCGCGAGGTTCGTCTTCGCGAGACCCGCGTTGTAGCCGGCGACATAGGCCCGCTGCGAGGCGAGCCACACCGATGCCCGCCAACGCGATCCGCCGGTCGGTCCGGATCGGGTCGGCAGGGTCCAGACGGGTTTCGCCATCGGACGTTTCTAGCAGATCGGGCGGGCGTGACGGCGCGTTTTCGGCGATCCGCCGTCGGTCGCTCGCGGGTCCGGCGTGCCGGGCGGTCGATCCGGGCGGCGGCCATGTCTCCGAGGCGCAGACGCCGGGTTGCTGTCTAACCGTCCGCGGCGTCGGCGGAACCCGATGCGGGAAGGCTGAGGAGCGCGAGAAGCTCGGCCGCTCGGAACGGCTTCGTCAGGACGCGATAGGCATCGTCCCGCCGGTGCAGCGTGTCGAGGCCGGACGCGCTGCCGGACGTCAGCACGATCGGCGCGTCGGGCCGTTGTCGACGCATGAGCGCCGCGACCTCGCCGCCGTCCGTACCACCGGGCAGCATCAGATCGGTGACCAGCGCGTCGAACTGGGCCGGGTATTGCCGCAGCATCTCGATCGCGGCGACGCCGTCGCGTGCCTCGACGATGGTGAGGCCCGCGTCGCGGAGCACCTCGGCGAATTCGAGCCGGACGAAGCCGTCGTCCTCGACCAGCAGAACGCGCATGGGCGGCGACCTTCCAGGGAATAACGGAGCCTCGCACGGCGGCACCTGTGCGGGGCAGGAGCATGCCGACCGGGGACGTGACGTATTGTAACGCGGCAGCCCCGCCGTCGATCATTCCGCGCGGAGGATGGGTGCGGGCGGCCGCGCGAGCGCGATCCCGGCGCCGACCAGTCCCGCCACGGCGCAAACGCCGACGGACAGACCGAGAAGCGCGAACAGGGACGCGACGTCGGGATGGAACGGCGTCCGCAGCACCAGCGATGCGATCGGCCACGCGGCGGCGGTGCCAAGCCCGACGCCGGCACCGGCCGAGATCACGCCGACGGCGCCGTACTCGACTGCCGCGGCGGTCAGGATCTGCGCCCGTCCGGCGCCGAGGACCTTCAGGATCGCGGCCTCACGCGCACGCGCACGCGACGTCGACGCGATCGCGCCCACCAGGACCAGCAGGGCGGCGAGCCCCGTCACAGCGGCCGCTCCGCTCGTGGCGGCGGCGAGTTGCCCGAAGATCCGGCCGACGAGACGGAGCTGCTCGCGGACGCTGATCACGGCGACGTCCGGCAGGATACGCCCGAGCGCCCGGATGATCGGGCCGTCGGCCTCCGGCGCCGTCCGCAGGATCGCAATCTCGCGGAGGTGCGCGCCGGCCAGCGCGGCGGGATCGAGGATCAGCGGGAAGCTCGCGCCGAAGCGGCCGAACTCGACCGGACGAAGTGCCGCGATCCGCGCCTCGAGCTCGCGTCCGAGGATCGCGAGCGTGATGCGGTCGCCGACGGCGAGACGAGCGCCGTCCGCGAGGCTCTGCGCCATGATCACCGCGGGCGGCCCGTCGTAGTCGCGCGGCCACCACCGTCCGGTCGCGAGATCGGCGTCGGGCGGCGGCGCGGCGAGGGTCGTGACGCCGATGTCGCCGTCGAACGCCCAGCGGACGCCGCGCCGGATGCGCGTCCGGTCGACCGCGACCCCGCGGATCCGGATGATGCGGCCGGTCGCGAACGGCGTCCGCCGGTAACGGTCGGGCCGGAGCGGCGTCCCGGTCGCGTCGCGTACGACGGCGTCGACCGCCTCGCCGGCGTCGGCCGGGATCCCGGTCAGGATCAGCGTCGGCGCGGCGCGCGGGGCGGCGT
>CAXUBA010000182.1:0-5619 GCA_964249205.1 uncultured Acetobacteraceae bacterium | reverse complement strand
ACGCCGGTGAAGCGTTCGTAGTGGCCGAGGTCGAGGTCGGTTTCGGCGCCGTCGTCGGTGACGAAGACCTCGCCGTGCTGGTACGGGCTCATCGTGCCCGGGTCGACGTTCAGATAGGGGTCGAGCTTCCGGAGGCGGACGGAATAGCCGCGCGCCTGGAGGAGGGCCGCCAGCGAGGCGGCGGCGATGCCTTTTCCGAGCGAGGAGACCACGCCGCCGGTGATGAAAACGAACCGCGTCATGGGTCGCCTGTGTAGCCCGGAAGCGGGAAGAGTGGCCAGGGGCGGGGGCGGGGAACCGGTTCGACCGCGCATCTTGTTAGCGCACGCGCGGGATCCGGTTCGGGCGCGACGGAAGAGCGGATGTTGTCAGGCCGGACGGTCCCGGTCCAAACAGAACTAACAAGCAACGTCTAAATATATCGGCAGTATATCAAGTAAGATACAACTAACATTCATTTCTGTATTGTCTTCCTTGCTCCCCGCGATTATGTTCGTGGCAAGACGAACTTGCCCATCCCCTTCGAGAAGGATCCGTTACATGCGCTCCAAGACCATTGCCCTTGCCGCCGCCGTTCTCGCCATCGCGGCCAGCGCCGCCGTTTCCGCCAATGCGGCGACCGCGACCGCGAAGGTCGGCCAGCAAGAGATCCATATGTCGCACTGACCGTCGCGCCTGGCGGGTCGCCCGGGTTCGGCGCGGCCGGCCGCGTGATCGTCGACGCCGACCCCGGGGGTCGGCGGGTTGAGGACCCACGGGGCGGCCCGGCCTCCCGTTCGGCGCCGCGGGGTTGGGCGGTTGTCGGCCCGTCCGCCGTCGGCGTTCGCGTCCTCCAGGTTCTGACGAACCTCCGTGGTGTCGGGCGGCCGAGCCTGCTGTTCTTGCGGGCCGGTCCTGTGGGCGTGAGCGAGCGGCCTGGCTTCTCATCGGGCGAGAGCGCACCGGAGCACATGAGATCGGCTCCTACCCGGCTTCCGCTCCCGCAAACGGGGCGGGTGTGCCGGACGGCGCGTCGGCGTGGGCCGTGTGCTCGCGGACGGCGACGACCATGGGCCGCGGCGCCGGATCGAGGGCGCGTGCGGTCGCGTCGGTTAAAAACGCACGGCTTTGATCAGGCTCACGCGTTATAACGCACCTGATCGGTTGCTTTTAACCTATTTTAGAGACGCGCGCCCGGAACGTTGCCGAGGTCGCTTATACTGTTGCCTGCTCGCCGGACACTCAGGGAGGGAAACGGGCGTGACACCGAACGTTCGCCACCTTCGAGCCCTCGTGCTCCTGGCCTCGATGCTCGTCCTCGTCGTTGCGCCGCGGGCGCATGCGGAACGCCTGGAGCTCCGGACCTACGGACGGGCCGACGGGCTGACGAGCCTTGCGAGCACGTGTCTGATCCAGGACGGGAAGGGTGGGATCGTCGCCTGCTCGCAGGACGGTCTCTTCTCGTACGGAGCCCATCGGTTCGCGCCGATCGGGCACGGGCAGGGGCTGCCGGACGCCGCCTGGGTGAAGGATCTCGTGCGGGCTCCGAGCGGCTTCGTCTACGTCCGCTACACCAACGCGCTCTACGTTTCGGATCGGTCTCTGAACGGTGTGGCGTTCAGCCAGCTGCGGTTCCGCCGGCTTCCGCTCGAAACGGACTTCTTCAACGACGGCGAGCGGCAGATGGCGGCCTGGTCCGGCGGCCTCGCCTTGATCGACAACGACGAGCTCGTCGATTTCGGTTCGGACGATGCGCTCTCGACCGGGCGGCGCCTCGCCCTCCCCCCGGACGGCAAACGCCCCTTCGGTCATCTCAATCGCCTGTTCTCCGTCGGCGGCGCTCTCTGGTTCACCACGACGCGGAACGAGATCTGTCGGTATGACCCCGGGCAGCCGGACTGCATCGGCGCCTCCGACGGACTTCCGAACTTCAGCTGGCGCGACCTCACGGCGGGCGAGGGACGGCTCGTCCTCGCGCGTTCCGACCGTGGCCTCACGACGATCGATCCGGTCACGCGCCACGTCGACTCCGTCGATCTGCCGGACCAGCAAGACTGGCCCACCATGATCAAGTTCCTGCTCGGGTTCTTTCACGATCCGCAGGGCCGGTTGATGACGCAGAGCACGTCGGGCCTGATCGTGCAGACGCCGAGCGGCTGGCAGCAGCTCTCGCTCGCCGACCTCCCGCACTACGGCGGCGTGGCGGCCGTGCTCGCCGACCGGAGCGGCGGACTCTGGATCGGCACCTGGGAGCGCGGGGTGTCGCGCGTTCTCGGCTACGGCAACTGGGACAGTCTCGACCCGAGCAACGGCTCGGCCGACGGGCTGGTCTGGGGCACGACGCGGGACCGTTTCGGGCATCTCTGGGTGACGACGGACAGCGCGGTCCAGGAATACGACGACAGCGGCGGGACGCCTCGACTGTTCCGATCGATCCCCGGCGGAGCCTACGCGCTCGCCGTCGGCCCGGAAGGTCGGGTCTGGGTCGGCGGCGGGTCGGGCGGCCTTCGGATCGTCGATCCGGTGAGCGGTCAGATCGAAGAGCTCGGCACGTCGGAGATCAATGCGTTGGCGGTCGACCGACGACGCGTCTGGGTCGGAACGGTCAGCGGCCTGTTGGCCGCCGACGTCGACGGGACCTCGCCGGTCGTGCTTCGGCGCGCCTCGCCGCGTCACCGCGAAGTCACCGCGCTGTCGACGGATGGACAGGGCGGGGCGTGGTTCACGTCGGGAACGACGTTGGTGCATCTCGGCGCCGACGGGCGGGAGCGCGCCCCGATCGATCGATGGCCGGTCGATCACTTCCAGCCGCTCTGCATGAGCCGCTCGGGCGACGATCTCTGGGTCGGCGGGTCGGGCGGGCTGTTCGAGCTCAAGATCGTCGACGGGCAGATCGTCTCGACGCGCCGCTACGACGCCTCGGTCACGGGCGACGACACGGTGGTGGCGGTCGATGCCGACCGGCAAGGGCGTATCTGGGTCGGGACGGGCAGCGGCATCGCCGCGTTCGACGGACGGCGCTGGGTTTCGGCGGACGCGACGACCGGGCTCGTCTGGGACGACGTGGGTCAGAACGGGATCAACGAGGACGTCGACGGGACGATCTGGATCGCGACCGGGAACGGCCTGTCGCACCTGCTGCATCCCGATCGGCTGTTCGACCCCGTGCCGCCGAACGTCGTCGCCGAGGCGCTGCGGTTCGCCGGGCGCGCCCTGCCGTTGGGGAGAGTGCCGTTCGGCGCCGGGCCTTTCACCTTCACCCTGACGACGACGCATTACGCGTCGGAAGACAGCATCCGGTTCCGTTACAGGATGAGCGGGGTCGATGCGGACTGGGTGACGGCGCCGGCGGGCGAGCTGCGCTACGCGTCGGTGCCTCCGGGCAAGCACGTGCTGGCGGTCGAAGCCGAGGACACGCTGACGCATCTTTCGTCGGCCCCGATCGCCATCCCGATCCGGGTGGGTTGGCCCTGGTGGCGCCGCTGGTGGGCGGAGATCGGCGAGGGGTTCCTCGCGCTCGGGACGGCCGTCGCCGCCTGGCGCTGGCAGGCGATGCAGTACGAGCGGAACCAGCAGCGGCTCGAGCATCTCGTGGCGGAGCGGACGCAGGAGCTCGAACTCCGGACCTACGAGATCGAGGAGTCGCGTCGTCGCGTCGAGGATCAGGCGGCCCTGCTGGAGCGGCAGGCCGTGGTGCTCCGGACGCAGGCGATGCGCGACGGGCTGACGGGGCTGCTCAACCGCGTCACGATCGAGCGCCAGCTGGCCGAACGGCTTGGGGCGACGGACGGTCGGCGCGACTGCGCGGTGGCGCTGATCGACGTGGACCACTTCAAGCAGTTCAACGATCGGTTCGGGCATCTACGCGGCGACCAGGTGCTGCGGGACACGGCGCGCCGGATCGTCGGCGCCCTCGGGCCGAACGACGCCGCCGGCCGCTACGGCGGCGAGGAGTTCATCGTCGTGCTCGACGACCGGGACGGCGGTGCTGCGGAGCGGCTGCTCGCCCTGCACGAGCGGATCCGCGGGGAATGCTTCCTGATCGGCGAGACGCCCGAGCGCGTGACGGCCTCGGTCGGCCTTGCCTGGCTCCGACCCGACGACGGGTGGGAGTCGCTGGTCGGGCGGGCGGACAAGGCCCTGTATGCCGCGAAGCGTGCGGGCCGGGACCGGATCGCGGAGGAGGAAACGCCGCGTCCGCGCCGTGAGGGTCGAACCGTGGACGCCCGGGATCCCGTCGCCGGCCGCCCGGCGGCAGGACGGGGGGCGACGCCCCCGCTCTAGGGTCCCGTCACCAGGTCGGCGGCTCTGATCCCGTCCGCGGCCGCGCCGCCGACCGTGCCGGCGATGCCGTCATGGCGGCAGGCCTCGCCGCAGAACACGAGGCGGGCGTCGTCGATCGGCACGGCGAGGGCGGCGCGCGCGGCGGTGTCGCCGGGGCCGACATAGGCGTAGGCGCCGGCGTGAAGCGGGTCGATGCCCCAGGTCGTGCCGTAGGCGCCCGGCCGGAGCGCGCGGGCGACGGTCGCGATACCGAACAGACGCGCGAGTTCGCTGCGTGCCCAGCTGTCGGCGGCGCGCGCGTCGTGCGCGACCGCCCAGGCGGCGTCGCCGCCGAAGAAGCCGAGCACGTGGTCGGCCCCGTCCGGACAGACATGGAACAGGATGAACGGGTCGCCGGGACGCTCGACGCGGCGCTCCGCGAGCGCGCTTTCGCCGGCAGGAACGCCGAAGGCCTCCCCCGTCGCATCCGCCGCGAAACGGAGCGCGATCTTGCTGAGGAGGCCCATCGGCAGGCGACCAATGGCGTCGCGGTGCCCGTCGGGGAGCGCGGGCGTGAAGCGGATGGCGCCGGCGCGGAGCACGCCGGTGGACACGGTGACCACGACGTGTCGCGCCTCGATCGTCCCCTGGGCGGTCTCGACGCGCACGCGCTCCCTGGTGCTGCGGTCGATCGCGTGGACGGTGGTTCCGAGCGCGAGCACGGTGGGAGACACGGGGGCCAGGAGACGGGCGACGAGGGTGCCGACGCCGATCGGGACCGCGAGGTCGCCGCCGGGGAGCGCGTTGCGGCGGCAGTCGCGGAGCGAGAGCGCGGCGGCGTCGGCGGCCGCGATGACGGACGCTTCCCAGGTTTCGAGCGTGGCGCCCCAGGGATCGATCCGGCGGAACGGCTCGCCGGCCGCGGCGACGCTCGTGTCGGGGGCGTCGGGATCGTCGGCGCGTGCGGCAAGGAGCCGGTCGTACTCGCCTTCGGCCTTCTCGTAGGCGGCGCGTGCCGCGTCGTCGGCGGGGCGGTCGCCGTCGAACAGGAGGTGGTGGCGGTCGGACCAGGCGTCGCGAAGCGGGATCGCGGCCGCGCGGGCGAGCGGAACGAGCGGGTTCCGCTCCGGGGCGTGCAGCCAGGACGCGCCCTCGTCGAGACGGACGCCGCCGAGGACCGGGGGATGGGTGGTGCGGGCCCGTCCGCCGATCCGGTCGGCGGCTTCGATCAGGATGTGGGTCAGGCCGCGTTCGCGCAGCCGGCGCGCGCAGGCCAGACCGGCGGTGCCGGCGCCGACGATCGCGACGTCGTACTCGGCAGGAACGGGCCCGGTCCGGTCAGTGCGTGGGGACGGCGGGGCCGCTCGGAGCGGGCGG
>CAXUBA010000181.1:0-5649 GCA_964249205.1 uncultured Acetobacteraceae bacterium | reverse complement strand
CGGCATCCAGGACCACAACCTGGCGCTCTACCAACTGAGCTACGGCCGCCACAGGGTGGGCGATGAACTAGAACCGCGACCGGCCGTCGTCAATCGGGCGCCGAGCCGCCGGATGGCCTCGTCGAGCACCTCCGGCCGCTTGCAGAAGGCGAAGCGGACGAAACGGCGCGGCGGGTCGCTCGCGTAGAATGCGGAAACCGGTATGGCGGCGACCCGCGCCTCGGCGGTGATGAAGCGGCAGAAGTCGGCGTCGTCGCCGGGAAAGCCGAGGCCGCCGATGTCGACGGTCAGGAAGTAGGAGCCGTCCGCGGGGAGCACGGAGAAACCGAGACCGCGAAGCCCCGCGGCGAGGCGGTCGCGCCGGAGCGCGAGATCGCGGCCGATCGAGGCGAAGAACGCGTCCGGCAACGCGAGCCCGACCGCGACCGCGCGCTGGAGGTTGGGCGCGGACGCGAACACGACGGTCTGGTGGGCGCGCGCGACGGAGGCCGCGAGCGGCGGCGCGGCGGTGGCGTAGCCGATCTTCCAGCCGGTCAGCGAGAAGGTCTTCCCCGCCGACCCGATCCGGACGCAGCGTTCCCGCATGCCGGGCAGTGTCATCAGCGGCACGTGCCGCGCGCCGTCGAAGACAAGGTGCTCGTAGACCTCGTCGCACACGGCATAGGCGTCGTGCCGCTCGAGAAGGGACGCGACGAAGCCGAGCTCGTCGCGTGTGAACACCTTGCCGGTCGGGTTCATCGGCGAGTTGAGGAGGATCGCCTTGGTGCGCGGCCCGAAGGCGGCGGCGAGCGCCTCGCGTGGCAAGGACCACTCGGGCGGGTGGAGACGGACGATCTTCGGGACGGCGCCGAGCATCCGGACGGCCGGCAGGTAGGTGTCGTAGAGCGGCTCGATCAGCACGACCTCGTCGCCCGGATCCACCAGGGCGGCGAGCGTGGCGAAGATCGCCTCGGTCGCCCCCGAGGTGACGACGACCTCGCGATCGGGATCGACGTCGAGCCCGTGGAAGCGCCGGTCGGCGTCGGCGACGGCGCGACGGAGCTCGGGCATGCCGGTCAACGGCGCGTACTGGTTGCGCCCGTCGCGGAGGAAGCGGGCGGCCGCGTCCACGATCTCGGCCGGACCCTCGGTGTCGGGAAAGCCCTGGCCGAGATTGATCGCGTCGTGCGCCAGCGCCAGCGCCGACATGGTGGTGAAGATGGTGGTGCCCTGGGATGCGAGCAGCGCGCTGAGCGGCTTCACGCGCGGTCTCCCTCGTTCCTGCGGGCCGGAGCCGTGCCATGGGCGGTCATGACTGGCAAGCGCGGCGGGTCCGGACTGCCTCGTTTTGCGGCAGCTTCGACCGACCTGGCCGGCGCTTCCACGGGTCCCGGAAGGCCGTCGCATGGCACGCCGCGTGCACGATCCGTCACGCGGGACGCGGCCGATCTTCCGCCAGCGGACGCGCCGGTCGCCACCGCGCAGACAGGGAGGATGGCCGGCACCGCGTCCGGCCCGCACGCATGAAGAAGATCGAAGCCGTCATCAAGCCGTTCAAGCTCGACGAAGTGAAGGAGGCGCTCCACGAGGTCGGACTGCAGGGCATCACGGTCGTCGAAGCCAAGGGTTTCGGGCGACAGAAGGGCCACACCGAGCTTTATCGGGGCGCGGAATACGTGGTCGACTTCCTGCCGAAGGTGAAGATCGAGGTGATCTGCGAGGACAGCGTCGCGGAACGCGCGGTCGAGGCGATCCTGAACGCCGCGCGCACCGGGCGGATCGGCGACGGCAAGATCTTCGTCACCGAGATCACCGAGGTGGTCCGGATCCGGACCGGGGAGCGCGGCGCCGAGGCGATCTAGCGCGTCCCGCAGCACCGGCTCGACCGACGCACGGTTTTCCCCGGATCGCGATCCTGCCAGGGTGTCGCGTCGCCGGATCAACACCAACACTCACAGCACGGACAGAAAAATGGCCAAGAGAGCGGCTTCAGGCGCGCCGAAGACACCGGTTCCCCCGTCCGGGGGCGCCTCGCCCGCGGGGGCGTCGGCGGACGTGGGCAAGGTGATGGACCTGATCCGGGAGAACGGGGTCGAGTACGTCGATCTTCGCTTCACCGATCCACGCGGCAAGTGGCAGCACACGACGCAGCACGTCTCGACCGTCGACGAGGACAGCTTCACCGACGGGTTCATGTTCGACGGTTCGTCGATCGCCGGCTGGAAGGCGATCAACGAGAGCGACATGATCCTGATGCCGGACGCGACGACGGCGGTGATGGATCCGTTCGCGGCCAAGCCGCAGATGATCCTGATCTGCGACATCCACGAGCCGTCCACCGGGCAGCTCTACGCGCGCGATCCGCGCGGCACCGCGAAGCTCGCCGAGCAGTACCTGCGGTCGACGGGGCTCGGCGACACCGCGTCGTTCGGCGCCGAAGCCGAGTTCTTCGTGTTCGACAGCGTGCGTTTCGGGACCGGTCCGAACTTCGGCTCCTACCACCTCGACAGCATCGAGGGCCCGGGGGCCGGCATGAGGGACTATCCGGAGGGCAACATGGGCCACCGCCCCGCGGTGAAGGGCGGCTATTTCCCGGTGCCGCCGGTCGACAGCGAGGTCGATCTCCGCGCCGAGATGCTGTCGACGATGGGCGAGATGGGCCTGCCGATCGAGAAGCACCATCACGAGGTGGCGCAGAGCCAGCACGAGCTCGGCACCAAGTTCGGCCCGCTCACGAAGATGGCCGACCAGATGCAGATCTATAAATACTGCATCCACAACGTCGCCCATTCCTACGGCAAGACGGCGACGTTCATGCCGAAGCCGATCTACGGCGACAACGGCTCCGGCATGCACGTCCACCAGTCGATCTGGAAGGGCGGACAGCCGATGTTCGCCGGCAACGCGTATGCCGACCTGTCCGAGATGTGCCTCTTCTATATCGGCGGCATCATCAAGCACGCGAAGACGCTGAACGCGTTCACCAACCCGTCGACCAATTCCTACAAGCGGCTCATCCCCGGCTTCGAGGCGCCGGTGCTCCTCGCCTATTCGGCGCGCAACCGTTCGGCGTCCTGCCGCATCCCGTATGCGACGAGCCCGAAGGCCAAGCGCGTCGAGGTCCGCTTCCCCGATCCGAGCGCCAATCCGTATCTCGCCTTTTCGGCGATGCTGATGGCCGGGCTCGACGGGATCCGGAACAAGATCCATCCCGGCGAGGCGATGGACAAGGATCTCTACGAACTGCCGCCGGAAGAGCTGCGGGGAATCCCGACCGTCTGCGGCAGCCTTCGCGAGGCGCTGAAGTCGCTGGAGGCGGACCACGACTTCCTTCTGCAGGGCGACGTGTTCTCGGTCGACCAGATCGAGAGCTACGCCGAGATCAAGTGGAAGGAAGTGTACAAGTTCGAGCACACGCCGCACCCGGCGGAGTTCGAGATGTACTACTCGGTCTGAACGCTCCCGCCCGGACGGCCATGGCCGTCCGGGCGAACTCTCACGACGCCGCCGCGCCTTGACCTCGCCCCCCCGATCTGACCCGATCGGACGCATGACGATCATTCCCGACGCGAACCCGCTTCTCGAGACCTGGAACACGCCGTTCGGCGTGCCCCCGTTCGACCGGATCAGGCCGGACCATTTCGAGCCCGCCTTCGCGGTCGCGATGGACGCGCACCGGGACGAGATCGACGCGATCAAGCGAACAACCGGCGAACCCGATTTCGAGAACACGATCGTGGCGCTCGAACGCGCCGGCCGTCTGCTCGACCGCGTCGCGGCCGTGTTCGAGAATCTCGCGGCGAGCCTTGGCGGCGAAGCGATCGAAGCCGTGGACCGCGCGATGTCGCCGCGTCTCGCGCAACACGCGATGCTGATCGGGCTCGACCAGGCGCTGTTCGCGCGCGTCGACGCGCTCCACGCGCGACGCGACGACCTCGGGCTCGCGGAGGACCGGCGCCGCCTGCTCGACCGCGTCCATCTCGGCTTCGTCCGGCGCGGCGCGGCGCTCGGGCCGGAAAGCCGGACGCGGCTCGCCGCGATCTCGGAACGGCTCGCGGTGCTGCACACGGAGTTCGGCCAGAACGTCGTCGCCGACGAGAAGAACTGGTTCCTGCCGCTCGGCGAGGCGGATCTCGACGGACTGCCGGACTTCCTCCGCGACAGCATGCGCGAGGCCGCCGCCGAGCGCGGCCACGACGGCTACGCGGTGACGTTGTCCCGCTCGGTGGTCGAGCCGTTCCTCGCCTTTTCCACGCGACGCGATCTTCGCGCGCTCGCCTATGCGGGCTGGACCGCGCGCGGCGCCGCCAGCGGCGCGCACGATAACCGCCCGCTCATTCCCGAGATCCTGTCGCTGCGGCACGAACGGGCGCGCCTGCTCGGCTACGACGACTACGCGGCGTTCGCGCTCGCCGACACGATGGCGGAAACGCCGGACGCCGCGAACGCGCTGCTCGAGGAGGTCTGGAAACCGGCGGTGCGCAAGGCCGAGCGCGAGGCCGAGCGCCTGCGTGCGGCCGCGCAGGCGGACGGTTTCAACGCGACGCTCGAGGCGTGGGACTGGCGCTTCTACGCGGATCGCGTGCGACGCGCCGACTACGCGCTCGACGAGGCCGAGCTGAAGCCGTTTTTTCCGCTCGCGCGCATCGAGCGTGCCGCGTTCGAGGCGGCCGAACGATTGTTCGGCATCACGCTCGTGCCCGCGCCCGACGTGCCCGTCTACCACCCGGACGTGCGCGCGTTCGAGGTGCGCGATCGCGACGGCGCGCACGTGGGCGTGTTCCTCGCCGACCATCACGCGCGCCCGGACAAGAGATCGGGCGCCTGGATGAGCTCCTATCGCGACCAGGAGAACTTCGACGGGCCGGTGTCGCCGATCATCGTCAACAACAACAACTTCGCCAAGGGCGCGCCGACGCTGCTGTCGTTCGACGACGGACGCACCCTGTTCCACGAGTTCGGCCACGCGCTGCACGGCCTGCTCAGCCGCGTCCGTTACCGGTCGCAGTCCGGCACGTCGGTTCGGCGTGACTTCGTCGAGTTCCCGTCGCAGGTGTTCGAGCATTGGTTCACGCTGCCGGAAACGCTCCGGACCCATGCGCGCCACCACGAGACCGGCGAACCGATCCCGGACGCGACGATCGAGCGGATCCGCGCCGCGGAAGGCTTCAACCAGGGGTTCGGAACCGTCGAGTTCACGTCGTCGGCGCTGATCGACATGGCGCTGCACCGGCACGGGGATCCCGGCACGCTCGACATCGAACGTTTCGAGCGCGAGTTCCTCGAGCGTATCGGCATGCCGGCCGCGATCGGTCTTCGCCATCGTCCCGCGCACTTCCAGCATCTGTTCGCGGGCGGCGGCTACGCGGCGGGCTATTACGCCTACATGTGGTCGGAGGTGCTGGACGCGGACGGCTTCGAGGCCTTCCGGGAGGCGGGCGACCCGTTCGAGCCCGGCCTCGCGTCCAGGCTGCACGACATCTACGCGGCCGGCGACACGCGCGACCCGATGGCGCTCTTCGTCGGCTTCCGCGGCCGTTCGCCGAGCACCGCGGCACTGCTCAAGGGGCGCGACCTGGTGGAGGGCTGAGAGGTTGGGAAGTTCTTGAGGCTCCGCCTCAAACTCCGCTGGGCGCTGGGCGCCCAGACCCCCTGACGAATGGGGTTTGG
>CAXUBA010000180.1:0-5654 GCA_964249205.1 uncultured Acetobacteraceae bacterium | reverse complement strand
GGTCTACGGCTCCGCCGGAAGCCTGGGGGAAGGCGTAGACCTGGGCGAGGCCGAGACCGGTGCCGCGCCCGTCCGGCGTGGTCGAGAACAGCGGCTAGAAGGCGCGGGCCAGCACGTCGGGCGGCATGCCGGGCCCGTTGTCGGCGACGCTGAGGCGTACCCGCCCCTGCTCGTCGGACGCGGTCGAAATGACGATGCGCGCGTCGCGGCGCCCTTCGAGCGCGTCGCGCGCGTTGGTCACGAGGTTGATCAGCGCGCGCTCGAGCTGGTCGCGGTCGGCGAGGATGTCCGGCACGTCGCGCGCGAGATCGAGCGTCAGCGGTGCTGCCGACCCGGCCGCGAGACGCGCCATCTCGTGCGCCTGCCGGATCGCCTGGTTGACGTCGTTCCGGCGCGGCGAGAGCGGCCGCTTGCGGGCGAAGGCCAGCAGCCCCTCCATCATCCGCTCGCCGCGGCGCGCCGCTTCGCGCGCATGGTCGAGCGGCCGTTTGAGGCGCGGCGGGATGTCGGGGCCGAGCCGCTGCTCGAGCTGTTCCAGACTGCCGAACAGTGCGGTCAGGATGTTGTTGAAGTCGTGCGCGACGCTGCCGGTCATCCGGCCGAGCGCCTCCATCGTGCCGGCGCGCAGCAGTGCCGCCTCGGCCCGCTCGCGTGCGCCGATCTGCTCGAGCAGCCGCGCGTTGGTCTCGACGTGCTGGCGCGTGCGTTCCGCGACCTGTTCCTCGAGCGACGTGTTGAGGTTCGCGAGCTTGGCGAGCGCGTCGGCATTGCCGATCGCGTAGCGGATGGCGCGTTCGAGCGTCGGCGTGTCGAAGTGACCCTTGACCAGGAAGTCGTTGGCGCCGGCGAGTGCCGCCTCCTGCTCCACCATCTCGGTCCCGGTCAGCACGATGATCGGCGCGGTGTTCCCGGCGGCGCGGACGTCGCGGATCATCTGGACGCCGCTCTGGTCGCCGACACGGTGATCGACGAGGTAGCAGTCGTGCGTGCCCTGACGGATGGCGCGCTCGCCTTCGCTGACCCGCTCGACCAGATCGACGACGTAACGGCGCGCCGTCCGGCGGCCGAGCAGCATCGCCGACAGCGTCCGGTGGACGAGGACGGTGTCGTCGACGAGAAGCAGCCGGATCGGCGCGGCGTCCTCGGTCATGGCTCGTCCAGGACGCGCGCACCCGGCCCCGGCAGCCTCGCCGCTTCCAGCCAGAAGGCGGAAAAGGCGCGCATCTGGCCGAGCAGCGACGCATGGCTGCCCTGCTTGACCAGAAAGGCGTTCGCGCCGCGTGTGTAGGCCTCCTCCACGTTGGCGGCCGTGTCGGACGACGACATGATCACCACCGGAATGGTTCGGAACCGCTCGTCCGACCGCAGCCGCTGGAGCGTTTCCATGCCGCCCATCGCCGGCATGAGCAGGTCGAGAAGGATCAGATCCGGTCTCGGGTGGTCCTCGTCGTCGTCGCCGGCGACCAGGTAGTCGAGAAGTTCGACGCCGTTGTTCACGAAACGCAAGCCGACCGGAACCGGCCGGTCGCGCCCGATCTCGGCCATGATCCGGCTCAACACGAAGCGGTGCGCCTCGCTGTCCTCGGCCGCGAGAAGCACGCGTCCGAGGCGCTTCGAGGTGGTCGGTCCGTTCGTCATGTCTTCGGGCCGTCCTCCGGAAGCACGATCGTGAAACGAGCGCCTTCGCCGGGGGTCCCATCGGCGACGATGCTGCCGCCGTGCCCTTCGACGATCCGCCGGCAGATGGCGAGCCCGAGGCCGAGCCCTTCGGCCACGTCCGCCTCGCGCTCGCGCTGAAGGCGTCGGAACGGCTCGAAGATCCGCTCGCGGTCGACCGGATCGAAGCCGATCCCGTTGTCCGCGTACTCGATCGCGACCAGGCCGCGTTCGTTCCGCGCGATCGCGAGCGCGATCGAAAGGCGCCGGGCGGGGTTCCTGTACTTGATCGAGTTCGCCATGAGGTTCTGGAACACGCGCCGGATCTGCGCGCCGTCGCAGGACACGGTCGCGTCGGACTCGGGCAGCGTCACCACGGCGTCGGTCGACGCGAGGCGTTCGCGGAGATCCGCTTCGGCCTCGCGCACGAGCTCGACGAGTTCCCGCGACCGGATCCGGTCGGGATCCGCGCCCGCCATGGCGAAGCGCGAAAGATCGTCGACGAGATCGCGCATCCGGAAGGCCGAGCTTTCGATCATCTCGGCCATGGCACGCTGCTCGGACGCGGTCCGGTCTGTCCCGGAGCCTTCGGGCGGAAGGCTTTCCGTCCCGAGCTCTTCCCGCAGCATGCCGGCGAAAACCTGGATCTGCCAGAGCGGTTCACGGAGATCGTGCACGGCGGCATCCGCGAAGAAGCGGATCTGCTCGTTTCGGGCGCGAAGGTCGCGAACCGCACGCGCCGCGGCGGCGCTGCGTCGGGCGAGCGCGCGCGAGAGCGCGTCGGCGATCGCGTCGGCCGCGGCGCGGTCGGCGGGCTCGAAGGACGCGCAATGGTCGCGAACTTCCTCGTTCCAGGATGCGAACGAGCGCCGGGGAGACAGGACCGGCAGCCCGTCCGCCGTGGTGACCGGGCTCTTGTCCGGGTTGCCCGCCCAGACCACGTCCCGCCGCCGTTCCCCGCGGAGCCACAGCAGCCAGATCGACGTGCCGGCGGCTCCGGCGACCAGACGGCGCGCCATCAGCCCCGCATGGCCATCCGCCGCCAGCGTGTCGCCCGCGAGACCGAGCGCGCCGCCGCGCAGATGGTCGGTCACCCAGTCGCCGTCGGGGGCGAGACGCTCGAGCGTTTCGACGAGAGCGGCGGGCGCGGTCGCGTCGCGCCGGCTGGCGAACAGGGTTTCGGCCCCTTCCGCGACGAGGACGAGATCGGCGCCGAGCGACGCGGCGAGTTCCGACCCGAGCGGCGCGAGTACCGCGCCGACCTCGTTTTCCGCGTCGTCGACGCCGGTCAGGATCCGTTCCCGCAGACTCGCGACGCGCGCGCGCCCGAGCAGCTCGCTGTCGGTCAGCAGCGACGCGACGCGGTTGGCGAGCGCCCTCGCGACGAGTTCGGCGGCGATGCGGACGCGCGGCGACGGCAGCAGCGGACCCTTTTCGTGGTGGCAGGCGAGCAGCCCCCAGAGGCGGCCGCGCTCATCGCGGACCGCGACCGACATCGAGGCGCGCACGCCCATGTTCGCGAGGTAGACGACGTGGACCGGGGATACGCCGCGTATGGAGATCCCCGTGAGGTCGACCGGCGCGAGCGCGGCATCTGAGACGGGGTGTCCGCGCGCGCGGATCGGAACCGGTGCGGCGGCGGCGTCCGGGATCACGCGGACCCGGTCGGTCTCGTAGAGCGCGCGAGCCTGCGCCGGGATGTCGGACGCGGGAAAGCGGAGGCCGACGAAAGAGCCGATCCGCGCGGCGTCACCGAGGCTTTCGGCGACCACCACGCCGCTCCAGTCGGTGTCGAAGCGATACGCCATCACGCGGTCGAAGCCGGTGATCGTCCGGACCGCCTCGGCCGCGATCCGGGCCGCCGCCTCGACGTCGGGCGCGCGGACGACGAGTTCCGTCGTGTCGTTGAGCGCGTCGAACAGGCTGTCCGGCGCGGCGGGCGCGGTGGTCTCGATCTCGACGACCGGTTCGAGCGCGAGGAGGAAGGCCGACGACGCGGGGCGTCTCGACAGCACGCCGGTCCAGCGACGCCCGTGCCGATCGCGGAGGCGACGCAGATGCGCGACACCGGGTCCGCCGAGACCCGACGCCGCGTCGACGACGGCGGCGAGATCCGACCGGTCGAGCCAGTCCGCCAGCCGCTCGACGGGCGCGTTGTCGCTGCTGGCGACGACCGTCGCATCCGCGTCGACGGCCGGCAGGACGAACAGCACGCCGTGCGGCTGGATCGTGCCCGGCACGTTGATCGGCTCGCGCTCGCATCCGCTGATCGCGGCCGCGAGCACGTCGTCCGCGCGCCCATCCGGGCTCATGACCGTGCCGCTCCGCGTCGACCGAAGGACGTTGGACGCGAGCCGGTCCGATGATATGCCGTTGTCTCCTGTCGCGGCCCGGTCATGCGGGACCGACAATATCCGCGACGACCGCCGATGGCGAGGGAGGCGACCGGTGTCCGAAGAGGCAACCCCCGCGCACGCTGACATGCGGCGCCTGCTGTCGGGCGCCGCGACCTTCGGGCGCGACGTGTTTCCGGCGCGTCGGGCGCTGTTCGCGGAGCTCGCCCAGGGCCAGTCGCCGCACACGCTCTTCATTACCTGTGCGGACAGCCGGGTTTCGCCCGGGCTGATCACCCAGACGACGCCGGGCGAGCTGTTCGTGCTCCGGAACATCGGCAACATCGTGCCGGGCTACGGCGAGATGCTCGGCGGCGTGTCGGCGGCGGTCGAGTACGCGGTGGCGGCGCTCGGCGTTGCCCATATCGTGGTGTGCGGCCACACGGACTGCGGCGCGATGAAGGCGCTGCTCGATCCCGAGGCACATCGCCTCGACGAGATGCCGACCGTCCGGACCTGGCTCCAGCATGCCGAGGCCGCGGAACGCGTCGCCGACGCGCTGTCGCCGCCGGGCGAGCCGCCGCGTCTCGATGCCCTGGTTGTCGAGAACGTCCGGCTGCAGCTGACGCATCTCCGGACCCATCCGTCGGTCGCCGCCAGCCTCGCCCGGAACACGCTCTCGCTGCACGGCTGGGTGTACGACATCGCGCTCGGAACGGTTTCCGTGGTCGACGAGGCGGACCGCGCGCTGATCACCCTCGACGAGGCGATGCGCCGGCTTGGCTGACGGCGGCCGGAGCGGTTTCGCGCTTGTCCTGTCGCTGCTCGTGTCCGGCGCGGCCGGCGCGGCGCCGGTCAAGGTCTCGACCTGGAATCTCGACTGGCTGACGCTGCGCCACACCGGGGATCCCGCGCTGCCGGACGACGTCGTGACGCGGACGCCGGCGGATTTCGCCGCCCTCGCCGCGGAGGCCGCGCGCCTCCATCCCGACATCGTCGCGGTCGAGGAAGCCGACGGCGCGGCGCCGGTTTCGCTGCTGTTTCCGTCGCGCGACTACACGATCCTGATGACGGACGACGACGTCGTGCAGCGCGTCGGGCTGGCGGTGCGTCGCTCGATCCCGGTCACCCGCAACCCCGACGTCGTCGGGCTCGACGTCGAGCCGCACGCGAAGCACCGGCTCCGGAGCGGGCTCGACGCGACGGTGATCGTCGACGGCCACGCGATCCGCATCCTCGCCGTCCACCTAAAGACGGGTTGCTGGGGCGCGGAACAGGACGCGGCGAACCGGCGGGCGTGCCGCGTGCTCGACCGTCAGATCCCGGTGCTCGCGGACTGGATCCGCGACCGTGCGCGGGAGGGCGTCCCGTTTCTCGTGCTCGGCGACTTCAACCGGCATCTCGGGGCGGCCGATGACCGCGTGATGGCGGCGCTGGGCGCGGCGGCCCCGATCGACGACCCCGACAAGGGACAGAACAGCCCCTGCTGGGGCGGCGAAGACTTCATCGACCATGTCCTGCCGGGCGGTCCGACGAGAGCGTGGGTCGCGCCCGGAAGCCTTCGCGTGCTGGTCTACCGGGATCGGAACGAGGCGGATAAGGATCGCTTGTCCGACCATTGCCCGGTGTCGGTGACGCTCGCCTCATCGCGGGTCGAGCGTCACC
>CAXUBA010000179.1:0-5782 GCA_964249205.1 uncultured Acetobacteraceae bacterium | reverse complement strand
CTGATCGAGTGCTGCAAGCTCCACCAAGTGGAGCCTCACGCCTACCTCACCGACGTGGTCACCCGCTTGGTCAACGGCCATCCTCAAAGCCGACTGGCCGAGCTCACGCCTTGGGCCTGGAAGGCCGCAAACGCCTCCACTGACCCCGCTCTGACCAAGCCAGGGTGAAGAACCTGCGCTTACGCTCGGGGAAGCAGCAGCGCAGGTAGATCGCCGCCACCGGATCGGCGAGTGGCGCGAGCGGCCGCTTCCGGATCACCATTGCGGACGCCTCGTCCGGCAGCGCGACGCTGAGATGCCCGCGCCCGTAGCTGAGCTCGACGAAACCGGTCATGGAGGCGCTCCCGCGTCGGAGGGGTAACACTAGGAGCCGCCGGCCCGCCCGTTAAGGCTTCTCCAAGCTTTGGGCGCCATCCTCGCCGCCGACGCATGGACGGAGAGCATGTCCGCAAACGCAGGCGAGGCGTCCGGCTGGGAGGACGCGGGGATGTTCCCCGAAACCCCCGTGCGCGCCATGACGCAGGACGAGATCGACAGCCTGTTCGGCGGCGCGACCGAGACCGGCGAGAAGACCGCGATCGAGCGGATCCTGAGCGCCGGCCTCGTGCTCTACGAGCGCCTGCCGATGCTCGACGTCGTGCTCGACCGCCTCACCCGGCACGCGTCCTCGACGCTCCGCCAGCTCCTCGGCGTCAACGTCGAGCTTTTCATCGAGGGCGTCACCACCGTTCGCTTCGGTTCCTATCTCGACAGCGTTCCGCTGCCCGCCGTGCTCGGCGTGTTCCGCGCCTACGAGTGGGACGGGCAAGGCCTGGTCGTGGTCGATCCGAGCCTCGTCTATTCGATCGTCGACATCTCGCTCGGCGGCCGGCGCGCGTCGCCGGCCCGGATCGAGGGCCGTCCCTTCACCTCGATCGAGCGCCACCTGATCGAGAAGCTGATCGACCGTCTGCTCGGCGACCTGTCGCTGTCGTTCATGCCGCTCTGCTCGGTGACGCTGAAATGCGAGCGGCTGGAAACCAATCCGCGCGCCGCCTCGGTGTCCAGCGTGAACAGCGCCGCGGTCAACGTCCGCCTCCGGATCGAGGCCGGCGACCGGTCCGGCACGATCCAGCTCCTGCTGCCCTACGCCACCCTCGAACCGGTACGCGAGATCCTGATCCAGCAGTTCATGGGCGAGAAGTTCGGGCGCGACACGATCTGGGAGAACCATCTCCGGGAAGAGCTCTGGGCGACCGAGATCGAGCTCGAAGCCCTGCTCGACGAGCGCTGCATGCCGCTTTCGTCGATCATGTCGCTCAACATCGGCGACCGGCTCGAGCTCGACGTCAGCGCCAACGAGCCGGTGACGCTCCGCTGCAGCAGCGCCCGCGTCTTCACCGGCCGGATGGGGCGGAAAGGAAACCGGGTTGCGGTGCGGCTCGAAGGGCGCGCGGCGTGACCGGCACGGTCCGGCCGCATCAGCGGCGCGACGGAGCGATCGGAGGATGGAAGTGGAGCACGCGATGACCTTGGTGTCCGAGGAGGTCGCCGACGGCCCCGTCCTTCATGCGGGGCGCCCCGACCAGCCGGCCGGACCCGCGGGACGGACCGTCGACGCGATGGATGCCGAGCTCGACGCGATGCGCCTCGCGATGCTCGGCGAGGTGAGGGCGCTCGCCGACACGATCTCGGCGGCGCGGGACGAGATCGCGAAGCTCCGGTCCGAGCACGAGCGCGGCGCCGGCCCGATCCCGGAAGCGACCGACGAGCTCGATGCGATCGTCCAGCACACCGCCGACGCGACCGAAACGATCCTCGGGGCCTGCGAGGCGCTCGACGCCCTGGCGCCGTCGCTGTCCGACGGCGCCGTCGACCTCGTCGGCGCGCAGACGATGCGGATCTACGAGGCCTGCTCGTTCCAGGACATCACCGGCCAGCGGATCAGCAAGGTCGTCGCCGCGCTCAAGCTCATCGAGACGCGCATCCTCCGGATCGCCGGCAGCTACGAGGCCGGCGCCGCGCCGGCCGAGCCCGTCGTGCGCGATCCGCTGCTGAACGGTCCGCAGTCCCAGGCCCACGCGATGGACCAGGACGCGATCGACAGGCTTCTCACCTTCTGACCCGATCCGAACCGCCCGTCCGTCCGAGGAGATCAAGACGCCATGCTGGTCGACAAGAACATCAAGATCCTGATCGTCGACGACTACAAGACGATGCTCCGGATCATCCGCAACGTGCTCCGGCAGATCGGCCTCCTCGAGGTCGACGAGGCGAACGACGGCGCCGAAGCGCTCGCCATGCTGCGCCAGGGCGACTACGGCCTCGTCATCAGCGACTGGAACATGCAGCCGATGACCGGTCTCGACCTGCTCGGGGAGGTGCGCGCCGACCCGAAGCTCGCGCGGCTGCCCTTCATCATGGTGACGGCCGAAAGCAAGGTCGAGAACATCGTCGCCGCCAAGCAGGCCGGCGTCTCGAATTACGTCGTCAAGCCGTTCAGCGCCGAAACGTTGCGCTCAAAGATCGACGCGGTATTCGCGGCGGCCTGACGTCCGGGAAGGCAAGGGGCGTCGCCCCTTGACCCCATTGAAGGCTTTGCCTTCGAGATCTGTTCAGGGACATGGCACGTCAAAGCGTGCCATGCGAGAATGAGGGCCTCACCCGGAGGCGCTCGTTCTCGACGAGGAGCTCACCTCGGTGGGCGACAAGCCGGCGGAGCTGGGGCACGAGAAGCGCGGTTCGGCGGACACGTTTGTAGATCATGCGGGAGGCTGGCGGCACGATCGACGTGCGGTCAAGCGGCTCTCAGGGCGTCCCACGTGGTGCGTGCATCGGCGACCCGTCGAACCCCGCGACGCCCGTCCGGAGCACCGACAGGATGCCGTTCGACGGCCGAAGATCGTCGGCCGACCGCGCGTCGCGTGTTGTCCAAGCGCGAGTCTGCTCTACGCGTTCACGCCTTCGACGTACCAGTCCATCTTCTGCAGCGCGTCGTCCGTGGGATGGCTGCCGGCGGCGATCTTCGTCGCGCCCGACTTGTCCTTCACCGGTCCGGCGAACGGAAGAACCGCGCCCGCGATGATGCCGGCCTTCATCGCGTCCGCCTGTTGCGCCAGCGCCGGCGTCACGGTCGCGCCGTAAGGCGCGAGCTGCACCAGGTCCTCCTTGAACCCCCACCAGACATCGTCCGTCTTCCACGTCCCCGCCAGCGCCGCCTTCGTCCTTGCGATGACGTAGGGCGACCAGTGATCGACGATCGCGGTCACCTGCGAGGTCGGGCCGAAGCGACGCATGTCCGAACTCTGGCCGAACGCCGGGATCCCGTGGCTCTGCGCGACCTGCATCGCGGCCGGGCTGTCCGTGTGCTGCGCCAGGATGTCGGCGCCCTGCGCGACCAGCGACTTCGCGGCGTCCGCCTCCTTGCCCGGGTCGAACCAGGTGTTCACCCAGATCACCTTGGTCTGGAACGCCGGATTGACGCGTCGCGCCGCCAGCGTGAACGCGTTCACCCCCATCACCACTTCCGGGATCGGGAACGGCGCGACGTAGCCGCACACGCCCCGCTTTGAAAGATGGCCTGCCAGCATCCCGCACACCGCGCGCGCCTCGTACCAGCGGATGTTGTACTCTGCCATGTTCGCCGCGGTCTTGTAGCCGGTCGCCTGTTCGAACCGGACGGCGGGGAACGCGCGCGCGACCCGGAGCGCCGGGTTCATGAAGCCGAACGACGTCGAGAAGATCAGCCCGTTTCCCGCCGACGCGAGATCGCGCAGAACGCGCTCGCAGTCCGGTCCTTCCGGCACGTTCTCGACGTAGTGCGTCGAGACCGCCGCACCGAGCGCCTGCTCCAGCGCGAGGCGCGACTGTTCCTGCTGGTAGGAATAGCCGTAGTCGCCGATCGGCCCGGTGTACACGAACGCGACCTTCAGCGGCGCCGACGCGCGCGCGACGCGGCCGCCGGCGAGAGCACCGGCCGCCGCCGCGAGTCCGAGACCCGCGCCGCCCCGCAGGACCTGTCGTCTGTCGATCATGAGCGCTCCTTTGCGGAATGGATCAGTCGAAAATCCGGAAGGGCCTGCCGAGGCAGGCGGGTGCGGCGAGCGTCCGGCGCGTGCGGCCTGACGAGATCAGCGCCAGCACGACGATCGTCGCGAGATAAGGCACGGCCGAGAAGAGCTGCGTCGGGACAGGGATCAGTCCGCTTCCCTGCAGGTAAAGCTGAAGCACCTCGATTCCGCCGAAGAGGTAGGCGCCCGCGAGCACCGCGAGCGGTCGCCAGGATCCGAACACCACGAGCGCGAGCGCGATCCAGCCGCGTCCCGCCGTCATCCCTTCCGCCCAGAGCGGCGTGTAGGCGAGCGACAGATAGGCGCCACCGAGCCCGCCCATCGCGCCGCCGAACAGCACCGCGCAGAGCCGGATCCGGAGCACGGGGTAGCCGAGCCGGTGCGCCGCGTCGTCGGTCTCGCCGACCGCGCGCAGCACGAGACCAACCCGGCTCCGGCGCAGCATGGCGGAGAGCGCGAAGGCCGCGGCGACGCTGCCGTAAACGAGCGCGTCCTGCCGCAGCAGAAGCGGCCCGATCACCGGCAGGTCGGACACGAGCGGGATCGAGAGCTTCGGCAGCGGCGGGACGGTGCGCCCGGTGAAGCGTGCGCCGGCGAGCGTCGAGAGCCCGGTGCCGAGGATGGTGAGCGCGAGCCCGGTCGCGACCTGGCTCGTCGCGAGCCCGAGCGTCAGCGCGGCGAAGACCGCGGCGAGCGCGACCCCCGCGCCGGCCCCCGCGACGACGCCGAGCACATCGCTGCCGGTCACCGACATCGTGGCGAACCCCGCGACCGCGCCGACCAGCATCAGCCCTTCGACGCCGAGGTTGAGCACGCCGGCCCGTTCCGCCACCAGTTCCCCGAGCGACGCCAGCGCGAGCGGCGTCGCCGCCGTCACCACGCTGAGCAGCAGCGGCACCGCCGCACCACCCGTCATCGGAACCGACCGGTCGCCATAGCGCTCACGCCGCCGCGCGCCGAGGCGCTCATGCCGCCGCGCGCCGAGGCGCGACCCGCACCCGCACCCGCACCCGCGTGAAGAACGCGCCCGCCAGCGGAAAGAACAGCAGCAGCGACTGCACGACGCCGGTCGCGCCGCGCGGCAGGCCGACCGAAACCTGCGCGAGGTCGCCGCCCACGTAGGACAACGCCATCAGCAGCGCCGCCGGCAGGATCGCGAGCGGATCGAGCCGGCCGAGGAAGGCCACGATGATCCCGGTGAAGCCGTAGCCGGGCGAGACCTGCGGGATCAGCTGCCCGATCGGCCCCGCGACCTCGAACCCGCCCGCGAGCCCCGCGAGCGCGCCGCTCGCGAGCATCACGCGCCAGATCGTCCGGCCTTCCGAGAACCCCGCGAACCGCGCCGCCGCCGGGCTCGCGCCGAACAGGCGGACCGCGAACCCCGCCGTCGTGCGGCCGAGCACGAACACGCCGGCGAACGGCAGCAGGAGCCCGATCGCGGTCCCGACCGTGATCCGCGTCCCCGGAACGATCACCGGCAGCAGCTCGTCGTCGGCGAACATGCGCGACTGCGGGAAGTTGTAGCCGTCCGGATCCTTGAGCGGCCCGTAGACCAGCGCGCTCAGCAGCAGCGCCGCGACATAGGTCAGCATCAGGCTCGTCAGGATCTCGCTCGCCCCGAAACGGACGCGGAGCACGGCCGGGATCGCCGCCCAGGCCGCGCCCGCCAGGAGCGAGCCGGCGACCATCAGCGGCAGCGCAACCGCGCGGCCGTCCGGAAACGCGAGCGCGAC
>CAXUBA010000178.1:0-5834 GCA_964249205.1 uncultured Acetobacteraceae bacterium | reverse complement strand
GGCTCGCGCATCCCTTCCCGAAGCGCCGGAACGACCGAGCTCAGGAGATACTGCATGATAGTCCGCTCCCCGACCTTGATGTCGGTCGTGACGGGCATGCCGGGCGTGAGATGGAAGCCGTGCGGCACGTCGTGCAGCGTGCTGTGGACGATCGCGATGCGGACGCGGTAGTAGGCGCTCGTCTGCGCGGCGCCGACCGCCGCCCCACCGACCATCCCGGCGCTGCCGCCCGCGCCGCCGCGATCGCCGTTGGTGAAGCTGTCGGCGCTGATGTTCTCGACCGTGCCTTCCGCCCCGCCGTAGGTGAGGAAGGGGAATGTCGCGAACTTGACGCGCACGGCGTCGCCGAGGCGGACGTAGCCGGACTGCGAGGCGGGGATGCGCGCGTCGATTTCGAAGCGGGTGTCGACCGGCATGAGGGTGATGAACTCGGCGCCGGGCTGCAGCACGGAGCCCACGGACACTTTTGCAATGGTGAGCACGACCGCGGGCTTGGTCGCGCGGAACACGACGAGCTCGTGTCGGAGGTCGGCGCTGGCGAGCTGGTCGCGGGCCTGCGCGAGCTTGCGTTCGGCGTCGGTCAGGTTGCTGTAGATCTGCGCCTGCCAGTTCTTCTCGTAGGCGTCGCGCTGGGAGGTGAGCGAGGCGATCTTCGCGACCGCGCCGTTCGCCTGCTCGATCGCGTCGGCCTCCGCGCGCTGCATCTCGGCGACGTTGTCGGCGGCGGCGAGCGAGTTGAGCCGGGATCCGATCTGGGCCTCCTGCAGCGCGAGGCGCATCCCTTCGACGTCGGTCGCGACCTTGAGCCGGCGCGCGTAGGCATCCGTGCTCGCCCGGTAGCCGGCGAGATCGGCGCGCGCCTCGCTGATCTGGCCGTCGTAGTTCTCGACCTGGGCGCGGTACTCGGCGGCGCGCTGGAGGAAGGCGGCCTCCTGCCGGGTCTGATCCGGGTTGCTCGCATCGGGATGGTACTCGCGTCCCGACGCCTCGGCGGTGAGGCGGGCGGCCTCGGCGCTGTAGCTGTCGACCTGGGCGCGAAGATTGACGACGTCGGCTTCCGACATCGTCGGGTCGAGCCGCGCGAGCACCTGCCCCGGCTGGACGACGTCGCCTTCCTGGACGTCGATCGAGTGCACGATCGCCTGGTCGAAGGGCTGCACGACGATCGTGCGCGACACCGACGAGAGCGCGCCGGATCCGGTGACGACCCGGTTCAGCGGGCAGAACGTCGCGATCATGATGAAGGAGAAGACGAGCAGCGTGACGATGAGGACGATCGAGCGGGCGGCCGGTTTGACCGGCGTCGCCGTCATGCCGGCGCTCGGCGAGTGGAACTCGAGCAGCGCGCGCGGCATGTCGTCGTCGCGGCGGGGGCGGATCGCGCGCCCCGAGGGGGTCAGTTCGTTGGCCATGCTCAGTCGTCGCCCTGCGCGAGCGCCGGCGTCGGGCCGGGGGCGCCGCGCCGCTCGGCATCGACGTGGCGGTTCTGCTGCAGCCAGAGCGCGCGATAGATCGCGCAACGCTCGACCAGGATCGCGTGCGGCGCGACGTCGATGACGCGGCCCTTGTCCATCACCAGGATCTGGTCGCAGTCCACCAGCGACGAGAGCCGGTGCGAGACGATCACCATGGTGCGGCCGCGGCCGATCCGCTGGAGGTTGGCATTGACCAGCGCCTCACTCTCGGGATCGAGCGCGCTGGTCGCCTCGTCCAGGATCATCAGCTTCGGATCCGAGATCAACGCGCGCGCGATGGCGAGACGCTGCTTCTGGCCGCCGGAGATATTGGTCGAACCCTCCTCGATCCAGGTTTCGTAGCCGGCGGGCATCCGCTCGATGAACTCCTCGGCGCCGGCGAGGCGGGCGGCGCGCACCACGTCCTCGATCGAGAGGCCCGGGCGTCCGGCGGTGATGTTGTCGCGCACCGTGCCGCGGAACAGGAAGTTGTCCTGCAGCACGACGCCGAGCGAGCGGCGGAGATGGGTGAGGTTGATTTCGCGGAGGTCGTTTCCGTCAAGGCGGAGCTGACCCTTGTATCCGCGGCTGACGCCCTGCAGCAGTCGGGTGAGCGTCGACTTGCCGGAGCCCGACCGGCCCACGACGCCGAGCATGGTGCCGGCGGCGATCTCGAAGGTGACGCCGTCGAGCGCCAGCGTGTCGGCGCCCGGGTAGGCGAAGTCGACCTCCTGGAACGACAGCGAGCCGCGGATCGGGGGGCGCATGCCGGTGGTGAGCGCCTTGGTCTCGGTGGGCTGGTTCAGCACCGAGCCCGCTTCGCCGAGCGACGCCTTCACCTCGTTCAGGTCCTCGAGCAGGCGCGCGAAGCCGACCAAGGGCTGGGCGACGCGGCCGCCGAGCATCATGAAGGCCACGAGACCGCCGACCTGCACGGACGCGCTGTGCTCGAGCATCAGGTAGGCGCCGATCAGGATGACGCCCATGTTCATCATGCGCTCGAGCGGCGTCACCAGCGTGTTCACCACGTTGGCAAGCCTCGTTTCCTTGAGGCCGGCGTCCGCGGATGCCGCGACGCGCTCGTCCCATTCGGCCCGGCGGGTCGGCTCGAGCGCAAGCGTCTTGACGGTCCGAATGCCGGCGACCGTCTCGTAGAGGATCGAACCCTTCTGGTTGTCGCGGAAAGCGCGCGCGCCGGCGAGACGCATCAGAGGCGTCATGAACACCGCGATGATGAGGCCGATCAGCCCGGCGCAGACGAGCACCATCCAGGCCAGCGCGGCATCGAGGTAGAACAGGAACGGCAGCAGCACGAGCAGCGTGAAGCAGTCGAGGAAGACCCCCATCAGGCGCTGCGTCATGAAGTTGCGGAGCCGGTAGACCGACGAGATCCGCATCACCGTCATGCCGGCCTGGTTGCGCTCGAAGAATTCGAGCGGCAGCGACAGGAGGCGGGAGAAGACGTGCAGCTGGAGGCGGATGTCGATCCGCATCGAGGCGACGTTGGTGATCTCGCGCCGGGCGTAGCCGAGCAGGGTCTCGTAGGTCACCAGCATGATGATGATCAGGGAGAGCGTGAGCAGCGTCGAACCCGCATGGAACTGCAGCACGCGGTCGATCACCTGCATGACGATCAGCGCCGGCAGGATGGTGATGATGCTGAGCGTCATCGACGCCATCGCGATGTCGCGGAGCGACTTGCGCTCGGTGAGGCAGAGCTTGCCGAGCCAGCGGATGTTGAACGGCTGCTCGCTTTCGGCGTCGTCGCGGGCGCGTCGGGCGAGGACGACGTCGCCGGTCCAGACCTGGGCGAGGCGGAGTTCGTCGACGGCGATCGGCGGCTCGCTCTCGTGGCGGAGCGGATCGCGCATGAAGACGACGTTGCGGTTCGGGTCGGCGCCGACCATCACGCCGGCGGAGCCGTCGCGGAACGTGAGCACGATCGGCGGATTGTCGGTCATGCGGACCAGGTGACGCCAGCGAAGGCGCATGGCGGTGGCGACGACGCCGCTGTCGCGGAGCCAGGCGACGAGGGTCGCGGGCGACGGGCTGTCCTCCCCGGCGGTGCCGCGGAAGTCGCGTATGTCCATCTCGACGCCGTGATAGGCGGCGGCGCTCATCACGGCGCGGAGCCGCGCGATCAGGGGTGTGTCGAGGCCGCGCTCGCCGACCGGCCCGCTCGAATGATCCACGTCGACCCTTTCGCCCGCCCGGCCCGCCGCCACGTGACGGACGCGTGTTCCCATTCCACCGCGCCGTCCTATAGCATGACGTGCGAGGCCGATGGTGACGAGATTTGAGCGGTTTTCCGTTATTACGGAACGACTTAGCGCGGCCGTCGCGGGATGTGGAGCGCGAAGGATGGAAATCAGGCAAGCGGGTCCGGTCGACCTGCCGGACATCCAGGCGATCTACGCCCATCACGTGCTGCACGGGACGGGGACGTTCGAAGAGGAGCCGCCGACGGTCGAGGAGGTCGGCGGCCGCCTCGCGCGCTGTCTCGGCGCCGGCCACGCGTGGCTGGTCGCGGCGGACGAGACCGGCCTGCTGGGCTTTGCCTATTACGGCCCGTTCCGCGACCGTGCGGCCTATCGGCACACGGTCGAGGACAGCGTCTACATCCGCGAGGACGTGCGCGGCCAGGGCGTTGGCAAGGCGCTGGTCCTGCGGCTGATCGAGGACGCCGAGGCGGCCGGGTTCCGGCAGATGCTGGCGCTGATCGGCGACAGCGACAACGCGGGATCGATCGGCGTCCATGCGAGTCTCGGCTTCGCGCGGACGGGTGTGATGCGCAGTGTGGGCGTGAAGTTCGGCCGGACGCTTGACGTGGTGATCATGCAGCGGGCGTTGGCCGGACGCTGAGGATCAAGCGCGCCTGACCATGTCCGGCGCCGCGATCCGAGACAGCGCCGGCGCTGCGATCCCCGATGCCGAATTCCGCGGCGTCACGGCCGGCGAACGGCCCGAATGCCGCCGTTCTCCGATGCGGACGACGTCCACGATCCTTGTTCGGCGACCGCTCGCGAGTGCGTCGTCAGACGGTAACGGCCGAGCAGGAACGGATCCGCCCTGAGCGCCGCGCGCGCGTGGGCGAGGCCGTGCTCCGACCCCACCGCGAGGACGGTTCCGAAGAACGGAACGGTGCCCCTCGCCCGCTCCTGGAACAGCGCGCCGAGCTCCGTCGCGAACGGCACCCGTCCGACGCAGCAGAGGCAGGACGGGACGGTGGCGACGTCCTGCCCGTGGAGGGGTGCGAACCTGGCCGTGCGGAACACGAGAGCCTTGCCGGGCGGCCGGACGTCGAAGCCCCGGTCAACCAGGACCTGCTCGACGAGAACCACCACCATGTCGGCATCGAAACCGTCCGGCATCGCCGCGAGGGCGAGGTGGACGGGCACCCTCGCATCGATCCGGTCGGCCATGACGTCGCTTTTCCTCCGCACCGTCTCTAGATAGGCGATCATGACGCGCCCTCACCTGCTCGACGCCCTCCGCGACACCGTGCTGCTCTGCGACGGCGGCATGGGAAGCCGCGTCCAGGCGCTGACGCTCGACGTGGAACGCGACTACTGGGGCCGCGAGAACTGCACCGAAGTGCTGAACCTGTCCCGTCCCGAGCTCGTCCGCGAGATCCATCGCGGCTACTTCGAGGCGGGCGCCGACATGGTCGAGACCAACACGTTCGGCGGGTCGCCCATCACGCTGGCCGAGTTCGGGCTCGAGGATCGCGCACGCGAGATCAACCGGATCGCGGGAACGCTCGCGCGGGAAGCCGCCGAAGGCTTCTCGGACGGGCGGCACCGCTGGGTGGTGGGATCGATCGGGCCGGGCACCAAGCTGCCGACCCTCGGCAACATCGCCTACGACCCGCTCGAAGCGGCGCTCGCCGAACAGTGCCGCGGGCTGATCGAGGGCGGGGTCGACGCGATCCTGATCGAGACGTGCCAGGACACGCTGCAGATCAAGGCGGCGGTGAACGGCGCGAAGATCGCGCGCGCGGAGCTCGGCGGCGACACGCCGATCTTCGTGCAGGTGACGGTCGAGACGACGGGCACGCTGCTGGTCGGGCCCGACATCGCCGCCGCGGCGGCGGTGATCGGCGCGCTCGACGTGCCGCTCGTCGGGCTCAACTGCGCGACCGGCCCGCAGGAAATGGCCGAGCACGTCGCCTATCTCGCGCGGGCCTGGCCGGGGCTGATCTCGTGCCAGCCGAACGCGGGACTGCCGGAGCTCGTGGACGGGCAGACGCACTACCCGCTCGGGGCCGCCGACATGGCGTCGTGGATGGCGCGGTTCGTCGAGGAAGACGGGGTCAACCTGATCGGCGGCTGCTGCGGGACGTCGACGCCGCACATCGCGGCACTCGACGCGATGCTGCGT
>CAXUBA010000177.1:0-5840 GCA_964249205.1 uncultured Acetobacteraceae bacterium | reverse complement strand
GCCTCCGCCCCCGCCCCCCATGTCCGGCAGACCGAGCTCGACGCCGGTGGCTTCGCGTCCCGCCGTCACAGCGCCGGCCGTTCCGACGACGCCCGCTTCGGCGCCAGCGTCGCCGGCGCCGCTCCCATCCGCACTCGGGACAACTGCCGACACCGGCCAGGTCGCTCCCCAGGGGACGACGGCGGCGGCCGGACAGGCAAACGCAGGGCTCACCGCGAACCCGCCGCTCACGGTCGGGATCCGCTTCGCGCGCGGCAGCGACACGGCGCGCGCCGCTGCAACGGATCTCGCCCGCCGGCTCGGTGATCTCGGCATCGCGGTCGAGCCGCCTAGCGAGGCGACAACCGCGGTCCGCACGGCGATCACCTACACCTACGAGGAAGACCGGCCGGAAGCGCTCCGGCTGCGGACCGCGATCGGCGACGCGCTCGGAACGCCGCCGATCCCGGACCTCGTGCTCCGCCCACAGACCGCGCGGCCGGGCGGCGTCGAAATCACCATCGGCAATCAGGGAGGAAAATCATGATGGAACGATGCAACAGGACGCTCGCGACGGCATCGCTTCTGGCCCTCGTTCTCGCCGCCGGCGGAACGGCGCGCGCGGCGGAGAACGAGGCGCCGCAGGCCAAGGCGCCCGACAAGCTGGTCATCCTGTTCGACGAGGGCAGCGCCGCGATCACCGGAGGCGGTCGCGCGACTCTCGACGAGGCGTCACACCTCTACCGCGTCGGCAACCCGATCGTGATGATCGTGACCGGCTCCACCGACAGCGTGGGCGATGCCGCGCAGAACCTGACACTTTCGGAGCGCCGCGCACGCGTGGTGCTCGACGGGCTCGTCGCGCGTGGCATCCCAGTGCAGAAGCTTCAACTCCTCGCCGCCGGCGAAACGGAGGCGACCAGCAGCGGCGGCGGCGGCGCCCCGCAACCGGCGGAACGGAACGCCGTGATCACCTGGCGTTGAAGGCCGGCCTCGCCTTCGCGCTGCTCACGCCGTGCGCCGCCTTGGCGCAGGGCCAGCCGCAACTGCCGCCGCCGCCCGTCGCCGCACCGTCCGCGGCGGCGCGCGAGGCCTTCGAAGCGGGCGTCGCCTTCGATCTCGGCCGCGACGGCGAGCCCGATCCGGTACGGGCGCGCGAGGAATACGCGATCGCCGCGTCCGCCGGGATGCCGGAAGCCGAGTTCAATCTCGCCGTCATGCTGGACAGCGGGATCGGGATCGCCACCGACCGCGAGCAGGCGGCGCTCTGGTACGCGCGCGCCGCAGCGCACGGGTTCGGCCGGGCGGCGTTCGATCTCGCCGGTCTCTACGCGCGCGGCGACGGCGTTCCGCTGAACCCTGTTCTCGCCGCGCGCTGGTTCCGGCTGGCGGCCGAAGACGGCATTCCCGCAGCGTCCGAGCGCGCCTTCGAAAGACGGGCGGCAGGCGGGACGACGCTGACGCCGCCGATCCCGGCGCCGATCCAGGTGGACGCGACCGGTCGACCGGGCGAGAGCGTTCCGGTGGAAATCGTCTGGACGGTCGCGGCCATGCCCAGGGACGGCGACTTCTTCCTCGAAGTGGCGGCCCTTCCCTCGGACGGGGCACCGCACGACGTCGTGTGGCGCGAGGTCGAGGTCCCGGCGTCGATCGTCGACCTGCCGGCCGGGCGTGGGCATTACGCGTGGCGGGTGTTCCTTGCCTCGCCCGAGACCCGCCATTACGTCGCGACCGACTGGCAACCATTCGAAACGGGCGCGGAGCTCGAGGACAGCAGCCGCGGACCGGCCTGATCCGACCCGGTCAGACGAGACGACGCACTGCGGCGACCGCCTCGGCGGTCCCCCAGTCCGCGCCCCCGTCGAGCCGTCCGGCGACGCGCCCGTGCCGATCGATGACGAAGGTGACGGGGATCGCCCCGAGCGACAGCGCCTGTTCGGCGGCGCCGGCGGCCGCGACGAGGGTCGGCAGCCCCGCCACCGCGTCCTCCCGGAAGAACGCGCGAACCGCCTCGGGGCCGTTGCGATCGACGGAGACCGGAAGCACGGCGATCCTGTCGGCTCTTGTCTCATCGGCGAGACGCGCGAGCGAGCGCATCTCGCGCCGGCATGGACCGCACCAGGTCGCCCAAAGGTTGAGGACCGTGCCGCCGCGGCCGAGCGCACCCGCGATGGAGCCTGTCGAAACGCGGCCGTCCGCAGCCACCGTCGCGACGGCGAAGGACGGCAGGACCGCCCGCGGCGTCACGCTGACCAGCGCGGTCGCGACATCCCGGAGCAAGGACGGCGTCGGGGACGGCGTCGCCACGGGGGAGCCCGCCTCGGCCGGGCCGGACCACGCGGACCCGTCGGGAGGCGCCTGCCACAGTTTGCGCACCAGAAGCACGGAAGCTAGCGTCCCCACCGACGCGAGCCCGGTGCGGAAGGCGGCGCGCCGCATCATCAGAGGCATGGCATTGAATCTAGACGCTCCCCTGCACGGCGCAACCGGCGCCCGTCCTCCGGAAGGAGGTACCAACACCCAGTGGGGCGGGCGTTTCGAAGCCGGGCCGGCCGAGGTCATGCGGTCGATCAATGCGTCGATCGACGTCGATCGACGGCTCTGGCGGCAGGACATCGCGGGATCGCGGGCGCACGCCGCCATGCTGGCAGCGACCGGGGTGATCGCGCCGGCGGACGCACGCGAGATCGCCGACGGGCTCGACGCGATCGCGGCCGAAATCGAGAGCGGACGCTTCGTCTTCGCGGCCGAGCTCGAGGACATCCACATGAACGTGGAGGCACGCCTCGCCGAGCGGATCGGCGAGAGCGGGCGGCGGCTGCATACCGCGCGGAGCCGGAACGACCAGGTCGCGACCGATTTCCGCCTCTGGGTGCGCGACGAGACGGACGCGCTTGACGCGGCGCTCCTGTCGCTCATGCGGTCGCTGGCCACGCGGGCGGCCGAGCATGCGGCCGACCCGATGCCCGGCTTCACGCACCTGCAATCGGCGCAGCCCGTGACCTTCGGCCATCACCTCCTCGCCTATGTCGAGATGCTGTGCCGCGACCGTTCGCGCTTGGCCGACGGCCGGCGACGCCTCAACGAGTGTCCGCTCGGCGCGGCGGCGCTCGCCGGCACCTCGTTTCCGATCGACCGCGACGCGACCGCGGCGGCGCTCGGCTTCGACCGGCCAATGCGGAACTCGCTCGATGCGGTGTCCGATCGCGACTTCGCGCTCGACCTCCTCGCGACGCTAGCGATCCTGGCCGGCCACCTGTCGCGTTTCGCCGAGGAGATCGTGATCTGGTGCTCGGCGCCGTTCGGCTTCGTCCGCCTTTCGGATGCTTGGTCGACCGGCAGCTCAATCATGCCGCAGAAGCGCAACCCCGACGCGGCCGAGCTCGTCCGCGCCAAGACGGGGCGCGCGACCGGGTCGCTGGTGGCGCTGCTCACCGTCATGAAGGGCCTGCCGCTCGCCTACGCGAAGGACATGCAGGAGGATAAGCCGCCGGTCTTCGAGGCGGCGGACGCCATGCGTCTCGCGATCGCGGCGACCGACGGCATGGTGCGCGATCTCAGGCCGGACACCGGCCGGATGCGGGTTTTGGCGGGCGCCGGGTTCGCGACCGCGACCGACCTCGCGGACTGGCTGGTGCGCGTGCTCGCTCTGCCGTTCCGCGACGCCCACCACGTGACAGGCCGGATCGTGGCGCGGGCGGAAGCGGCCGGAATCGCGCTCGACGCGCTTCCGCTCGACGCGATGCAGGAGATCGAGCCGCGGATCACGGCGGACGTGTTCGCGGTGCTCCCGGTCGACGCCTCGCTGGCGTCACGCACGAGCTTCGGCGGCACGGCACCGGCGAACGTCGCGGCCGCGGCGGCGCGCTGGCTGGCCGCGCTCGGCGAACGCTCGTGAACGCTGGAGCCGTCTGGCGCCGGCTCGCGCTTTCGGTGCTCGCGCTTGCGGTCCTTTCCGGCTGCGGACGGAGGGGCGAGCCGTCCCCGCCCGGACCGCCCGGCGCCGTGACCTACCCGAAAAGCTTTCCGCCGCCGACCGGGCCCTGACGTCCGACCGCCCGGACGGATCCGCCCTTCAGCGCCCGAGACCGAGACCGAGCGACGCGTAGAGCCGCGCCGACGGCGGCCAGTCAGCGGCGATCGCACGCCGGAAATGGACGAGGCTCCAGCAGGCGAGAAGAAGAAGGGCGACGGACCCGAGCCAGGCGGCGGCCAGCGGCAGGGGGGTCGGTGGCGACCGGAACAGGCTCGGCGGCCGGACCGGAAGCGGCGTCGCATCCGGCAGCCGTTCGCGACCGTGCCGGTCGGTCGAAGCTGTCGCGAGCTCCGCATTCGCCTCACCCGCGTCGCCCATCCCGCCGCTGCCCCAGGCTCCGGCGCCCACCGGGCCGCGCTCCGGACCCGGCCGCGGAACCCAGGTCGTCCCGCAACGGACGCAGCGGACGGACCGGCCTGGCGGGACGATCGCGTCGGCGACGTCGTAGCGGGCCTCGCAATCGGGGCATTCGATCTCCATGCCTTTGAAACTATGATCGCGATCAGGCCGCCGTCATCCGGATTCCAAACCGCCGGCCGGTCGGGCACGATGTCCCCGGCAGTCACGGAGGACCGTCATCCATGATCCGGCTGGAGGCGATGCTCCTGCCCGATCGGACCGCGCCGTCGCGTGACGGAGCGGGGTCCCGGTCGCTCGACCTCATCGTGCCCGACGGCGGGTTCCGCTGGATCGTCGGTGCGACCGGCGCCGGCAAGACGCTGGTCCTCGAAGTGCTCGCGGCGCGCCGGCGGCCACTCGCGCGAATGGCCACCGTGCTCGGCACCGACGTTCGCCGTGCCGGCCGCCGCGAGCTCGCGGCACTCCGGCGCCGCCAGGGAGTGATCCGCGACACGCCGGACCTCGTCCCGCACCTCACGCTCGGCGAGAACATCCTGCTTCCCCTCGTTCTCCGCGGCGTCCGACCGGAGCGGGCGCGACGCGACACGCTCGACATCGCGGACTGGCTCGGCGTCGCCGACCGGCTCGAAACGCTGGCTGGGGCGGCCAGCCGCGGCGAGCGTCAGCTTTGCGCGGTGGCGCGCGCGGTCGCCGTCCGCCCCGACCTCGTCCTGGCCGACGAACCGTCGCTTGGGCTCGGCGAGCGCGACGGCACGCGAGTCATCCTCCTGCTCGCCGAACTGAACCGGCTCGGAACCACCATCGTCGTCGCGACGCGGGAGGAATGGACGCGGCGCCTGCACGAGGCGCCGGCAATCGCCGTCGATGCGGCTGCAAGGGCGGGGGCGCTGGTCGCCGCATGAGCCGCCCGCGTCACCATCGTGCGGCGCGACGCGACGGACCGGGACGGTCGACGCGCGGCCTGCCCCGCCGGAGCCTCGAACCCGCGATCGCCTTCCGCCGCCTCGCGGTCCTGTCCTTCGTCGCGTCGGTCGCGCTCGCCGCCGGGACTCTCGGGTTCGAGGCGGCGCACGCCGTCCGGGACGGTTGGACGGCCCGGAACGGCGGCACGCTCGTGGTCGTACCGGATCCCTCGTCGCCCGCGGCCGAGCCGCTGGAAACGGGGGCAAAGCCCGGTTCGCCCACAATCGGGGCCGACCGCCTCGCCCGAAACGGCGGCGCTCGGAGGTCCTTTCCCGTAGCCGCCGAGGCACCGGCGTCGACCCGCCTCGCCGCCGTCCTGGCACTGGCAGGCCCCGGCGCGACCGTGCTCGGCCGCGACACGGTGGCCGGGATCGTCGGCACCTGGGCCGGCGCCGGTGCCGCCGCCGCGGTCGACCGGTCGAGCCTGCCCGCGCTCGTGGTGCCCGGCAGCGGAACGCTCGCCACCGGCGTCGAGGCCGCCATCGAACAGACCGTGCCGGGC
>CAXUBA010000176.1:0-5848 GCA_964249205.1 uncultured Acetobacteraceae bacterium | reverse complement strand
GGGCGGCGGGCGCGACGCGGCGGCCGCGCCGGGCCGACCACCGCGGGCGGCCGATCGGACGGTGCTGTCCGAACCCGTGATGCCCTAGACTGACGGCCATGTTGGACAAGCAATTCGACCCGGAAGCCGCCGAGCGGACGATCTATCGAGCCTGGGAGGAGAGCGGCGCCTTCGCCGCCGACCCGCGATCGAACGCGGCACCCTTCACCATCGTCATTCCGCCGCCGAACGTCACCGGCAGCCTGCATGTCGGCCATGCGCTCGACGGGACGCTGCAGGACATCCTGGTCCGGAGCGCGCGCATGCGCGGCCGCGACGCGCTCTGGATGCCGGGAACCGATCACGCCGGAATCGCGACGCAGCTGATGGTGGAGCGGCAGCTCGTCGCCGAGGGCACCTCCGGACGCGAGATCGGCCGCGACGCGTTCCTCGACCGGGTGTGGACGTGGAAGGACGCCCACGGCGGCACGATCACCCAGCAGTTCCGGCGGCTCGGCGCGTCGCTCGACTGGGCGCGCGAACGGTTCACGATGGACGAGGGCCTGTCGGCCGCGGTCCGCGAGACCTTCGTCCGGCTGCATCGCGAAGGGCTGATCACGCGCGCCCGACGGCTCGTGAATTGGGATCCGGCGTTCCGGACCGCGATCTCGGACCTCGAGGTCGAGAGCCGGGAGGTGCGCGGTCATCTCTGGCATATCCGCTACCCGATCGACGGCGACGGCGACCGGTCGATCACGGTCGCGACCACCCGGCCGGAAACGATGCTCGGTGACACCGCTGTCGCGGTGCATCCCGAGGACGCGCGATACGCGTCGCTGGTGGGACGCCTCGTCGTGCTGCCGCTCACCGGTCGGCGGATCCCGATCGTCGCCGACACCTATTCGGACCCGGAGAAGGGCACCGGTGCAGTCAAGATCACGCCGGCGCACGACTTCAACGATTTCGCGGTCGGCCAGCGTCACGGTCTCCCCATGCCGACGATCCTCGACAACGACGCCCGCGTGACGCTCGCCGAGATCGAGGACGATCTCGCAGCCGTCGACGGCGGGCTCGACGCGACGTTCGTCCGCTCGCTGGCCGGCGTAGGCCGCGACGAGGCGCGGAAGCTGATCGTCGCCGAGCTCGAGCGACAGGGCCTGCTGGTCGCGACCGAGCCGCATGTCCACCAAGTGCCGCATGCCGAGCGCGGCGGCGCCGTGGTCGAGCCGCGCCTCACCGAACAATGGTACTGCGACGCGAAGGCGCTCGCCGGTCCCGCAATCGAGGCGGTCGAGCAGGGGCGGACGGTGTTCCAGCCCCGGCAATGGGAGAACACCTTCTTCGCCTGGATGCGCGACATCCAGCCCTGGTGCATCAGTCGGCAGCTCTGGTGGGGTCACCGGATCCCGGCCTGGTACGCGCCGGACGGCACGGTGTTCGTCGCGCACGACAGGGACGAGGCGCAGGCAATGGCGACGGCGCGGTTCGGCGAGGCCGTCGCGCTCGAGCAGGATCCGGACGTACTCGACACCTGGTTCTCGTCGGCGCTCTGGCCGTTCTCGACCCTCGGCTGGCCGGCCGACACCGCGGAGCTCCGCCGCTACTATCCGACCGACGTCCTGGTCACGGGGTTCGACATCATCTTCTTCTGGGTGGCCCGGATGATGATGATGGGCATCCACCTGACGGGCGAGGTGCCGTTCCGGACCGTGGTGATCCACGGGCTGGTGCGCGACGAGCGCGGCCAGAAGATGAGCAAGTCCAAGGGGAACGGCATCGATCCTCTGGAGTTGATCAAGCAATACGGCGCGGACGCGCTGCGCTTCGCGATCGCGTCGCTGACCGGACCCGGCCGCGACATCAAGCTCGGCGCGCGTCGGGTCGAGGAGTATCGCGCCTTCGTCACCAAGCTCTGGAACGCGGCGCGCTTCCTCGAGATGAACGAGGCCGCCAGGCCGGCGCCGTTCGAGCCCGCGACGCTCCAGCAACCGCTCGCACGCTGGATCCTGGCCGAAGCCGACGAGGCTGTCGCGGCGGCCACGGCGGCGCTCGACGCGTTCCGCTTCGACGACTATGCGGCGTGCTGCTACCGCTTTACGTGGAACGTCTTCTGCGACTGGTTCCTCGAACTCGCGAAACCGGCGCTGGCGGCGGATCCTGTGCTCCGCGCGGTGGCCGCCCACGTGTTCAGCGTTGTGCTTCGGCTGCTGCACCCGGCGATGCCGTTCGTGACGGAGGAACTCGCGCAGACTCTCGGCCACGCCGGGCAGGACGGGCTGATCCGGAGCGCATGGCCGGCGCCGGTGTCGGTGCCCGATGCGGCGGGCGCACGGGCCGAACTCGGCTGGGTCGTGCGCGCGATCGGGGCGATCCGAGGCGTGCGGGCGACGCTGAACGTCCCGGCCGGCGCCAAGCTGCCGCTTCTGGTGCGCGACGCGTCGGCCATCACGCAGGCTCGCTTCCATGCCCACGCGGAAGCCTTCGCGCGGCTCGCCCGCATCGAGACGATCCTGCCTGTCGTGGGCGCGCCGCCGGCGGGTAGCGCGCACGCCCTGCTCGACGAGGCGACCCTGGTGCTGCCGCTGTCCGGGATCATCGATCTCGCGGCCGAGCGGGGGCGCCTCGCGACCTCGCGCGACCGGGCGGTCGCGGACGCGGCGAAGCTCGAGGCGAAGCTCGCACGCGCGGATTTCGTGGAGCGCGCGAAGCCGGAGGTCGTGGCGGAAACGCGCGAGCGGCTCGACACGCTGCGCGGCGAGGCGGCACGGCTCGACGCGGCGCTGGAAGGGCTAGAACCTTGAACCAGCGCGCAGCCGCCGCACCTCGCCAAGACCGGGATCCAAACACCCGGCGTTTGGTGGAGTGCGGGGCAAAGCCCCGCGTCTCCAACTCCCGCTAGGGCTCGTCCGCGACAAGGCTCACGTGCGCGGCGACGATCCGCCAACCCTCGGAGAACCGCACCCAGCTCTGCTGCTGGCGACCGACGCGCCGCGGCGACGCCTCGCGGAAGAAGAGCGTGCTGGCCGTCGCGAAATCGCGGCCGAACGTCGTGATCACCGTCCGATCGAGGGTGCGGTCGAGACCCGACGCCGGGCGGCCGAGCCGGAACGCGCGGATGGCCGCAATGCCGTAGAGCGCCTCGGCCGCGCCGAACCGCACCGCGCGCGCGTCCGGCCAGAACAACGCGTCGAGCGTTCCGGTGTCGTTGCTCACGAGCGCCGCCTCGTAACGGGCGAACGCCGCCTCGACCTCGTGCACGACGTCCGGGTCATCGATCTGCACGCAACCTCCTGCTTTCCGGTGCTCGCCGGTTCACGTTAGGCTCGATCATGTTGTTCCGGGAACACGCGTCGGGGACGCTCGCGATCAGCCAGCCGGCGCATGCCTGGATCTCGGGGCAGATCCTCGCCGAATGGCACGTGGGACTGCCGCGATCGCTCGTGCTCGCCGCCGAGCAGCACGACATCGCCTGGCTCGACTGGGAAACCGCGCCGAGCTTCGACGCGGCGACCGGCCGGCCGCATCTCTTTCGCGCCGTCGGCGCCGCCGCGCATGTGCCGATGTGGACGGCGGGCGTCGAGCGCGCGCGCCAGGCCTGGGGCCTGGGGCCCGCGCTGACGATCTCGCGGCACGGCGCGGTGATCTACCGGCGCTTCACAGATCGGCACCGGCTGTCTCCCGCGGACGCCGAGGCCGCGGAACGCTACCTCCGCGAACAGGCGCCGCGCGAGGCCGCCTGGGCGGCCGCCCTCGGGCTCGATCCCGATGCGCTCGCGCGCGACAGCGACCTCGTTGCCTTCGCCGACACGCTGTCGCTGGTCTTCTGCGGCGAACTTGCGTCACCGCTCGCGATCGAGGCGCCGGGTCTCGGCCCGATCGCCGTCGCGACCACCGACGCGGACGAGGGACAGGGTTGCTTCACGCTGGCGCCCTGGCCGTTCCGGATCGATCGCGTGGTGTTCCAGGCGGAGGCACGGACGCTGCCGGAGGCGGGGCGCTTCCCGGACGAGGCCTCGATGCGCGCCTGGCTCGCCGACGACCGCAACCGGATGACGTTCCGGATCACGGCACGAAAATTGGATTGATCCCGGGGAGCGTCGGGGGAGACCAGCGTGCGGACATCGTGGCGTCGCGTTTTGCTCGCCCTCGTGGGCGGCGCGTTCTGTGCCGGCGCGGCGCCGCCGCCGAAAGCCGCGATCCTGCTGCCCGGCAGCATCGGCGACCACAGCTGGAACGCGCTCGGCTACGCCATCCTCCAGAGCCTCAAGTCCGACGGTTTCGACACGAGCTATTCGGAGAACGTTTCGGACGCGGACGAGGAAAACGCGCTCCGCGACGATGCCGGCCGGGGCGACGCCATCGTCATCGGCCATTCCGGCCGCTTCATGTCCGCGATGGAGGACGTGGCGTCCGACTTCCCGCACACGCAGTTCATCGTCACCTCGGGCGACAGCGGCGTGCCGCCGAACGTGATGTCGATCGACTGGAACAACGCCCAGTTCGGCTGCGAACTCGGCACGCTCGCGGCGCGGATGAGCCGGACGCACAAGGTCGCCGGGATCTACGGGCTGCAGGGCGTGCCGAACATCACCGCGCAGGCCGGCGGGTTCCGCATCTGCGCGACGAAGGCCGGCGCCGCGGTCACGATCGTCTATGTCAAGGACATGGAGGACGCGGCCGCTGCCAAGGAGGCCGCACTCGCCCTGATCGCGAACGGCGACGACGTCCTGACCGGCAAGCTCAATGCGGCCGAGGCCGGGATCGTCGAGGCGGCGCGCGAAAAGGGCGTGTTCGTCACCGGACGGTCTCTCGACGACACCGCGAACGCGCCGCGCGCCGTATTGACGAACATCATCGAGGACTGGCCCTCGATGTTCCGGCCGGTCGCCGAGCAGGTGAAGAGCGGCAAGCTTGCGGGAACCTTCACGGAGTACGGCTACGACACGGCACCGGTGACCGGCGCCTCGCTCGCGTATGACGGCAAGAACGAGTTCAATCCCGTCGTTCCGCCGGCGGTGCGAGGGGAACTCGCGACACTGGAACAGCGGTTCCGATCGCGCGCGCTCGTGGTGAAGCCGACACGAGAGGATGCGCGGGCGGGTTCCTAAGCGTTCCTGCGATGGCCGTGTCGCTCCTTTCGATGCGCGGGATCGTCAAGCGCTTCGGCACGCTCGCCGCCAACGACGGGATCGACCTCGACGTGGGTCCGGGCCGGATCGTCGGCCTGCTCGGCGAGAACGGATCCGGCAAAAGCACGCTGATGCGCGTCCTGTTCGGCATGACGAAGCCGGACGCAGGCGGGATCGTCTTCAAAGGGCGCGAGCTTTCCGATCATACGCCGGCGGTCGCGATGCGGGCCGGCATCGCGATGATCCACCAGCACCTGACGCTGGTCGACGCGGCAACCGTGCTCGAGAACGTCATGCTCGGGTGGCCGGACGCGGGACGGATCCTCCGGCATCGGGCGATCGCCGACCGCATCCGGGCGGCAAGCGTGTCGCTCGGGCTCGATCTCGATCCGGCGTCGCGCGTCGCCGACCTGCCGCTCGGCCGCCGGCAGCGCGTCGAGATCCTGAAGGCGGTCCTTCGCGGCGCCGACCTGCTGATCCTCGACGAGCCGACCTCCAATCTGGCGCCCTCCGAGGTCGAGGGGGTGCTTGGCGTGCTGCGCCGCCTCCGCGACGGCGGGAAAGGGGTCGTCTTAATCTCGCACAAGCTGACCGAGGTCATGGCGGTGTGCGACGAGATCGTGGTGCTGCGTGCCGGTCGGGTCGCGTCCCGGACGGCTGTCGCGGGAGCGACCCGCGAGGCGCTGGCGGCCGCTATGATCGGCCGGGACGGCCTGCCGCCCGGTCGCGCGCCGCAGGCC
>CAXUBA010000175.1:5669-5895 GCA_964249205.1 uncultured Acetobacteraceae bacterium | reverse complement strand
CCAGTCACGATCGCCGACGACTGGGGCCGCCTCATCGTCGCGGTCCGGCTGCTCCTACAGATCCTGACCGGCTTTGCGGTCCGCCGCTTCGCGTCCCGGATCGGCCTCGGGCAGGTCGCGGTCTTCGGCGCCGTGCTTGTCGAACTCGACCCCGGCTTCGTCGACGGAACGGCGGGTGGTCTCGTCGGCACGTCGCTCGTGCTGCTGGCGGTCGAGCGCTGCATGG
>CAXUBA010000175.1:0-5659 GCA_964249205.1 uncultured Acetobacteraceae bacterium | reverse complement strand
GCGCTGGCGCTCGCGGGCGCGCTCGGCACGCTTGCCTTCCTGGCGAGCGACGCCGTCGCCCTGGCCGGTGGCGGCTTCGCGCTCGCCTGGGGCGTCGTCCGGATCAGCAGCGGGCAGCGTGGTCGTCGCGTCGGGAACGCGGCTCGCTTGCTCGGCGGCACGTGTCTCGGCGTGCTGATCTCGTTCCCGCCGTTCGCGCCCGGTCTGCTCCACGCGCTATCCTCGGGTTCGCCCGTGCTCGGCGACATGGTCCCGTTTGTAACGGGCGCGATCGACGGCATCGGAACACCCGCGCCTGGCGATGCGGGTCTCGGCACTCTTGCGATCCTGTCTCCCGCGGTCGCGCTCGCGATCCTCGGCACACTCCCCGTGCCGGCGCCGCGTCGCGCGATGCCGCTCCGCCTCGCGCTCGCGGTCGGCACGCTGGCCTTCGTGCTCGACGGGCCGGCGAACGCGCTGCTCCGTCTGCCGCTCGCGCTTCTGGCGATGGTGGCGCTCGGCGACGACGCGCGTGGGGCTCCGGCTGGCATCGCCGCCCGTCTGACCGCGTCCGGCGGCGCGCTCGTCCTGGCGCTCCTGCTCGGCTTCGGCCGGCACGGCCTCGCGGTGCCGCTCGCGGTCGGCACGGCGGCGACCCTCTCTCTCGTCCCGCTTGGCGTGCGTCCGGTTCCAGCGGCACTCGTCACCGCTGCGGCGGCGCTGTTCGGCGCGATTTGGCTCGGCGACGGCCTGTCGCCGTGACCGGGCGCCGGGCGCTCAGACGCCGACCTGGTGGCCGATCTCGATGAAGCGGTCGCGCGGGAGCGCGAAGCGATCCGAAGCGCGGACCGCGTTCCGGTAAAGGAAGCCGAACAGCAGCCGGCGCATCGGCCGCATCTTCGATCGCTTCGGATCGGCGATGATCTCGTCCTTGCCCGCGAGGAACAGGACCTCGTCGAGATCGATGTCGCAGCCGAGCCGTTTCGCCGCCTGCAGCGCCGCGAACAGGTTCGGGATCTCGACGAAGCCGAACCGGCAGTCGGCGCGCCACAGGGCGGGCCCGAGCTGCTCGATCCGAATGCGGGACTCCGCATCGACGCGCGGGACGGTCTCGAACCGCACCGACAGCACGAGCGCCTTCTCCGGCAACGCCTGGAACTGCGCGACGTAGCGCGCGACGAAGGGCGGGATCGGCTGGTCGGAGCGCGACAGGAACACCATCGATCCCGGCGTTCGCGACAGCATGCCGGTCCGCACCGACGCCAGCACCTCGTCCGATCGCTCGCCGAGCGGCGCCAAGCCCTCCCGGACGAGCTCCACGCCACGGCGCCACGTCGTCATGATCGTGAACAGCACGAGCCCGATCAGCAGCGGGACGTAGCCGCCTTCGCCGATCTTCAGGAGGTTCGCGACGAAGAAGACGAGGTCGACCAGGCCGAACGCGAGCACCACCGGCAGGGCGCGCGCGAGCGACCAGCGCCAGCGTGTGCGCATCACGTCGAACAGGAGCACGGTGGTCATCAGCATCGTGGTCGAGACTGCCGTCCCGTACGCGCCGGACAGCCGGTCGGAGCTGCGGAAGAATAGAGCGATCGCGATCGTCACGGCCGCGAGACACCAGTTCACCGCCGGCACGTAGATCTGCCCGTGCTCGGTGTCCGAGGTCTGCCGGATGTTCAGCCCGGGAAACCAGCCGAGCTGCATCGCCTGGCGCGTGAGCGTAAACGACCCGGTGATGATCGCCTGGCTCGCGATGATCGTCGCCACCGTCGCGAGCAGCACGACCGGCAAGACAAGCACGTGCGGAAGCTGCGCGAAGAACGGGTTGTCCTTGCTGGAAGGGTGGGCGAGCAGAAAGGCGGTCTGGCCGGCGTAGCTGAGCACCAGCGTCGGCAGCACCACCGCGCCGAGCGACAACCGGACGCTTCGACGTCCGACGTGGCTCATGTCCGCGTAGAGCGCCTCTGCGCCGGTGACCGACAGGAACACGGCCCCCAGGATGACGAGGCTGCCGAACCCGTGGCGCGCGAGGAAGGCGAGGCCGAGTATCGGATCGAGGCCGCGCAGCACGCCCGGCGCGTCCCCGATGCGGAACAGGCCGACGACGCCGATTACCGCGAACCAGACGAGCATCACCGGCCCGAAGACGCGGCCGATATGTGCCGTCCCGAAGGTCTGGACCGCGAAGATCCCGACCAGGATCGCGATCGCGATCGGAAGCACGTACGGCTGCAACGCCTTCGTCACCACGCCGATGCCTTCCACCGCGCTCAGCACCGAGATCGCCGGCGTGATCGCGCCGTCGCCGTAGAGCAGAGCGGCGCCGAACAGCCCGGCCGCACAGAGCAGCGTCGGCCGCGAGAAGACGCGCGGCCCGAAACTCGGTCCCACCAGGGAGAGCAGCGCGAGGATGCCGCCCTCGCCGCTGTTGTCGGCGCGCATCACGGTGACGGCGTATTTCAGCACGACGATCGTCAGCATCGTCCAGACGAGCAGCGAGAACGCACCGACCAGAGCCGCGCGATCGAGCGTCTTGCCGCCGCTCGCGCCGACTACGGTCTGCAGCGTGTAGAGCGGGCTCGTTCCGATGTCGCCGAAGACAATGCCGAGCGCGGCGAGCGCGCCTCCAAGTGTCTTGGTTCTGCCTGACTGCCCTGCACCCGTCTGGCTCATAGGCCCTCCCAAAATCACCGCGATCGTGCCATCGGCAACGCGTCGCGTCGCGTCGCGCTCGGTCCCGGTCCCGCCTATGATGCGGTGATGGCGATGCGCCCGAACCACACGGAAGAAGAGCCCGGCCTGTTCGGCGAGGCGGCGACCTCCGGCGCGAAGGGACGACGTGCCACCGCCAAGGCGCAGCCTCTCGCCGACCGGCTTCGGCCGCAATCGCTCGGCGACGTCGTCGGACAGGACCACCTTCTCGGTCCGGATGGCGCCATCCAGCGGATGCTCGCGCGCGGCAGTCTAGCGAGCCTGATCCTCTGGGGCGGCCCGGGCACCGGCAAGACCACGATCGCCCGCCTGCTCGCGGCCGCCGCAGGGCTTCGCTTCGTCCAGCTCTCCGCCGTGTTCTCGGGCGTCGCCGACCTCAAACGCGCCTTCGAGGATGCCGCACGCTTCGCCCGATCCTCCGACGACGGGGAGCGCGGCACGCTGCTCTTCGTCGACGAGATCCACCGCTTCAACCGCGCCCAGCAGGATGGCTTCCTTCCCGTGGTCGAGGACGGCACGGTGGTGCTGATCGGCGCCACGACCGAGAACCCGTCCTTCGCACTGAACGCGGCGCTGCTGTCGCGCTGCCAGGTCCTGGTGCTGCGGCGCCTCGACGACGTGGCGCTCGAACAGCTCCTCGCGCGCGCCGAGACGCTCCGCGGCGTGGCGCTCGCGACCACCGCGGACGGCCGTGCGTCCTTGCGTGCGATGAGCGACGGCGACGGCCGTTACCTGCTCAACATGGTCGAGCAGATCGAGGCGCTCCCGGCGGACGCGCCGCCGCTCGATCCCGCGGCACTCGCCGACCTGCTGGCCCGCCGGGCAATCCTCTACGATCGCGATCGCGAGGAGCACTACAACCTCATTTCGGCGCTGCACAAGTCGCTTCGCGGTTCCGATCCCGACGCGGCGCTCTACTGGTTCTGCCGCATGCTCGAAGGTGGCGAGGATCCGCGTTACCTCGCCAGACGCCTGACCCGGTTCGCCGCCGAGGATGTCGGCCTTGCCGCGCCCGAAGCGCTCAACCTCGCGTTGTCCGCCTGGGAGACTTTCGAACGGCTCGGCAGTCCCGAGGGCGAGCTCGCGCTCGCGGAGCTGGTCGTCTTCCTCGCGACCGCGCCACGCTCGAACGCCGTCTACAAGGCGTACGGCGCGGCGCGGCGCGCGGCGCGCGAGACCGGCAGCCTGATGCCGCCCGCGCACATCCGGAACGCGCCGACGAAGCTGCTGCGCGAGCTCGGCTACGGCGACGGCTACGAGTACGACCACGACACGGCCGACGGCGTGTCCGGCCAGAACTACTTTCCAGACGGGATGCCGCCGCAGCGCTACTACCAACCGACCGAGCGGGGCCGCGAGGCGGCACTCGGCGAGCGGCTTCGCGCCGCCCGCGGCAAGCGAGAAAGACGGGGAGGCGAGACGTGAGCGTCCGGATGATGAGGGTGGCCGACGACGAGGGCGATCTCCGCCTCGACCGCTGGTTCCGTCGCCATCACCCGACCGTGACCCAGGGCACGCTCCAGAAGCTCTGCCGGACGGGCCAGATCCGCGTCGACGGTCATCGGGTCGACGGCGCGACGCGGATCGCGCCCGGTCAGACGATCCGCGTGCCCCCACTGCCCGCCGCGGCGGAGCTCGCCGAGCATCGGATCGATCATCGCGACGTCGACGCGCTCCGCGACATCACCCTTTACGAGGACGACGACATCCTCGTCCTCGACAAGCCGGCCGGCCTCCCGAGCCAGGGCGGTCCCGGCATCGTGCGACATGTCGACGGCATGGCGGCGAGCCTCCGGGACGCGCGGGGCCGACGGCCGCTGCTCGTCCACCGGCTCGACCGCGACACCTCCGGATTGCGGGTGCTGGCGAAGGGGCCGGTCGCCGCGTCGAAGCTCGCGAACAGCTTCCGCACGCGCGCGGTCCGGAAGACCTACTGGGCCGTCGTGGTCGGGCGCCCCGATCCGACCGAAGGGGTGATCGATGCCGCCCTGGCCCGGCTCGGCGGCGGCGGCGGGGCGCTGACGGTGATCGCCGACCGCGACGAGGAGGACGCGGCGGCTTCCCGCACCGAATACAGGACGCTCGACAGCGCCGCCCGCAAGATGGCCTGGCTCGAGCTCCAGCCGCTCACCGGCCGTACCCATCAGCTCCGCGTCCATTGCGAAGCGATCGGCACCCCGATCCTCGGCGATCCGAAATACGGTCTGGCCCGGTCGCGGATGGATGGTTTTCCCGATCGGCTCCATCTTCACGCGCGGTCGCTCACACTTCCTCACCCGTCCGGCGGCACGGTCCGCTTGACCGCCGGATTGCCGCCACATATGCGCGACACCTTCCGCATGATCGGGTTCATGGCGCCGTCGCGGGAGCCGCCGTTCCAGCGAGGCTGATCGCGGCGACGGGCCCGGTCCGGAGAAAAGATCGCGATGTCCGACGCCGCCAGAAGCGCCCGTGCCGTTCCGCACCCGCTCCTGATCTTCCTCGCGATTTTCGTGGCCGTGCTCGCGCTCCTGTCGTTCGCGGTCGGCCGGATCCCGGTCGATGCGTTCCGCCACAGGATCGAGGCCGCGTTCGATCGCGCCACGGGACGGCAGCTCACGATCGGCGGTCCGATCCGCCTCGCGCTTCTCCCGGTGCCTGGCCTGGTCGCCGACGACGTTTCGGTCGCGAACCTGCCGGGCGGTTCGCGGCCGGTGATGGCGCATGTGCGTCAGCTCGCGGCCGACGTGGCGCTGCTCCCGCTGCTTGAGGGTCGCGTGCACGTGGTCGGGCTGACGCTGACCGATCCGGACATCCTCCTCGAGCGCGAGCCGGACGGGACCCCGAACTGGCGCTTCACGCCGCGCCCGCGCCGGGACGCGAGCGCGTCCGCCACGTCTGCCCCGGCGCGCTCGCACCGCTTCCGCTTCACGATCGACACGGTCGACGGGACCGGGGGCACCCTGACCTGGCACGATCGGGGTGGGCT
>CAXUBA010000174.1:0-5914 GCA_964249205.1 uncultured Acetobacteraceae bacterium | reverse complement strand
GGGCCGACGCCGTCCGGCGGGTCCGCCATCATGTCCGCCTTTCGGAACCGACGAGCAGCGCTTCGACGGTGTCGAAGAGCCGGAGCGCGGGATGGGAGAACGGATCGGTCTCGATCTCGCGGGACCACCGCCGCCACAAACGGCGGAGATCCGCGTCGTCGGCCCTGATCGCGGCGTCCGTCACGAGCCGCGCGCGCGAGGCCGAGCCGTGATGGGTCAGCGTCGCGAACGGCGTCCAGATCACCCGGTAGCCGTGCGCGCCGATGCGGAAACAGAGATCGACGTCGTTGTAGGAGGTCGGAAACGCCGACGCGTCGAACCCGCCGACCTCGCGCCAGACGTTTCGCCGGATCGCCATGCACGCCGCCGTCACCGCCGAATATTCCCGCACGACGGCAAGCCGATCGTCCCAGCCGCTCGCGTCGCCCGCGGCGCCGTCGAGCACGTGCTTGACGATCGGTCCCGGTGCCATGGTGACCCCGCCGTGCTGCAGCCGTCCGTCCCGGGTCAGCAGCCTGGCGCCGACCGCGCCGACATCCGGGCGCGACACCTGCGAAACGAGCTCGCGCAGCCAGTCGCCGTGCAGGATCTCGACGTCGTTGTTGAGCAGCACGAGCACGGTTCCGCGTGCTTCGCGCGCGGCGCGGTTGTTCATCGACGAATGGTCGAACGCCCCGCCCGCCCGGAGGACGCGGCAGCGGGCGTCGCCGGACAGGCGGTCGAGCAGCGCGCGCGCGTCGGCCTCCTTGCTGTCGTTGTCGACCACGAGCAGCTCGATCGCGGGATACTCGGTCTGCCGGAGCACGCCGTCGGCGCAGCGCGCCAGGAGGTCCGCCCGGTCGCGCGTCGGCACGATCACGGTGACGAGCGGCGCCGGGTCCGGGATCGGCCACACGACGCGCTGCCGGTTGCCGCAAAGCGACGCGCGGGCGCCAGGCGCGATCGCGTCGAGATGCGACTGCGCCGCCGCGACCGTCGGGGCACCGGGCGAGCGCCGGCGCGCGAGATGGCAGAGCACCTGCGGCAGGTGACGGATGCGGTCCGGCGTCGTCGCGCGCGTCGCCGCGAGCGCGAGCCTGTAGCCGTCGTGCCACGCGTCGGCGGCGCCGATCCGGTCGAGCAGCGTGCGCCGGTAGAGGACGAGGCCGCCGAGCGCGTCGCCGGCGAGCACGAGATCCGGGTCCCATTCCGTTCGGAACCGCGGCGACGCGCGATCGGCACCGTCCCGCCCGGCGCGGAGGTCGTCGTCGGCGTAGACGATGTCGGTTTCCGGCGCGCCGTCGAGGACGGTCGCGAACCGCGCCAGGGCGTCGGGCGCGGGGACGTCGCCGGCCTCGAGGATGCCGACGAAGGTGCCCGACGCGTCTTCGAGCGCCGGAACGAGCTCCCATTCGGCGTAGGACTGCGCCGCGAGCGCGGCGCGTGTGGCCGCCGCCGATCGGTCGCCGCGGATCATGATGCTGACGAGCGGACGGGCGCGGAGCGCTTGCGACGGCGGCGGATGGAGATCCGCCTCGTGCCGCGCGATCCATTCGCGGTACTCCGCCTCGGACGACGGGCGAAGCGGTCGGTCGCGGCCGGTGCCCGTCATCGCGTCCTGTCCGACCGGCCTTTCATGCAGGCATGTTCCGTGCCCGCTTCCCGTCGTCAAGCCGCCGCCGCCGCCGCCATCGCCCCGTGTTGCTTCGGCGGCTGTCGCGGACCACTCTCCGGCGCTCCGGCGGTCGGGAGCGATGGACATGAGATGGATCGGGCGCCCTCGCGTCACCGCGCCGGTCCGAGCGGCCCCGCCCGGCGACAAGGCCGGCGTTCCGTTCGACGATCGCGCGACGGCGGCCGACATTCGCGCGTGCTTCCGGTTGCTGCTCGGGCGCGACCCCGGCGAGGAGGAGCGCGCCGGCCACCTGGCGCAGGCCGGGCGACCGCTCGCGGCCGTCGTCGCGGGCTATCTCGGCAGCCAGGAGTTCAAGCTCCGGCGTCTCGCGTCGGCGGATGGAGGCAAGTGGACGCCCCGCGCGACGACGCCCGGCTTCTCGCTCTACGTGAACCCCGACGACGCGGCGGTCGGCGGTCCGATCGGCGACACCGGATCCTACGAGCCGCACGTCACCGCGGTGTTCGAGGGGCATCTCCGGCCCGGGCTGAACGTGATCGACATCGGCGCCAACATCGGCTGGTTCACGATGCTCGCGGCGTCGCGGGTCGGGCCGGGCGGCCACGTGCTCGCGGTCGAGCCCAATCCGCTGAACGCGCGGATGCTGGAGGCGAGCCGGCAGCTGAACGGGTTCGGGCACGTGTCGCTCCTGCCCGTCGCTGCCGGCCTCCGGCACGGCGCGGTCGCGCTGCATCGGACCTATTCGAACGGCAGCACGACCCCGCTCGACCGGGTCGACGTCCTCGACGCGGAGATCGTTCCGATGATCCGGCTCGACGACGTCGTCGGCGACGAACGACGCCCCGTCGGGCTCGTGAAGGTGGACGTCGAGGGCGCGGAAGCCCTCGCGCTCGGCGGGCTGGAAGCCACGCTGCGTCGGGACCGACCGGTCGTGATGTCGGAGTTCTCGCCGAACATGATGCCCGGCGCCTCGTCGATGTCGGGCGAGGAGTACCTCCGGTGGTTGCAGGCGCTCGGCTATCGTCTTGGCGTGATCGGGACGGATGGCAGCGTGCGGCCGTGCGCGTCATCGCAGGATGCGCTCGAGGCGCATCGTGCGTCCGGCGTCGACCACATCGATCTCGTCGCCGCGCCGGCCTAGAAACCGGCCCGGGTCGCCCCGGGCCGGGATGGTCGCTCTGAACGGACGATCAGACCGGCGTCTGCGGATTGTAGGTCGTCGACGAGTTGCTGATGGCGCCCGCCGTCCCGTTCGGGAAGAACAGGCCGCCGGTCGCGCTCGTGCCGGCATAGACAATGTTCAGCACCTGGTTGAACGAACGGCGGAACGCCTGCGCGTTGCTGTCGACGTTCACGATGTTGATCGGATTGCCACCCTTCGCCGAAAGGTCGGTTCCGTTGTCGTCGGTCGGGACGCTGCTCGTGTTCGTGCCGGACAAGGCGGCGCGGAGGTTCGAAATCGCGTTCGTCACCTCGCCGCCGCCCTGGCTCGCGAGATAGCCGCGGATCGCACCCGCGTGATATCCCTCGATCGCAAGGACGCTGCCCGCGTAGGCGATGTTGTCGGGGTTCGCGAGAAAGGCCGCGCCGCCGGCATAGGCGGTGATGCCGACGTCCTCGAAGATGTAGGAGCCGACGAGGAAGTCGATTTCGCTCGCGAACGGGTTGAACGTCTGGCCCGCCGTGATGAGCCCCGCGGCTTGCGCCAGCGTCGTGAACGCGGTCATGAGATCGATCTGGGGCTGCACCACCGCGGCCGAACTGAGCGCGTCCCGGAGGAAGCCGACATGCGCGTATTCGTCGGCGGCGATCCGGAGGAAGTAGGACGCGAGCTGCTGCGTCTGGAACGGCACGAGCGTCGTGGAAGGCGTGGTCGGCGCCGGACCGCCGCCGGTCATCGAGGCCGGCAGGGCCGACCCGGTGACGCCGAGAAGGTAGTAGTTCGCCTCGAGATATTCGAGGTTGAGAGCGAAGTTCAGCACGTCGGCGTCGGACGGCACGTAGGTCGTCCCGGCCGCGAAGGCCGAACCCATTCCCGACATGGCGCCGACCGACAGGCCGGCGGTCGCGAGCGCGCCGCTCTTCATGAGCTTCCGTCGGTTCATCGCGAACGGGCGCCCGAAGCGCTCCGCGATCGAGCCGTTCTCGTTTCCGATTGTCATCATCGTCTGTTTTCCCATCGTCGCCAGCAGGCTGATTGTCGTGACGGCAGCGCTTGCTCGCGCGTTACGAGGATGCGAGGGCGGGGTTGGAGTAGTTGACGCCGGCCGGGAAGATCCCGCCGCTCGTCACGCCCGGGGCGCCGTAGGCGATCGCGAGGACCTGCGCCGGCGTGCGCCGGACGGCCTGCGCCTCGCTGTCGCCGTTGCTGATGTTGTAGTTGTTGTTCTGATCGGCGGTGCCTTCGTCCGGCGTGCCGGAGAGCGCCGCGCGAAGCGCCGAGATCTTGTCGGTCGCCTGACCCTGGCCGAACTGCGACAAGAAGCCACGAATGGCACCCGCCTGCTGGCTTTCCGCCCCGAGAAGACCGGCGGCGTAGGCGAGATTGGTCTTGCTCTGGAGCAGGCTCGCGGCGCCGGCGAGCGCCGTCACGCAAACGTCCTCGATCAGGTAGGCGCCGAGCAGGAAGTTGATCTCGCTCGAGAACGGGTTGAACGTCTGGCCGGCGCCGATCAGGCCGGCCGACATGGCGATCTTCGTGTATGCCGTCGTGAAGTCGATCGACGGTTCCGCGATGGCGTCGGTCCCGAGGGCGGCGCGGATGAAGCGGACATGCGCGAGTTCGTCGTTCGCCAGCTGGATGGCGAAATAGGCGACGGCGCTGTCGGTGAACGGAACCAGCGTCGAACCGGTCGGCACGGTCACGGTTCCCTGGGTTCCGACGGAGCCGGTGATGAGCGACGGATCATACTGCTTCAGCCCGTAACCGAGGACCGCCTGCAGGTAGTACTCGGCCCCGAGATACTCGAAGTTCAGCGCGAAGTTGAAGATGTCGGCATCCGTGATCGCCGTCGCCGCGTGCGCGCGACGGGCTGCCGAGAGCGCCGCGAGCGACACGCCGGCTGCCGCCGACATCCGGGCGATTGCGCTGAAATCGCGACGCGACGGCGCCGCGATCGTCTCGGCGGACGAGTTCTGTTGTTCCATTCGGACGGTCCCTTCTCGTAACCACCCCAGGGGGGCGCTGTGCCTATTTACGTCGGCTTCTCGAATGTGGATGCCCGGCCAGACGGTGTTCATGATGTTTTAACGTTGGCCGCTGATGACAAAATCGTGAGACCGACGAGTGGTCCTCCCGCCCGCCGTTCTCGGCGGCCCGACCTGGACACCGACGGGCGTCGGATCGCATGATCATGGGGCTCGCGGCCCGGGTCGGGCTCCTCGTCGGTTTCCGGCGCGACCGGCGGCCGGTTACGACGGTTCCGATCCCCAAACAGCGCCGCCCCCGGCCGAAAGACGCCCGTGACCTTCGTTTCCTTCGCGCAGAACGCCGAAGACCTGATGCTCTGGCGGGCGCTCGGCGACGTCGCGCACGGGTTCTGGGTCGACATCGGCGCCGCGGATCCGGACGAGCTCAGCGTCACGCGCGCCTTTCACGAACGCGGCTGGAGCGGCATCAACGTCGAGCCGAACCGCCAGCTGTTCGACCGGCTGCTGGCCTCGCGGCCGCGCGACATCAATCTCGCGGTCGCGGTCGGGGCCGCCGAAGGGGAGCGCGCGTTCCACGTCTTCGGCGACACCGGCCTGTCCTGCTTCGACGGGGACATCGCGACCGGTCATCGCGAGGCCGGCTTCGCCGAGGCGGTCGAGACCGTCCCCGTGACGACACTCGCGGCGATCTGCCGACGCCACGCGCCGGACGCGATCCACTTCCTCAAGATCGACGTCGAGGGCGCCGAGGCGGAGGTGCTGCGGGGCGCCGACTGGACCCGCCACCGACCTTGGATCGTGCTCGTCGAGGCGACGCGCCCGCTTTCGCCCGAACCCACCCACGCCGAATGGGAACCGGGGCTGCTCGCTTCCGGCTATCGCTTCGTCTGGTTCGACGGCGTCAACCGCTTCTACGTGGCGGCCGAACGGCACGACCGGCTGGCGCCCGCCTTTCTCGCCCCGCCGAACGCGTTCGACGACTGGTCGCGCGCGAACGAGGCGGCGCTGCTGCGACGGGCCGAGCGGGCCGAAGGCGATCTCGCGGTGGTGCAGCGCGAGGCGAAACGGAACCGCGGCGCGCTGCTCCGGGCGCGGGCCGACGTCGGCGCGCTCCGCACCTGGCTCGCCGAAACCGATGCCGCCCGGCGC
>CAXUBA010000173.1:0-5931 GCA_964249205.1 uncultured Acetobacteraceae bacterium | reverse complement strand
GGCCTGATCCACGACGTGGAAGAAGCCTGGGCGCGTCTCGCGCTGCCGGACTGGCTCGCCGAGCTCCGCGACGCCGTCATCGACGCCGCCGGCCTGCTTGACAGTGAGGCGGTGATGAACCAACTGCGCGGTTCCGGAAAGGAGCACCTTCTGGCTCGGGCGACAGGGCTGGTTCGGCGGACCGGCGGGCTTGGCGAGAGCGCGCGGGCTGGCGCGATGCCGGCCGCGGCGGAGGCGGGATGGTGGCACTTCTTCGGCCTGATCCAGCACGCGAAGCTCGATGACGAGATCCGGCTGGCCACATCCCTGCTGGAACAGGACTTCACCGATGGAAGGCAGCTTCGCCTGATCGCGCTGGTCGAGGCGCGGGCGAAGAACCTCCTGTTGGAGCACGACGAGCCCTGAGCGGGGCGAGCTCGGGCAGGTATCCGGGCGACCAGGGGAGCGGACAAAGCGGCATGGCGACCAAGACAGCGGAACGGCCGGACGGCGCAGCGGGCGAGCAGGATGGCGACGCCACGATGCTTGATGTCACGTCGGCGGGGGTGAAGCGGCTCATCGCGCGCGGCAAGGAGCGCGGCTACATCACCTTCGACGAGCTGAACGCCGTCCTGCCGCCCGACCAGATGTCTTCGGAGCAGATCGAGGACGTCATGGCGTCGCTGTCCGAGATGGGCATCCAGGTCGTCGAGGGCGAGGATCAGGAGGAAGGCGAGCAGGTCAAGCCTGCCGACCGTGCTGAGGAGCCGGAAGCCGAGGAGCAGACCGGCAACGTCGACGAGGAGAGCCTCGGCCGCACCGACGACCCGGTCCGGATGTATCTCCGCGAAATGGGCTCGGTCGAGCTGCTGTCGCGCGAAGGCGAGATCGCGATCGCGAAACGGATCGAGGCCGGCCGCGACATGATGATCGGCGGGCTCTGCGAGAGCCCGCTGACGTTCCGCGCGATCATCAACTGGCACGAGCGGCTCAAGGCGGGGAACATCCTGCTTCGTGACATCATCGACCTCGAGGCGACGCAGGCGGGCGGCGCGCCGTCGGCCGACGAGGTCGGCGAGGGTGCGCCGGACGGGGCGGCTGACAATTTCGAGGCGCCGACCCGGGAAGAGATCGAGGACGAGGCGGAGGGCGAGGGCGCCGGTCTCTCGCTTTCGGCGCTGGAAGAGAAGCTGAAGCCGGAGGTCCTCGCGAATTTCGAGGATATCGAGGCCCTCTACAAGAAACTGTCGAAGGCCGAGAACAAGCGGCTCGAAAGCTTCTCCGCCGGCGAGAACATGTCGGACAAGTCGGAGCGCGCCTACGAGAAGCTGCGGGAAGAGCTGGTCGGCAAGGTCGAGCAGGTCCGGTTGCACAACAACCGGATCGAGGAACTGGTGCAGGCGCTGAAGCACCAGAACCAAAAGATGAACGCGCTCGAAGGCAAGCTGCTCCGGCTCGCCGAAAGCTGCAAGGTGAGCCGGGAGGACTTCCTGCTCAAGTATCGCGGCCACGAGCTCGACCCGAACTGGATCGCGTCGGTCGCGACGTTGCCCGGCAAGGGATGGAAGAACTTCGCGTCGCGGCACTTCGAGGAGATCGCGTCGATCCGCCAGCATCTCGGCGAGGTCGCGACGTCAGCCGGATTGCCGATCGGCGAGTTCCGGCGCGTCTACCAGACGGTGAGCCGCGGCGAGCGCGACAGTGCGCGCGCGAAGAAGGAGATGATCGAGGCGAACCTTCGGTTGGTGATCTCGATCGCCAAGAAATACACGAACCGCGGCCTGCAGTTCCTGGACCTGATCCAGGAAGGCAACATCGGACTGATGAAGGCGGTCGACAAGTTCGAGTATCGCCGCGGCTACAAGTTCTCGACGTATGCGACATGGTGGATCCGCCAGGCGATCACGCGATCGATCGCCGACCAGGCGCGCACGATCCGCATTCCCGTGCATATGATCGAGACGATCAACAAGCTTGTCCGTACGTCGCGTCAGATGCTGCACGAGATCGGTCGCGAGCCGGCGCCGGAGGAGCTCGCCGAGAAGCTCGGCATGCCGCTTGAGAAGGTGCGGAAGGTCCTGAAGATCGCGAAGGAGCCGATCTCGCTCGAAACGCCGATCGGCGACGAGGAGGACAGCCATCTCGGCGACTTCATCGAGGACAAGGCGGCGGTGATCCCGCTCGATGCGGCGATCCAGGCGAACCTTCGCGAGGCGACGACGCGCGTGCTCTCGTCGCTGACGCCGCGCGAGGAGCGCGTGCTGCGCATGCGTTTCGGAATCGGCATGAACACCGATCACACGCTCGAGGAGGTCGGCCAGCAGTTCAACGTGACGCGCGAGCGGATCCGGCAGATTGAGGCAAAGGCGCTCCGCAAGCTGAAGCACCCGAGCCGAAGCCGGAAGCTCCGCTCCTTCCTCGACGACTGAGGAGCGCGGGATTGGTCACGCTGCCGATCCCGTCGCGGAACGACGAGGGTCCACGCACCAGGATCGCGGTCAACGTCACGTTCCTCCGGATGGAGGCGCCGCCGGTCGACGCGGCGGCGGCGTTCCCGGCCGGCGTCTCGCTGGTGCGCGCCGGGGCGCCGACGGTCCCGTTCTACCGCTACCTGTACGCGACCGTCGGCGGTCCCTATTGCTGGTGGCTGCGTCGCGTCGCCCCGGAGGCGGAGATCGAGCGTCTCCTCGCCTCCCCCTTCATCGCGATCCACGTGCTCTACCGTGACGGCGAGCCGGCCGGGTTCTTCGAGCTCGACGGACGCGCCGGCGACGTGAACCTCGCCTATTTCGGCCTGATGCCGCACTGCATCGGCGCGGGGCTCGGCACCGCCTTTCTGCGGGCAGCGGTCGATGCGGCCTGGTCGGCGAGCCCGCGCGCGGTGCGGGTGAACACTTGCACGGCCGACCACCCGCGGGCGCTTCCGGCCTATCTCCGCGCCGGTTTCCGGCCGCTCCGCTCCGTGCGCGAGGTTTGGGACATCCCGGACCGGCTCGGCCTGTCGATCCCGGCGTCGCTCCGGGTCTAGCGGCGCCGCGTCGGCCGCCGCCGCCGCCGCCAGGGTCACGCCGCGCCGGACGACAGGCTTGCCTGCATCGCCGCCGCCGTCCGATACGTCGTCGGGCCGCACGCTTGGAGGGGGAGCTTGTCGAGGACGCAGATCGCGGCCGGGAGCGTTGCGGTCGGCGTGATCGTGTTCCTGCTCAAGGGGCTTGCCTGGCGGATCACGGGAAGTGCCGCGCTCTATTCCGACGCGCTCGAAAGCATCGTGAACGTCGCGGCCGCCTCGCTCGCCTACGGTGCGGTGCGGTTCGCGTCCATGCCGGCCGACAAGAACCACCCTTACGGTCACGACAAGGCGGAGTTCTTCGCCGCGGTGATCGAGGGGGTGCTGATCACGATCGCCGCGGTCGCGATCCTGCACGAGGCGTGGATCGCGTGGCTGCATCCGCTGCCGATCGAGACGCCGTGGCGCGGCCTCGCGGTCAACGGCGCGGCGACGATTCTGAACGGTGCGTGGGCCGCCGTGCTCGTTTCGGCCGGGCGGCGCTTTCGCTCGCCCGCGCTGCGCGCGGACGGGCGCCACCTGTTGACCGATGTCGCGACCTCGGGCGGCGTCTTCGCCGGCATCGTGCTGATCGTGGTCACCGGCGAGGTGCGGATCGATCCCGTGCTCGCGGCGCTGATCGCCGGCCACGTGCTCCGGCAGGGCTATCTCCTGATGCGGAGCTCGGTCGCGGGACTGATGGACGAGATGGCCGATCCCGCGATGCTCGAGCAGGTCCGGACGCTGGTCGGCGGCAGCGCCGCGGGCGCGATCGAGGCGCACGACATCCGGATGCGACAGGCCGGCCGGCTCACCTTCGTCGAATTCCATCTCGTCGTGCCGGGGCTGATGACGGTCGAGGACGCACACGACATCTGCGACCGCGTCGAGAGCGCGCTTCGGTCGCAAATGGAAGATCTCGTGGTCACGATCCATGTCGAGCCGGAGGAGAAGGCGAAGCACACGGGGGTGGTGGTGCTTTGAACCGGGAGCCGGTGCTCCCGATCGGTCCGCCTGGCGCCGCGTCGGGAGCGCCCGCGGGGCGGACGCCGATCGGGCGTCAGTCCGGCAGGCGGGCGGCGCGGCGCGCCCTCGTTCCGTTCGCGATCCTCGCGGTTTCGGCCCACGTCATCGGTGCGGCGGGGCTGATCGAGGCGCCGCGGATCGCGCGCGTGCTGTTCGGTGCGCCGGCGCCGCCACGTGTCCCGGGGCCGCCCCCCGAGGCGACGATCGCGCTGATCGAGCAGAACACCCCGACCGTCGGCGGCAGCCGGCCGATGAAGGCGGCGCGTCCCGAGGCGACGCCGACCGACGCCCCGCAGGGCAAGCCGCCGCCCGATCCGATCAGCTCGCCGCTTGCCGCGGATCGCGTGCGATCCGCGTCCGGCACGCAGACCGGCGAGAACGCGCCTCCGGCCAAGTCGGCGGCGCCTGCGACCACGCCGTCGCCGCCGTCGCAGAGCGCGCCCGAGGTCAACCTCGACGCGGACGGCGATCCCGGCACCGGCATCGTGTCGGGTCCGAACGTCGTTCCCGCGTCGCCCGAGGACGGCCGGATCAACACGCCGCCGGCCTATCCGCGCGCGGCTGCCATGCGTCACGAGGAGGGTACGGTCGGGCTGATCGTCAGCATCGCGCCGGACGGGCATGCGGCCGCCGTCGATGTCGCGTCGAGCTCGGGCTACACGGCGCTCGACGACGCCGCACGTCGCGCCGTCGCGCGCTGGCGCTTTCGTCCGGCGATCGAGGACGGCAAGCCGGTCCCGTCGGTGTTCAACGAGCAGATCGAGTTCACGCTCGAACAGCGTCCGCCGCCTTGAGCCCGGACCGCGTGACCGCTTCCGGCGGCCGGCGGTTCGCACCGCCGCAGGATCTCGCGGGTCCGGCCCGCAATCTTGCCGGCGGCATCATCTTCGTCGTGCTGGTCGCGGCCGTCGCGATCGCTGCCTACGTCGCGCAAGGGTGGCCGCCCGCCGACGCGTTCTACATGACGGTGCTGACGGTGTTCACCGTCGGCTACGACGAGGTCCGCCCGATCGACACGTCGATGCTGCGCGCGACCACGATCGGCTTGATCCTGTTCGGCTGCACGGGAATCATCTTCGTGACCGGCGCGCTCGTGCAGTTCATCACTGTCCGTTCGTTCCAGGACGTGTTCGGAACGAGACGGATGAAGAGCGACATCGCACGGCTGACGGGGCACACGATCGTGTGCGGCTACGGGCGGATCGGCCGGATGCTGGCGCGCGACCTCGCGGCCGCGCGCGCGCCGTTCGTGGTCGTGGACCAGGACGCGGGGCGATGCGCGGATGCGCGGCTCGACGGTGTTCTCGTGGTCGAGGCGGATGCCGCCGACGAGGGGGCGCTTGAGGAGGCCGGCGTCGCGCGCGCGCGGGTGCTCGCGACCGTGCTGCCGAACGACGCGGCGAACGTCTTCATCACGCTGTCGGCCAAGAGCCTCAACGAGCGGCTGGTGATCATCGCGCGCGGCGAGGCGCCGTCGACGGAACGCAAGCTCGTCCATGCCGGCGCGAGCCACGTCGTGCTGCCGGCGCATATCGGTGCCGACCGGATTGCGGAGCTGATCCTTTATCCGGGCACGGTCGGGATGCTGCGGGAGCCGCGCGCCATGCGGACGCTGTCCCGCGAGCTGAACGAGCTCGGCTTCGAGATCGTGCTCGCGGTGGTGGAGCCGTCGAGCCCGTTCGCGTCGGCGACGGTCGCCACGGTCGAGCGCGAAACGGGCTTTCTTGTGGTCGCGGTGGAGCATCCGGGAGCGCGCGAGGCGGCGCGGCCGGCGCCGACGGACACGCTCGCGCCGGGCGACGGGGTGAGCCTGCTCGGCCGCGTCGGCGCGGCGGTAGTGGCCGGTTTCGCGGCGCGGTGTGGCCGGGGCACGCAACTAA
>CAXUBA010000172.1:760-5972 GCA_964249205.1 uncultured Acetobacteraceae bacterium | reverse complement strand
CGCCACGTCGCGCCGCACGACGACGTCCGAGCGTCCGCTCCGCATTTGTCGCGTCTTCGCCGACGGGATCGTGGCGGCCTCGCGTTTCTGATCCGGCGCCATCGCGCCATGTCGTTGCTTCAGAGTTCGAGGACGCGTTCGGGACCGATCCGTCCGGTGGCGAGGTCGCGGAGCGCGAGGAGGTTGCCGCGGAGGCGGCCCACGCGATCGACGAACGGTTCCGGCCAGGGCGAGCGGAACACGTTCGATGCCATGTTCCGCGCGATGTGCTCGAGCGCGCGCTTGGCGGGATAGCCGCAGCGCTTGCGGGTCAGGTAGATCGGGTTGGCGACCTGCGAGTAGCCGAGGCGGACGCCGGCGGTGCGGCCGGACTTGGTGCCGAGATGGACGCCCCGCGCTGCATCGAGCCGGACCACGGTGCCGTGCGCCGCGAGGCGGCGCGAGAAGTCGACATCCTCCTGCCAGCCGTAGAGCGGCAGACGCTCGTCGAAACGGATCGCGTCGTCGCGCATCGGCCGGAGGCGGACCGCCATGTTGCACCCGTAGCCGGAGAAGGTCGGGTGGACGCCCGCGGCGCCGTCGCCCGCGTCGCCGGCCGCGTGAAGGATCTCGCGCCCTTCGACGGCGGTGAGACCCGGGCCCTTGATGCCGTCGGCCAGAACGAGGCCGGTCGCGACGACGATCCCGGGATCCGCGGTCATGTGACGTTCGATCGCGGCGAGATAGTCGGGGGCCGCGAGGAAGTCGTCGTCGAAGAAGACGAGGATGTCTGCGTCTGGACACGCGTCGACGATGGCGTTCCGCTGGTGCGGCAGGCCGCGCCGTCCGACCAGGAGACGCGCGTCGGGGTCGGCCTCGGCGGCGCCGGCGAGATCCGCCTCGGTGGCGCCGCAGACGATCACCGCGTCCGCGGGACGGCGTTGCCGGCGAAGCTCGCGGAGCGTTTCGCAAAGGATCGCTGCCCGACCCACCGTCGGAATGCCGACCACCAGGCGCATCGCTGCCGTTCCTCCGACCTCTGCGTGAGAACTCATCATAACACGATCGCGGTCGCGCCGGGTGGAAAACGTAACAAAAACGAGACGGCGCCGACGCGCAGTCCCGGGTGTCGGCGGGTCAGGACGGTCCGCCGGGATTGTCCATCGCGTCGGTGCGCGCCGGGATCGCCCAGGCGCGCAGCGACGTGACCTGCATGACCGCCGGGTTAGGGGCGCCCTTGATCGGCCAGCCGCCGCCGAGGGCGAGGTCGACGAGCATGTCGAAGCCGTGCCGGTGCTCGGGCGGGGTCGGGGTCCGCCAGATTTCCCGGCGATCGAAGGTGACGATGATCCACCGGGGATCGATCCAGGCGCCGTACAGGTGGAAGGCGGACGAGAGCGTGCCCGGCGGCACGCTCTGGATGTGCTGCACCGAACGCGCCTTCGCCTTCTTGTCGTGCGGCCAGACGGTCACCGTCGAGTTGAAGGCGCCGGGAAACTTTCCGTAGTGCTCGACCACGTCGACCTCGACGCTCGGGTCGGCCGAGCCGGCCGGCGGCTGGCTGTCGAGCCAGAAGCCCGGCCAGACTCCGGGGCCGGCCGGGAACTTCGCGCGCATCTCGTAGTAGCCGTAGGGCGGCAGGAGGCCGTGCCGCGCGGGATCGGACGACGACAGCAGACCCGAATGCCAGTGGCCCTTCGCATCGGTCCGTGCGGTGATCCGGAGCACGCCGTCGTGCACCGTGAAGGGGAAGTCGGGGCCTGGATCGGCGAAGGCGGCGTCGCCGAAATCGCCGTGCCATGGGGTGTGCGCGGTCCAGCGCGTGCCGGGTCCGTTCGCGGACACGTCGAGCCTGCCGCGGAACTCCTCGTCGAGCACCGGGTGGAGCCCTGTCGGGTCGACGATCGCCGGCTTGCCGATCGAGGGCGCGCCGGAGGCGAGCAGGACGGCGGCGGGAAGGACCCCGAGGATCGCGAGGCGGCGCAGCGGCAAGTCCGGTCACTCCTTCGGCGGCGCGGCGAACGGCCCGGCGCGCCGGTTGCGTTATAACACGGTCGCACGGCTTTTGAAACGGGAGGGCCGCCGCGTGCTAACCTCGCGGTCCTTGCCGCGCGGAACCCGTCGATGGGCGTCACCCTTTTCTCGTTCGTTCTCCTGCCGCTTTGCCTGCTCTGGTCGCTGCGGCCGATGCGGCTGCTCCAACTGCTGTTCGTGGTCGCGATCTTCGAGGCGGCGGCTGCGGTGACGGTGGGCAGTCTCGGCGTGCAGCCCGGGCTGGTGCCGGCGATCGCGTTCGTCCTCTACGTGCTGCTGCAGATGATCCTCGGCGCGAGCTATCCGGGCGGCGCGGTCTCGTGGCGGATCGTGGCGCCGCTCGTGCTGGTCGGCGTGTGGGCGCTCGCGAGCTCGTTCCTGATGCCGCGCCTGTTCGAGGGTCAGGTCTACGTCTGGCCGCAGAAGTCGCTGCCGCCCTTCGTGCTGACGCTGCTCGAGCCGACCTCGTCGAACCTCAACCAGGACTTCTACCTGCTGCTGAACCTCGTGGTCCTGGTGGTGACCGCGATGTTCCTGACGAAGTCGGACATACGGCTGCGATCGCTGCTCGACGCCTACCTCCTCAGCGTCGGGCTCGCCGCCACGGTCGCGGTCTGGCAGTTCGCCAGCAAGATGGCGCACGTCCCCTATCCGGACGCGCTGTTCTATTCGAACCCCGGCTGGGCGATCCTGACCGGGCAGACGATGGGCGCGATCCCGCGGATCAACGGGTCGTTCGCCGAACCGTCGTCGCTCGGCTCCTACATGGCGGCGGCGGCCTGCTGCACGGGCTGGCTGACGATCCAGGGGCACCGCGAGCGCATCTTTAAGGTGATCTTCGTCGTCGCGGTCTGCGGTGTGCTGCTGTCGACCTCGACCACCGGCATCGTGTCGCTTCTCATGGGAGCCGCGCTGGTGATCGGGCTGGCGGTCGCCGGCGGGTCGACCCGGATGGTGGGCGCGATCCTCCGCTACGGTATCCCGCTCGCGATCCTCGTGGGGTTCCTCGGCTTCGTCGCGACCGTGCTGGCGCCGTCGATCCTCGCCAGTCTCGGCGACATCTTCGACGCGACCGCGAACAAGGGAAGCAGCTCGTCCTACGACGCGCGGACCTCGACCGACCTCGACAGTATCAACGCGGCGCTCGGCACCTACGGGCTCGGCGTCGGCTGGGGGAGCGACCGGTCGTCGAGCCTGATCCCGGGCCTGCTCGCCGGCGTCGGCTTTCCAGGAATCGCCGGGATCCTGTGGTTCGCGGCGGCGCTTGGCCGACGGGTGCGGGCGGCGCGCCGATCCGGCTGCGACATCGACACGCTGATCGTGATCGACGGGTGCTGCGGCGCGCTGGTGGGCTCGCTGCTCGCCGCCGTGCTGTCGGCGCCGACGCTGAGCTCGGTCGGCTTCTTCGTGCTGCTGGCAATGCTGATCGCCGCGGTGGCGCGGACGGAGGTATACGTGCCGGTGCGGCGGCCGCTGATGCGGGCGAGCGCCGGACTGACGCCGCTCCGGTGACGGCGAGATCCGCGACTTTCCCGCCCGCGCCCGCGCCCGGCCACGCTTCGGTCAGCCGAACGACGATCGCCGTCTGGATCGCGATCGCGCTCTTCAGCCTCTGGCTCCGATCGGGTTTCCCGGTTCGCGCGATCGGGTTCGCGGTCGACGACGACGCGCTTTTCGTGCGTCTTGCCGGAAGCATCGGGACCGGTCGGTGGCTGGGTCCCTACGACGCGCTGACCTTCGTCAAAGGAATGTTCTACCCCGGCTTCATCGCCGTGACCCACCTCGCCCACATCCCGCTGAAGCTGGCCGAGCAGGCGGTATTTCTCGCCGCCGCAGCGCTGACCGCGTCCTCGATCGCCCGGGCGGGCCAGGTCTGGCTCGCGACGGTGCTTTACGCCCTGCTCGCGCTCGATCCCGTGCTCTGGACATGGTCACTGGCGCGCGTGATCCGCGAGGGCCTCTACATCGGACAGACAATGGCCCTCGTCGGCCTCCTCGTCATCCTGCTCACGCCGAGCCACCATCCGGACGGAGCGCGCGGAACCCGACCGTTCGCGAGGCAGATCGCGGTCGGCGTGGTGTTCGGGCTCGTGCTCGGCTCGTTCTGGCTGACGCGCGAGGAGGGCGTCTGGATCCTCCCTGCCCTTGCCTCGATGCTGACGGTTCGGGCCATCGGCGTCGTGGCCGCGCGGCCCTCGCGCGCGACCGTGAGACGAGACGTGTGGCCGACCGCCGCGGCACTCGCCGCCGCCGCATCCGTATTCGGCGTCTCGATCGGCGCCGTCATGCTGACCAACGACGTCCGCTACGGCTATCCCGTGACGGTCGACCTGAAATCCGCGAGCTTCCTCGACGCCTATGGCGCGCTGTCTCGGATCCGGCACGCGCGCTTCCAGCGCTTCGTTGTCTTCCCGCGCGACGCGCGCCGTCTGGCCTACGCCGTCAGTCCGGCCGCACGGGAACTGGCGCCGACGCTGGATGGCCCGCGTGGCGCCGTGTGGGTCGCGGTCGGTTGCCGGCAAACCCGGTCCGTTCCATGCGACGAGATCCTGTCCGGCTGGTTCCAGTGGGCGTTCCGCGATGCCGTCGCCGCGGCGGGCCATGACGGATCGCTCGCCGACACGATCGCATTCGACCGCCGCCTCGCCGACGAGATCGATCGGGCGTGCGACCGGAAGATGATCCACTGCACCGCGCCCCGGGCGGCGCTCGCCCCGCCGGTCCGCCTCGTCTACCTACGCGACGCGATCCGCGACATGCCGCGCGAGCTCCTTCTCACGCTCGATCTCGGGCGCGCCGAGTTCGGCGAGTTGCCGAGCGTCGGCTCGCCGCTCTCACTCCGCGTCTTCCGGCAGGAGGTCGGCCCGATCAATCCGTCGGTCGGAGGACGGCCTTCCCGATGGGATGCGGTGGTCGAGCCGGTCGCATGGCCGATCAGCCGCATCCTGGGGCCGATCGTGACGGCCCTGTTCCTGCCTGGCCTGCTCGGTCTCGTGCTCAGCTTCCGCCGCCCGCAAACGGCCGCCCGCTCGCCCGTCGTCCTCCTCACCTTGGGCAGCGCGATCGCGTTGCTGACGCGGGTGGCCCTTCTGTCCTACCTCGACGCCACGGCAATTCCGTCGATCAACACGCTGTATTCGTCGCCGGCGACGCCGTTCGCGATCGTGGTCGCGGTGCTCGGGACGGCGCTGCTCGCCAA
>CAXUBA010000172.1:0-750 GCA_964249205.1 uncultured Acetobacteraceae bacterium | reverse complement strand
TCCCGCGCCCGGCCTGCGTTCGTCGTGACGGAACGACCGACGCGAGCCGGCGCGGCCGGCAGGGAAGCCGAGAGCACGGGCGAGCAGCGCCCCGCAGCGCCCGTCGATCACCGCCAGCGTGTCGGCGTCGCGAGGAGGCCAGCGGGACTTCGCTCCGTTTTCCGCACCTTTCATTCTTCAGACGCCGTAATGGACCGGCAATCGTGCGGAGCGGGGCGGTCAACCGCCAGCATGTCGAAGAGCGCCGTGCGGCGAGTTCCTCGCGGAGATCACCAGCCTCGTCGCGGAAGCTGACCAGTGCGATCCCGTGTGCCGTTCCGGACGCCGCGCCCGTCCCGCTCCGGCGATCAGCAGAACAATCGGCCCTCGCTCATCATCACGCAGTCGCCGCCGACCGAGGCGCGGATGGCGTCGGCGGTGCGCCAGGCGTCCACGCGGAGGCGGCTGGGACGTCCGACCGCCTCGCCTTGCGCGACGTCCAGCGTGACGCGGTCGTCGCCGCGGAGCGACAGAAGAAGGGCCCCGAGCGTCGCGGCGGCGCTGCCGGTCGCCGGGTCCTCCGGGATGCCTTCCGCCGGCGCGAACAGGCGCGCCGTCACCGTGCCCGGACCGGTCGGCGCGTAGATGTAGATCGTGGTGAGGCCGAAGCCGGCGAAGGCGGCGGCGTCGGGCCGGGCGCGGGCAAGCGCCGCGTCGGTCACCTCGGCGAACAGGATCGCGGTTCCGACCGAGGCGACGGTCGGCGCGTGC
>CAXUBA010000171.1:1835-6090 GCA_964249205.1 uncultured Acetobacteraceae bacterium | reverse complement strand
CCCCCGTGACCGACCCCCGCCCTTGACCGGTTTTCCGTGCCCGATCGGTCACCGTCCCTCGTCGGCTCCTCGCCACGAACGATTTTGGTCGTCGTCTTGCTCGGCCTCACGCCTTGATCGGGGTCGTCGTCGGCCTTCTCGCCGAAGGACGGATCGCGCGAAGCCTGCCCGGCAACATCGAGGTCGCGATCGGCGGCGGCACGTCGGACGGCGCGCGTCGCGCGGCCGAACGCCTCCTCGAACGCGGCGCGACCGCGCTCGTCAGCTTCGGTCTGGCCGCCGGCCTCATGCCGGGTGTCGCCGCCGGCACGATCCTCGTGCCCGGACGCGTCATCGCCGAGGGATCCGAGTTCCGGACCGATCCTGCGCTGTCGGCCGCCCTCGGCGGCCAGACCGCGCACGACATGCTTCACAGCGAACGCGTCGTGTCCGGCGTCGAGCAGAAACGCCTGCTGTTCGAGGCGCATGGCTGCGCCGCGCTCGACATGGAAAGCGGCGCCGTGGCACGCGCGGCGCTGGCCGACGCGAAGCCCTTCGCCGTTCTGCGCGCGATCTGCGATCCGGCCGAGCGCGCGCTGCCGCCGGCGGCGCTGATCGCGCTCGAACCGGGTGGCGGCATCGCGGTCGGTCGCGTCGGGGGATCGCTGCTCCGGCGGCCGTCGCAGTTCGGTGCGCTCTGGTCGCTGGCACGCGACGCGCGGGCGGCACGGGCGGCGCTGCTCGCGCGGGTGCGTACCGTCTCGACGCTTGCGCCGCGCTGACAAAAGGGGCGCTGCCCCTTCGACCCCGGCAAAGGCTGGGCCTTTGCAATCCGATCAGAAATCTTGGACCGCGAGGGCCTTTTCCTGTTCCGGCGTGACGGGCAGATCCGGTCCGAGGTCGGCGCCCTGCCAGCCGGCGCCGAAGGCGCGATACAGCCCGACCGCGTCCTCGAGCAGAGCGAGGTCGCTCACCGCCTTCGCGTCGTCGGCCGCGAACACCGTGCGCTCCGCGGTCAGGACGTCGAGGAAGCCGGTGAGGCCGTGCGCGTACAGAGTCTCCGAGCGCTCCAGCGCGAGCTCGCTGTCGGCCGCCGCGGCAGCGAGCGACCGCTCGCGCGCGGCGTCCGTCTCGTAAGCCGTGATGCTGTCCTCCACGTCGCGAAACGCCGACAGGACCGTCTGCTCGTAGGACAGCCTCGCCTCCTCCGCCTGTGCCCTCGCCGCCCGGACCTGCGCCCGAAGCCGACCGCCCTGGTAGATCGGCGCGGTCACCGAGAGCGACGCCTCCCAGAGGAGGTTGGCGGCCTCGAACACCTGACGCACCTCGCTCGCGGTCGGCTCCAGCGTCAGCGGGATGGTGAACTGCGGGTAGAGATCGGCGACTGCGACGCCGACCCGCGCGACCGAGAGCGCGTATTGTCGTTCCGCCGTCCGGATGTCCGGCCGGTTGGCAATCACAGTCGACGGCAGGCTTGCCGGCATCGGCGGGATGGCCGGGAGCGGCCCGGGCTCCGCGAGGATCGTCGCGTAGCGCTCCGGGAGCTGCCCGGTCAGGACCGCGAGCGCGTGCGTCGCGTCCGCGACCGCGGCCCGGAGCGGCGGCAGGGTCGCCTGCTCGCTTTCGAGCTCGGCGCGCTGCTGCGCCACCTGCAGGCTGGTCCCGAGCCCCTCCGTGAACACCCGCTCGACCAGCGCGAGCGCATCCGCCACGGCGTGGACGTTCCGCTCCGCGATGACCAGACGCGCCTGGCTCGCCCGCAGCGTCGCGTAGCTGTCCGCCACCTGCGCGAGCAGGCTCACGAGGACGCCGCGGCGATCCTCGATCGAGACGTCCACCGCGCGCGCCGAGACCTCGACCTGCCGGCGCACGCGCCCGAACACGTCGATCTCCCACGTCGCCTGCAAGCCGAGCTGCCACTGCCTGTTGAAGGTCGACGTCGTGTCCGGCAGTGGCGGGTATTGGAGGTTGATCGGGTAGTGCTGCTCGCCGAACGACGCCGCCCCCGACAGCTGTGGGTAGAACGACGCCTCCGCCTCGCGCTGGTCGGCGCGCGCCTCCTCGATCCGCGCGCCCGCGCGCCGGAGATCGAGATTGCCGACGATCGTGTCCGCGACCAGCACGTCGAGCACCGGGTCGCCGAAGCTCGCCCACCAGTCCCGGAGCGACGCGTCGGTGCGCACGATCGCGGCCGCATCCGGCGGCCGCGTGCCGAGGAAAGCCGGCGCGGGAGCGCGCGCCGGTCGGTAGTCCGGGCCGACCGTGCATCCCCCCAGCGCGAGCATTGCGGCAAGGACGCGCGCGCGGCGCGCGACCGGATCGCGCGTCCGACGCTCGGCACCGGGGCGTCGCGCACGCAACTCAGAGGTGATCCTCGAGCCAGGTCGTCAGGAGACCGTGCGCGTCCATCGTGCGATTCCCGATCGCGACCGACGCGGTCATCCCGGCGGCGAGCGTGATACCAGGCGGGGTGTGGTCGATCCGGATGCGGACCGGGATCCGTTGCGCGAGCCGCACCCAGGTGAAGACCGGGTCCACGTCCTGCAGTCCCTGCCGGTCCGGCGATCCGTTCTGGTCGTTGATGCCGCGCGTGATGCTCTCGACATGCCCGTGCAGCAGCGCCCGGTAGCCCATCAGCCGGATCGTCGCCGGGTCGCCGACATGCACGCGCGCGATCTTGGTTTCCTCGAAATAGCCGTACACCCAGAAGCTGTCGGCATCGATGATCGCGATCCGCGGCGAGCCGCTGCCGACATAGTCGCCGACACGGAGCAGGAGGTTCGTCACGTAGCCGTTGACCGGCGCGTAGACGACGGTCCGCTGCAGGTTGAGTGACGCGGTGTCGCGTGACGCCTCGGCGCTGTCGACGGAGGCCTGCGCGACGGCCGACGAGCTCCGGAACTGCTCCTGCTCCTCGGCCGAGACGATCCCCGACAATCCCTGACGGCGGCGGACGTCGCTTTGGCGAAGCGCCAGCTGTTGCTCCGCACTTTCAAGACTGGCGGCGCTTTCCGCCAGCGCCAGCCGGTAGCGGGACGGATCGATCGCGAACAGCGCGTCGCCCTTGTGGACGAAGCCGTTGTCGTGGACCAGCAGCTGCACGATCGTGCCGCTGACCTCAGGGGCCACGTCGACGACGTTGACCCGCACGCGTCCGTCCCGCGTCCAGGGCGAAATCATGTAGGCGTTCCAGAGCGCGACCGCGAAGACGGCGGTCGCCACCGCGAGCAGCAGCGTCAGGCCGACGGCGACGGTGAAACGGATGGTCCGGAACAGCACCGCGCCGCCTCTCAGAAGTCGAGGATCAGGAGGGACACGGTGATCACGTAGAGGGACAGGGTCACGAACGACTTGTAGGCAAACAGGTCGAGCAGCCGGGTTCGCCAGAGCACCCATCGAGCCGACAGCGCGATCGGCACGGCGGCGACTCCGTAGACGGCGATCGGCGCGACGTAGACGCCCGCGATGTTGACCTCGTTCAGCACGCCCCGTGTCTACCCGATCGACAGCCGACTGGCGAAGAAGGCCTCGTGCCGCCGGATCAGCCGCGCCGCCTCGTGGATCATCGCCGCGGCATCAAGCCGAAGGCTTGTCTCCTGGGAAGAGACTGGCGGAAGCCTTGTCTCCTGGGAAGAGACCGGCCGAAGGCCTGCCTCGTCGGCGCCGCCCGTGTCGTCGCGCGGGTCGGCTTCGGCGTCCACGCCCTCGGCGAGCCGGCGCGCCTCTCGCTCGATCGCGTCCGCGTCGAGGCCGGGCTCGGACCCGAGCCGCGCGATGCGTCCGATCGCTCCCGCCGCCGCGTCGCCGATCGCGGGCGGGACACCCTCCGGCGCGACCAGCGCGCGCAAGCGGTTCACCAGCCGCCCGACCATCAGCCCGGCCGCCGCGTCCTCGACGATCGCCCCCCGGCGCGGCGAGCGCATCAGCGCCAGCCGGTCCGACATCTGCACGATCTTCTGGATCTGCACGTTCTCCCAGCCGAGCCCGCCGGTGACGCGCCCGCGTGCGAGGCGGCGCGTCGCCCGGCCCACCGACACCGCGAGATAGTCGACCACGAGCACGTTGTTGAGCGGGATCAGCAGCCGGAACACCAGGATCAGGGCCGCGCATCCCATCAGGTAGGCCTCGCCGTTGTTGAGCAGCGGGCCGAGCTCGAACCGCATCGGGTTCTGCAGCGCGACATTTGTGTTAAAGAAGATGAGGTAGGAGAACGCGACACCGTTCCAGCGCGGGCTCAGCTGCCCGACGATGCCCGGGCTGACGAACAGCAGCAGCA
>CAXUBA010000171.1:0-1825 GCA_964249205.1 uncultured Acetobacteraceae bacterium | reverse complement strand
CGGCGCCCGAAGCCCGAACACCCGAAGCGGCGTCGCCATCACCACCGCCGCGACCGTGCCCTGCGCGAAGCCGAGCGCGGCGGCGCCCGGCGAGGGCTGGTTCGACAGGAGCGCCACCGCCGGCACGAGATAGGCGAGCAGCGTCGGACCGGACGGCCATTCGGTTGCGTACCAGAACAGGCAGGCGAGGCCGACAGTGAGCGCCCCGCGAACCCCGTTCCGCGCCGCCGAGCGCCAGTCGAGGAAGCGCGGCAGTCTCGGCCGCGGTCCGGCCTGCCGCAGCCGGCTCCGGTCGATGTCGCCGAGGACGCGGCCGAGCCGCTCAACGGTTTCGCGTCCCTGGTCGATCGCGGCGAGCAGGTCGAGCGTCGCCGCCGGCCGCATCAGCGCCTCGAGCCGAACCCGCGCGTCCGCGAGCGCGTGACTGGCGCCATCGCGGTCGCGCCGCTGCGACGCGTCGATGAAGGCCCCGAGCCCATCCGCGAATGTCTGCGCCGCTTCGGCGGAAGCCGTATCGCCGCCTTCGACCATCCGTTGCGCCGCATGCACCCCGCTCTGCAGCGCACCGGTCAGACGGGTCAGGGCGTAGCGGAGCGAGAGATCCCGGTTGCGGATGTCGAGACTGTCGGCGCCGGCCAGGACGATCGACTGTTCCAATGCGGCGAAGGCGAGCGACAGGTCGCGACGCCGGGTCCGGACCGTTTCGAGATCCGCGGCCTTGGCGAGCACGTCGCGAACCAGTGCCGCGAGCGAGACGGCGCCTCCGACGACCCGCGCCTCGAGCTCCTCGACCTGCGGCACCGATTGGGTGAGCAGGAAGACGAGGCCGGTGACGACGATCCCGAGCGCCACCACCGAGATCCGGAACAGCGCCGTCAGCAGTGCCCCGCTCGGGTCGGCGAGCCCGCCGACGTCGACGATCACGATCGTGTAGCCGGCGAGCACCGTGCCGTAGCTCGCGAAGAAGCGGAGCAGCGAGGACGCCGCGCAGCAGAGCCCGACCCAGACCGCCATGAACAGGAAGAAGAGGAGCGGCGCCTGGCCGAACAGCGCGAACTGCACCACCGCCGCGGCCGCACCCACGACGGTGCCGAGAAGACGCCACGCGCTCTTCGAGACGATGGCGCCGCGCACCGGGTTGGCGACGATGAACACGGTGGTGACCGCCGAGAAGGGCGTCGGAAGCTGGAGGAAGAAGGCGAGCCACAGCGTGATGATCGTCGCGGCCGAAACGCGGATCAGGTAGGGGATCGCCGGCGGCAGCCTGGCGCCCGCACGGATGGAGCCGAGGATGGTCGGCGCTGGCTTCTCGGCGAGGGCCGCGCTCATCGAGCGTGCCACAGCATGTCGTTCGTTGGGCGCGCCGACGTCGCGCCGCGCGGGCCGGGCGCGCTCAGGGTGATGCCGCTCCGATGCGGCCCGTCAGGGCGCCGTGCCGCCACCCGTCTGCAGCGTGGTGCCCGCGGGGCTTTTCGGCGTTTCGTCGAGAAGCTGCTTGCCGATCGCGTCGAGATCGCGGTCCTGCTGGCCGACCGCGCGCGGGGCGATGCCCGCGGCGCTTTCGCGCGTCCGCACCTCGGGCTGCCCCGGCTGATGATCGCGCCCGCCGCTCACGTTGCCGTTCGACGGCACGCCGCCGGACGCCGCGTTCGAGGACGCGCCGGTCGCGGCCGTCGTGTCTTGCGCCGCCGCCGGCACCGCGAGGGCGAGCGCCGCGAGAGCGACGAGGAAACGATGCGGCATGATGTTGATGTCCTCCGAGCAGCGCCGATCAGTCGCGGCGATGCCCAGAAAACCGGCACCTCGAATCCGCCGTTCCATATGG
>CAXUBA010000170.1:0-6101 GCA_964249205.1 uncultured Acetobacteraceae bacterium | reverse complement strand
GGCGCGCTGTCGGTCACCTGGGTGCAGATCGACGGCCGCCACCGGCGGCTGCGCCGGGCGCGAGCCCGCCCGCCTGGGCCAGGGCGACCGCGAGAACGACGGCGGTCACGCCGCCCGATACAGGCCCGAAAGCGATTGCGCGACGGTTCGGCGGAGGTCGGCGGGACATAGCGCGACAACGCGCGCCGCGGCGAGCCGATCCCGCAGCCGTCCGAGATCGACGTCGACGAGCGCCGCCTTCACGCGCGAGAGCGATGCCGGCGGCAGCGATAGGGTCGTGATGCCGAGCGCGAGCAACGTCGCGGCCTCGACGGGTCGCCCGGCGATCTCGCCGCAGAGCGAGAGCGGCGCGGCGCCGAACCGCGACGAAGCGGCGACGACCCGGTCGAGTACGTCGAGCATCGCAGGCTGGAACATGTCGTATCGCGAGGCGACGCGGCCCGATCCGCGATCGGCGGCGAACAGGAACTGCATGAGGTCGTTGGAGCCGATCGACACAAAATCGGCCGCTTCGAACAGCGCCGGGAGGTCGAACAGCAACGAGGGCACTTCCAGCATCGCACCGATCTCGACCGAAGAGGCCGTCCCGAGGGCGCGGCGCTCGGCTTCGACAACGGCACGGGCGGCCCGGAACTCGGCCACCGTCGCGACCATCGGGAACATGACGCGGAACGGACGGCCCGATGCGGCACGGAGCAGCGCGCGAAGCTGCGTCACAAAAGATATTTTCTCGTCGAGCCCGACCCGGAGCGAGCGCCACCCCATCGCCGGGTTCGCTTCCTCGGCGCCGACGGCGTCGCCGATCATCTTGTCGCTGCCGAGATCGAACGTCCGGAACGTCACTGGCCGGCCGGCTGCCCGGTCGAGAACCCGCCCGTAGAAGCGCTCCTGATCGACCTCGATCGGGATCGCGCCGCGTGCGAGAACAAAGATCTCGGTGCGGAACAGGCCGATCGCCTTCGCGCCGGTGGTCGCGAGAAGCCCGACCTCCTGGGGCAGGCCGGCGTTGAGCTCGAGCCGGAACCCGACGCCGTCGGCCGTCCGGTCCGCGACGTCGAGCAGTCGCGCGCGTTCGGCGGCTAGCGCCTCCCGCCCGCCGAGCTGGCGGGCGTAGATCCGCACGATCTCCGCTTCCGGCTGCAGGAAGAGATGCCCCTCGTCCCCGTCGAGGATGGCCTCCTGCCCGTCCTCGGCGGCATCCACCGCGCCGGCGACGCCGCCGATCGCGGGGATGTCGAGCGAGCGGGCCAGGATCGCGGCGTGACCCGCGGGGCTGGCCTCCTCGACCACGAGGCCTGCGATGCCGCGCGCGTGCCAGTGCAGCAACTTCGCCGGACCGAGCCGCCGCACGAGCAGCACCGTATCGGGCGGGAGCGGCTGGTTCGCGTCGGCGCTTCCCTCGGCGAGGGCCGTGAGAAGGCTCGCGCCGATGTCCTCGAGGTCCGACAAGCGTTCCCGGAGGCCGGGATCCGCAAGCGCTCGCATGCGGCGGCGGAGGCTCTGCAGGACGCGGTCGATCGAGGCCTCCGCGGACAGTCCCTCGGCAAGACCCTCGCGCACCCTCCGGATCCAGCCGGCGCCGCGGGTGAGCAGCCTCGTCGCGTCGAGCACGTCGCGCGCGGCAGCAGCATCGGCCGTTTCCCCGTCGGGACGTCCGGTCCGGAGCAGCGCATCGAGGTCGTCCTGCATCCGCGCGATGGCGCGATCGAGCCGCTCCTCTTCCCGCTCCGGATCGGACGCGTCCAGCAATCCCGGCTTCCGCGCGTCGGGTCCGAGCAGGAGCCGGCCGCGGACGATCCCGCCCGAAAGCGACACGCCCCGGAAATGACGTGGCGATGGCGGCCCGGCGTTTCCGTCGAGCTCGGCCGCCGCGAGCCTTGGGTTCCGCGCGCTCATGATCTCCGCCAGGAGCATGGCGGCGGTCGCGAGCGCCTCCTCGTCGTCCTCCGGGAAGGTGTTCGGGGCGGAACCCTGGACGACCAGCGCGCCGAGCGCGGCGCCGGCCCGCTTGATCGGAACGGCGAGCATGGACCGGAAGGCGAGCTCCCCCGTCTCGTCCCGGCGGGCGAAGGCCGGGTGGGTTCGCGCGTCAGCGACGTTCACGGCCTCGCCGGTGGCCACCGCCTGGCCGACGATCCCCTCCCCGACCCGGAGCCGCGTCACCCCGACCGCGCCGGCGCGAAGCCCCGTGGTCGCGCGGAGAACGAGATCGCCTCCGGGTTCGACGAGATAGATCGAGCAGACCGCAGCCCCGAGCTCGGCGGAGATAATGTCCGGCAGGTCGGCGAGGCGGAGCGAACCCGCGGCGGATGCGATGCGGAGCCGCGTCAGGAGGTGACGCGTCGACGATCCGGACGCGGCCACCCGCCCGACCTCAGGGCAGCGAGGCGGTCGCGCCGTCCCCGACAGGCGCGGACGTGCCGTCGCCCGGGCGACGCGGCGAGGGGGCGCGACCCGCCCGGCGCAGCGCAATCGCGGTCACCGCCTGTTCGACCAGCTCGTCGAGGATCGAGGCGACGGGCTGGATCGCGGTCACCATCCCGACCGACTGCCCGGCCATTACCGAGCCGTTCTCGATGTCGCCGTCGATCACCGCCCGCCGCAGCGCGCCGGCCCAGAAACGCTCGATCGCGAGTTGCGCGTCCTCGCGGCTCAGCTCACCATCGGCGAAGCGGCGCACGGTGTCCGCCTGGTGGGCGCGGAACCGCGCGGTGCCGGCATTGACGAGCCCGCGTACGGGGATCACCGGAAAGCGGTCGTCGACCTGGACGGACGGGATCGCGTCGCGCGCGTTGGCGCGGATGAAGGCCTGTTTGAAGTTGGCGTGGGCAATCGATTCCGTGGCCGCGGCGAAGCGCGTCCCGAGCTGCGCGCCCGCGGCACCCATCTCGAGCAGCCCGAGGATCGCGTCGCCCCGTCCGAGGCCGCCGGCCACGAACACCGGCACCGTCTCAATATGCGGCAGGATCTCCTGGGCGAGCACGGTCAGCGAGACCGGGCCGATATGGCCACCCGCTTCCGACCCCTCGATCACCAGCGCGTCGACGCCCGAACGCACCAGACGCTTGGCGAGCACGAGGGCCGGCGCGAACGAGATCAGCTTTGCGCCGCCGTCCTTGACCGCACGGACCGCGAAGCCGGGCGGGATGCCGCCCGCGAGCACCACATGGCCGATGCGCCCTTCGAGGCAGACGCGGACGAGATCCGCGAGATCGGGATGCATGGTGATGAGGTTGACGCCGAACGGCCGATCGGTGAGCGCGTGCGTCGCCGCGATCTCTTCGGCGAGCCGGTCCGGCGTCATTGCGCCGCACGCGATCACGCCGAAGCCGCCGGCGTTCGAGATGGCGGCGACGAGGTTTCGCTCCGAGACCCAGCTCATCGCGCCGCCAAGGATCGCGTGGCGAGTGCCAAGGAACGCGGTGCCCCGGGCCGAGAGAAGGTCGAACTCACGCCTCGCATCAGCGATAGCGGCGGGATCCGAGAGCGGCGAGGCGTGCATGTCCATGGCGGCTCGTTCCTCGTCAGCCCTGGCTGTCCAGCCCATACGCCGTGTGAAGCGCGCGGACCGCAAGCTCGGTGTAATCGGACGCGACCAGGACGCTCACCTTGATCTCGCTCGTCGAGATCACCTGGATGTTGATGCCCTTCTCGGAGAGGGTGCGGAACATGGTCGACGCCACTCCGGCATGGCTGCGCATGCCGATCCCGACCACGCTGATCTTCGCGACATCCGGATCGGTCTGCAGATCGCCGTAGCGGATCAGCGTACGATTCTCCTCGAGGATCGATCGTGCCCGCACGAGATCGGCGCTGCCGACCGTGAAGGTCATGTCGGTCAGCCCGTCCTCGCCCGTGCTCTGGACGATCATGTCGACGTTGACGTGGGCAGCGGCGAGAGGCCCGAACACCGACGCGGCGATCCCGGGCCGGTCGGGGACGTGCCGCACGGTGATCTTCGCCTCGTCGCGCGAGTAGGCGATGCCTGCGACCAGTTCCTTTTCCACGATCTCATCCTCGTCCACCACCAGTGTGCCGCCGGTGCCGACCGCGAGCGTGCCGAAGCTCGACAGCACCTGGACGCGCACCCGCTCCTTCATCGCGAGCTCCACGCTTCTTGTCTGCAGGACCTTGGCCCCGACCGAGGCGAGTTCCAGCATCTCCTCGTAGGCGATCCGCGGAAGCCGGCGCGCCTTCGGCACGATCCGCGGATCCGTCGTGTAGACGCCGTCGACGTCGGTGTAGATGTCGCAACGGTCCGCCTCGATCGCGGCGGCGAGCGCGACCGCGGACGTGTCGGAGCCGCCGCGTCCGAGCGTGGTCACCCGCCCGTCCGGTCCGACACCCTGGAAGCCCGCCACCACCGCGACCTGGCCGATCTCGAGGGCGCGCCGGAGCGGGCCCGCGTCGATCGCGCGGATGCGTGCCGCGCCATGCGCCTCGTCGGTCCGGATCGGGATCTGCCAGCCCTGCCAGGACCGCGCGTCGATGCCGAGTTCCCCGAGCGCGATCGCGAGCAGCCCGGACGTCACCTGCTCGCCCGTCGCCACCACCGCATCGTATTCGCGGGCGTCGTGCATCGGCGCCAGGCCCTGGCACCAGTTCACCAGCTGGTTCGTCACGCCCGCCATCGCGGACACCACGACGGCGACCTGGTCGCCCCCGGCGACCTGCGACGCGACGCGACGCGCGCAGGCGCGGATCCGCTCAAGGTCGGCCACCGACGTGCCACCGAATTTCATGACGATCCGGCTGGCTCCGGTCGGACGTGGTTCGATGGCGGACATCGGCGCGCTTCAGTGCTGGCGGGATGGCGCGCTCACGGACATCGTCCGGGCGCAGCGAATGCCGGTCCCATAGACCGGCGGCGCCAGCCCGACAACCCGGCCGGCGTTCAGCGACCGCGACCGGCCATCTTGCAGTCGGGGCCGATCGGGCCGCCGTCGAAGCGGGTCCAGGTCTGCGTCGCGCCGAACAGCGAGATTCCGACATAGCCGTGAAGCTTGAACGTTCCGTCCGGCGCGAGGCGCACGTGAGCCGCGTAGGTGTGCCCGTTGTCCGGATCGAGGACCCGACCCGACCACCCGTCGCCTTCCGGCAGCATGTCGATCAACAGGTTGAGCCCGCATTGCGGCCGATGCCACACGTCGGTCGGCTTCGCCCCCTCGTACACCATCCCGGTGATGAAGCCGCAGATCGCCCGGCCGCAGGGCCGGACGTCGATCACCCCGTCGCGGGTCGCGGTCAGCCATCGTCCGTCAACGCGAGGTCCGTCGGAGGCGGGCGCGGCGATGGCATCCCCGGCCCACAACGCGCTCCCGAGGGCGGCGGGGACCAGCCAACGGGCCCAACGAAGGGCCGCGCCCATCAGCTGTCGGCCCGCGGCAGCCAGGGGATGCGGGTCACCTCGACTCCCTCGTCGGCAAGCGCCTCCCGTTCGGCATCGGTCGCTTCGCCGTAGATCGCCCGCACCTCGCGGTCGCCGCGGTGCATGCGTCTCGCCTCGTCGGCGAAAGCGGGCCCGACGTAATCGCAGTGTCGCTCCACCGTGTCCCGCATGCGGCTCAGGAGCGCACGGACGGCGTCCGGAACGGGAACGGACGGGCTCGGAGCGGCCGCAACCGACTTGTGCGCCAGAGTCTCCGCCTCCGCAGGCGTGCCGCGTGCCGGCTCGCGCCCACCGCCCGCCAGGATCGACGGCGCCATCAGCGCGCGACCGACTTCGGTGCTGCCGCATTCCGGACAGCTGACGAGGCCCGACGTGTTTTGCCCGTCGAAACCGGCCGAACTCCGGAACCAGCCCTCGAACTCATGCCCGCGCGCGCAGCGCAACTGGTAACGGATCATGCCCGGCTCAGGCGGCTCCCAGAAGCGCGTCGAGCCCGCCGCGACGATCGAGGGCCATCAGGTCGTCGCAGCCGCCGACATGCGAGCCGTCGACGAAGATCTGCGGGACGCTCGTGCGGCCGCCCGAGCGCGCAATCGCCTGGCGCCGGTTCTCGGTGCCGTGCGGCGCGTCGATCTCGGTGATGTCAGCGCCCCGATCGCGAAGGAGCCGGAGCGCGCGCGCGCAGTAGGGGCAGCCGGGCTGTGTGTAGATC
>CAXUBA010000169.1:0-6149 GCA_964249205.1 uncultured Acetobacteraceae bacterium | reverse complement strand
GATCTACACGCTGGTGCACCGGATGGCCGCCGAAGGGAAAGCGGTTCTGGTGATCTCGTCCGAGCATCTCGAACTGTTCGGTCTCTGCGACCGCGTCCTCGTGATGGGCGAAGGCCGGCTGCGCGGCGAGCTGCGGCCGGCCGACTATTCCGAGGAAAACCTGCTGACGCTCGCGATGCGGAACGACGCGGGCACGGGCGCGGGCGTGGGCGAAGCCGCCGTCGAAGCGGTGCACTGACGGCGCGGATCGCCGGTCGAACACGGAGCGCCTGGACCATGGCAGACGGCACGATCGCAACACCGGGGGTCGGCACGGGGGGAACCCGCCGCCGCATCGACCCCGTCGCGGCCTTCCGGCGCTACGGCACGTTCGTCATCTTCGTGCTGATCGTCGCCGGCGCGACCTGGCAGTCGCCCGACTTCCTCACCGTCGGCAACATCATGAACGTGCTCCGGCAGGTCGCCGGAACCGGCATCATGTCGGTCGGCATGCTGTTCGTGATCCTGACCGGCGGCATCGACCTGTCGGTCGGCTCGGTCGCCGCGGTCGGCAGCGTCGTGTCGGCGATGATGTTCGTGCAGTACGGCCCCGCGATCGCGCTCCCGGTCGCGATCCTGGCCGGCATGACGTGCGGGCTGCTGTCGGGCGTCACCGTCGCCTTTCTCGGCCTGCCGCCCTTCGTCATGACCCTCGCGGTGATGACGATCGCGCGCGGCGTGTCGCTGATCCTGTCGAGCGGCCAGCCGATCATGGTGAGCGACAACGGCCAGCCGCTCATGGATTTCGCGAACGACTTCCTGTTCGGCGTGCCCGATCCGGTGCTGCTGATGCTCGCCGTGTTCGCGGTCGCCGGCGTCGTGCTCGGGCTCACGCGGTTCGGCCGTCTGGTGCGTGCGACGGGCTCCAACATCGAGGCCGTGCGCCTGTCCGGCATCGTGGTGCCCCGCTTCATCCTTGCCGTCTACGTGATCTCGGGCGCGCTCGCCGCGGTCGCCGGCGTGATCTCGACCGGACGCTCCGGCGTCGGTTCGGCGACGGTCGGCGTCGGCGCCGAGCTCCAGGTGATCGCGGCGGTGGTGATCGGCGGCGCGAGCCTCACCGGTGGACGCGGCGGCGTCGTCAACACGCTGCTCGGCGTCCTCGTGCTCGGCATGATCGGCAACATCATGAATCTGGCCGGCGTTCCCGGCTACAGCCAGGACGTCTGCATGGGCGTGATCATCATGCTCGCCGTGCTGCTGCAGCAGGGAACGCAGTGGATCCGTCGCTGACCGGCGGCCGCACGCGGTGAGCGGCCCGCTCGTCCTCGCGATCGACGTCGGCACCGGCAGCGTCCGGGCGGCGCTGGTCGACGCGCGCGGCGGCGTGGTCCGGATCGAGGGCCGCGAACACGAGCAGATCGTCCCGCAATACGGCTGGTCGGAACAGCGGCCGGCCGACTGGTGGGACGGCGTGGTCGAGGTCGTGCGCCGCCTCACGGGATCGCTCGGTGCCGATGTCGGGCGCATCGAGGCCCTGTGCGCCTGCGGCCAGATGCACGCGACGGTGCTGCTCGACGCCGACGGGGAACTCGTCCGGGACACCGCGCCGCTCTGGAACGACAAGCGGACGCTGCCCGACGTCGAACGCTTCGAGCGCACGTGGGCGCCGGCGCGCGATCTCGCGCTCTCCGCCAACCCGCCGACGCCCGCCTGGCCCGGCTTCAAGCTGCAATGGCTGCGCGACCACGATCCGGACCGCTACGGCCGCACCCGCACCGTTCTCATGCCGAAGGACTACGTGAACTTCCGCCTGACCGGCGAGCGGGCGACCGACTGGACGGAAGCGTCCTGCTCCTTCCTGATGGATCCGGCGACGTCCGACTGGTCGCCGACGATGATCGACCGGCTCGGCCTCGACCGCGACAAGCTGGCGCCGATCCGGATGCCGGGGGAGATCCTCGGCCACGTCACCGCCCTCGCGGCCGCGGCCACCGGCCTGCCACGCGGCCTGCCGGTCCTGGTCGGCGGCGGCGACTATCCGGTCGCCCTGCTCGGCTCGGGCGCCAGCCGGCCGGGCCTCGGCTCCGACGTCACCGGCACCTCGACGATCGTCACGCAGATCCTGCCGGCGCCGATCCTCGACGCCGAGATCAGCAACGTCGCGATCGCCGACGGCGTGTGGGGCGCCTTCGTGCTGCTCGATTCCGGCGGCGACGCGATGCGCTGGGCCCGCCGCGCGATCCACGAGAAAGCGATCGGCTACGGCGCGGTCGCCGACCGGGCCGCCGAAGCGCCCGCCGGCGCCGACAAGCTGTTCTTCCTCCCCTACCTCGCCGGCGAGCGTCTCGGCCGACACCGGAACGCCCGGGCCCAGTTCTTCGGGATCACCGCGCGCCACGGCCTGCCGCATCTTCACCGCGCGGTGATGGAAGGCGTCGCATTCTCCGCCGCGCGCCATCTCCGCATCATGGAGGCCGCGTCCGGACGCAAGCTGGAACGGATCATCGCCGCGAGCGGCGGCAGCAGGACGCGGCTCTGGCTCGAGATCAAGGCGAGCGTCTACGGCGTCCCGATCGTCGTGCCCGACGAGCCCGAATGCGGCGTCGTCGGCTGCGCCGCGCTCGCCGCGACCGCGACCGGCCGCTTCGGTCGGCTCGACGACGCCGTCCGCGCCTTCGTGCGCCACGGCGACGAGATCCTGCCCGATCCCGCATGGACCGAACGCTACGCCCGCATGCTGCCCGTTTTCGAAAGCCTCTACCGCAACAGCCAGTCGCAGTACGACCTGCTCGACGCCCTCGGCGACGACTAGGCGGCGAAAGGATCTCCCATGGACGACGTCACCGCCACCTTCCACCCCGACCTGTTCCGCGGCCGCGTCGTCCTGGTGTCCGGTGCGACGAGCGGGATCGGTCTCGCGATCGCCAGGGGTTTCCGGCGGCTGGGCGCCGACGTGCTCGCCACCGGGACCTCGGAACGGAAGCTCGAGGCGGTCCGCGCCGATCCGGACTGCGCGGGCCTGCGCTTCGACCGTCTCGACGTCCGCCGCACCGACGAGGTACGTCGCGTGATCGGTGCCGAACCGCGTCTCGACGTGCTGGTGAACGCGCAGGGCATCGCGCGCGCCGACGAGGAGTTCGACGAGGCGGTGTTCGCCGACACGCTCGACATCAATCTCGCGAGCGCGATGCGGCTCAGCACCGCCGCCCGGCCGAAACTCGCCGAAACCAAGGGCACGATCATCAACGTGACGTCGATGCTCAGCTATCTCGCCGACGCGGCCGTGCCCGCCTACGTCGCGAGCAAGACCGGGCTGGTCGGACTCACCCGCGCGCTCGCGCACGCCTACGGTCCCGAAGGGATCCGCGTGGTCGCGATCTCGCCCGGCTACCACAAGACCGACATGACCGCGCCGCTCTGGCGCGTGCCGCGGAGCGAGGAGGCGATCCGCCGGCACACCGCGCTCGGCCGCTGGGGCACGACGGAAGACCTGGTCGGGGCCGCCCTGTTCTTCGCGTCGCCGGCCGCCTCCTACATCACCGGCGCCGACCTGCCCGTCGACGGCGGCTACGTGGTCGGCGCGGTCACCGGCTGACCGCCGCCACCGCCGCGTCGCACGGCGTCACCAGCAGGTGTAGCCGCCGTCGGCCATGACGATCGATCCCGTCATCAGGCTCGCCGCGTCGGACGCGAGGAACAGCACCACCGACGCGATCTCGTCGGGTTGTCCGACGCGCCCCATCGGCGTCATCGCGAGCCACGCGTCGTGCAGCGCCTTGTCCTGCATCCCGAAGCGCGTGAGCGGCGTGTCGATGTAGGTCGGCGCGACCGCGTTGACCCGGACGCCACGCGACGCCCATTCCGCGGCAAGGCTCCGCGTCAGGTGGTGCACGCCCGCCTTCGCCGCGTTGTAGGACGCCTGTTCCTGCGGCTTGTTGCAGATCTCGCCCGACATCGAGCCGATGTTCACGATCGCGCCGCGGCCGCGCCCGAGCATCGCGCGGCCGAACGCGCGGCAGCACCAGAACACGCCGTTCAGGTTGACGTCGACGACGGCGCGCCAGTCCCGATCCGTCACGGTTTCGGCGGGGATGCCGCTCCGCGCGATCCCCGCGTTCGCGACGAGGATGTCGATCGCGCCGAACCGCGCGTCGAGCGACGCCGCCACCGCTTCGACCTGTTCCGGATCAGTGACGTCGAGGGCAACCGCGTCCGCTTCGACGCCCGCGCCGCGCAACCGTTCGGCCGATAGCTCCGCGGCCGCCCCGTCGAGATCGGCGAGCACGACGCGCGCGCCGGCTTCCGACAGCGCCTCGGCGCACGCGAAACCGATGCCGCGCGCACCGCCCGTGACGACGGCGGTGCGGCCTCGGAGATTGCATTTGTCCAGATACACGGGACGTTCCTCCTGTCTTCGTCTTCTCGCGGGCGGGGCATCTGACGGAAAGAGCCGCGCGCCGGCAAGCGTTGATCCGGCGCCGATCCGGTAGTATCACTACACGAACGCGACGGGGAGAAGACGGCATGACAATCCCGCAACCGGCGACGGTGCAGGTCCGCGTCGGATCGGGCGCGCGCCCGGGCGCCATGGAGGGCGCCACCGGCCGCTACGAGAAGCGGTTTTCCGACCTCCGCGGCCTGTTCCTCGACGAGGACGCGCTCGAGCGACGGATCCGGGACGGCGACGCGATCGCCTATGCCGTGGAAGACTACAAGCCGTCCGACAGCGGCGGCGACCTGATCTTCGGGGTGAGCACGCTCGAGCCGGGGCGGGTCGGGCGCGAGTTCCTCATGACGCGCGGCCACATCCACGCGCGGAGCGACCGGCCCGAGATCTATTACTGCCAGGCCGGCGAGGGGCTGATGCTGATGGAGCTCGCGGACGGCACGATCGAGATTGCCGCCATGCGGCCGCAAAGCATCGTCTACGTCGCGCCGCACTGGATCCACCGCAGCGTCAACGTCGGTTCGGAACCGCTCGTCACCGTGTTCTGCTACCCGGCCGATGCCGGACAGGACTACGACATCATCGCCCGCGCGGGCGGCATGCGCGTGCTCGTCGTCGACGACGGCGCCGGCGGCTGGCGGCAGGAAGCGAACCCGCGCTACCGGCCGCGGTCGGCCTGAGCCGATGCGCCCGACGCGATCGCGGCCACGGGGCGAGGGGGCGTGACCGCGCTCCGGGCCGCCGAGCGGCCGACCCTCTACTTCATCGGCGTGTCGACCGCGCAGTCGTCGATCATGCGGGTCTTTCCGCGCTGGGCCGAGGCGCTCGCGCTCGGCGACGCGGCGATCAGGGGCATCGACTTCGCGCTCCACGACGCGCCGGAGCGCTACCGGGACGCCGTCGGCTTCATCAAGCGGGATCCGCTGTCGCGCGGCGCGCTCGTCACCACGCACAAGATCGATCTCCTCCGCGCCAGCCGCGACCTGTTCGACGTGCTCGATCCGTTCGCGACCGCGCAGGACGAGGTGAGTTGCCTGTCGAAGCGGAACGGGAGGCTCGTCGGCCACGCGAAGGACCCGATCTCGGCCCGCCTCGCCCTTCGCCGCATCGTGCCGGACGGACACTGGTCCGACACCGGCGCCGCGGTGCTCGCGATGGGCGCGGGCGGCGCCACCACCGCCATCACGTGGAACCTCATGCGGGCCGAGGCGGGCGACGACCGTCCGCGGCGCATCGTCGTCACCGACATCAGCCGCGAACGGCTCGACGCCCTTCGACGCTTCCACCGGACTGTCGGCAGCGACGTCCCCGTCGAGTACGCGCTGATCGAGGACGCGACCGCGAACGACGCGCGCCTCGCGTCCCTGCCGCCCGGATCGCTCGCGATCAACGCGACCGGTCTCGGCAAGGACCGTCCGGGATCGCCGCTCACCGACGACGCGCGCTTCCCGGAATGCGGCCTCGTCTGGGAACTCAACTACCGCGGCGATCTCGTCTTCGTCCGCCAGGCGGAGGGGCAGCGCCAGTCGCGTGCGCTCTCGATCGCCGACGGCTGGAACTACTTCCTGCACGGCTGGACCCAGGTGATCGCGGAAGTGTTCGCCGTCCCGATCCCGCCGGACGGACCGATCTTCGAGCGCCTGTCCGAACTGGCCGGCGGCCCGCCGCGCGGCGGCCCGCCACGCGGCGAGAGGGGCGGATGACGACCCGGATCCTGGTG
>CAXUBA010000168.1:5977-6198 GCA_964249205.1 uncultured Acetobacteraceae bacterium | reverse complement strand
CTGCTCCAATTGCGCGGCCGGCCGGCCGAGGCCCGCGAGGCGTTCCGCCGCGCCGCGGCGACGCGGCCGGAGACCGCGCTTTCGCGCCTCGCCGCGGTCCGCCTCGACCGAGACCGAAGGCACGACGCGGCGGCGGAACAGGGGCTTCGCGCGCTCCTCGACGCCCATCCCGGCCATCTGGAGGCGACCGGCACGCTCGGCGAGCTGCTGGCCGATGCCGG
>CAXUBA010000168.1:0-5967 GCA_964249205.1 uncultured Acetobacteraceae bacterium | reverse complement strand
GCTTGGGCGTGCTACGCGCACGTCACCGCCGCCTCGCCGCACTACGCCGGCAGCTTCTACGATCTCGTCCGCTGCCGCCGGATCGGGCCGGCCGACGGCGACCTCGTGCGGCGCATGTCGGACGCGGCGGCGCGGCACGACCTGCACGCGGAAACGCGCACGCGCCTGCATCTGGCGCTCGGCAAGGCCCATGACGATCTCGACGATCCGGCGCGCGCCATGGCGCATTTCGCAGAAGCGGACAGGATCCGCGGCGGAAGCGGCGACGAGGTCGCGCGTGCGATCGAGGCGCGGGTCGCACGTCTGATGGAGCGCTTCGGCGCCGACGCGCTCGCGGCGGAGGCCGCCGTCGGCGGCGGTGACGACGACCCCCTGCCGATCCTCGTGGTCGGCCTGCCGCGGTCCGGCACCACGCTCGTCGAGCAGATCCTCGCGTCGCACCCGGCGGTCGCCGGCGGCGGCGAACTCGCGTTCTGGCCCGAGCGTCTCGACGGGCTGGCCGACCCCATGGCGGATCGCGCCTTCCGCCGGGCAACCGCAGCGGACTACCTGGCGACGCTCCGCTCGATCGGCCGGGCGAGCGCGCGCGTGACCGACAAGATGCCGCTCAACGTGTTCCACCTCGGTCTCGTCCATCTCGCGCTTCCGCGCGCCACGATCGTGCTGTGCCGGCGCCGGCCGATCGACGTCGCGCTCTCGATCCACCGGACCTCGTTCAATCGCCACCTCGCCTTTCCGACCGGCGGCGAGGCGCTGGTGCGGACGGTGCGCGCGGTCGAGCGCTTGTCGCTGCACTGGCGCGCGGTGCTGCCGCCGGCGCGACTGCACGAGGTGCGCTACGAAGCTCTCGTTTCGGAACCGGATCGCGTCATCCGCGACCTCGTGGCCGCGTGCGGAATGCCTTGGGACGATCGCTGCCTGCGGCCCGATCGCAATCCGCGGACCGTGCGGACGCCGAGCAAGTGGCAGGTGCGTCAGCCGATCAGGGCGCCGGCACCCGACGCGTGGCGCCGCTACGCGCCTTGGCTCGGTCCGCTCGCGGCGCTGCTGTGAGAGGCAGCCGACGGACGTTCGCGCTTCGGGCGTCGCCGGTCGAAGGCGGGGTTCCACCCCGCACCCCGCCAGGCGCTGGGCGCCTGGACCCCGTCAGTATTGGTTGCCTTTGTGGCCGGGTGCGGATCGAGGTGGCGAAGCGACCGGACTTCATCAACGAGCGTCATTGCACCCTGTGCAGCAAGTCTGGCGCTCGCTGGGGATGGGCGGTCGAGGCATGAAAGCCGGCAGTGCCGGCCGATCAGGTCCCGATCCCGAAGTGAGGCGAGCGAGCACCCGGCTGGATCGTTGGCCGATGACCGCTTGCCACCATCTTCGGCGGTCCGGCTGGAGAAAATCGCCGCCTTGCTCGATCGCGGGTCCGGACGCGCGGCGTCCGGGCGAGCTCGAGGCGGCGCCTCGACCTGTCAGAGGTAGGCGGCGAACGAGAAGAAGATGCCGCGTCCCGCCTGCACCCAGTAGAGCGGCTGCAGTTCGGCGGTCTGTCCGTCGTAGCCGGTGAGGCTCTGGTGGTCGAACAGGTTGGTGACGTTGACCGACGCGCGGAGGCGTCGGTGGAAAACGGGCAGCACGTAGCCGGCGCTCAGGTCGACCTCGTCCCAGGTCTTGATCGGGAACTGGTCGAACGCGCCTGCCGTCGCCGTGTCGACGCCGTATTGCGGGCCGACCACCTTGGTCAGGATGTTGCCGTAGAGCTCGTCGCCGTGCCGGAACACCGAGCCCTTGTCGTAGAGCAGCGCCACCGCCGCGGTCCGGCGGGGCGTCTGCGCGAGGTTGTTGCCGTTCGAGTTGTAGTTGCTGTCGTTCAGGGTTCCGTTCGCGTAGACGGCGAAGCCGCGGCCGAGCGTCACGGTGCCCTCGACCTCGACGCCCTTGAGCACCGCGCCGCCCTGGTTGAAGTAGGTGGTGACGTTCTCGATCGTTGCGTTGTTGATGTAGTTGTCGAAGTCGATATAGTAGAGATCCGCGCCGAGGCTGAGCCACTTCTTGTGCATCGCGGTGCCGACCTGGTAGCTCCAGGTGGTGGACGGCTGGACGGACGTCGCGGCCTGGTTGCCGAGCACGCCGAGTTCGGGGGCGAGATAGCCCTTCGCCACCTGGGCGTAGACCGCGATCTCCTTCGTCACGCGATAGTTCGCGTCGAACGACGGCAGCGCCTGGTTGTAGGTCGCGCCGACGTCGGCGGGGCCGCCGTTGAACAGCGGGCCGTTGATGTTCCGGGTGACCGAGCTGTATTTCACGCCCGCCGTCAGCGTCAGCGACTCGATCGGCTTGTAGGCGAACTCGACATAGGGCTGGATGGTGATGAGGTCGGAGAAATACTGCGTGGTAAACGGGTTGGTGTTCGCCGCCGTCGTGTAGGGCACGCCGTCGCGCGTGAGGTCGGAATTGTAGCTGTAGATGTTGAAGCCTTCGCGATCGCCCCAGATGCCGAAGCGAAGGTCGCCGAATGAGAACGCCTTGCTCAGCCGGAGCACGTCGCCCCAGTCCTCGTAGTCCAGATGGTTGAACACGCCGGGCACGTCGTTCGCCACGTCGACCGACGCGTTGTCGACGAAGATCGTGCCGGACAGGTTGGGCGCCGTTCCGCCGACATCGGCGCCGTGCTGGTCGCGCTGGATGTATTCGGTCTGATAGGCCTTGTTGTCGACCGTCCAGCCGTTGCCAAGCGAGGACTGGACGCCGAGATACATGAAGTCGGTGGTGTAGTTGTCGCGCGCGTAGCCGTTGTAGCTCTGCGACGTCGGGTCGTCGTTCAGGTTGTAGTTGCGGCCGAACGCGTCGATGCTCTGCAGCGTCGCGCCATAGGGCGTCTTGGTGAAATCGTTGTCGGCGTTGATCGCGAAGGTCACGACCGTGCTGTCGCCGATCGGCTGTTCGATCTTGGCGAAGATGTTGCGCCGTTCGGTTCCGATCCCGGTGTCGGCACCGGTCGCTTCCTCGCGCGTGAGGTCGAGCAAGCCGCGCGTGCCGCCGGTTTCGCTGATCGCGCCGGTGTTGGCCTGCACGCCGAAGAACTTCGTGCCGAACGAGCCGAACGTGCCGTAGGGCTCGATCTCGGGCGTGGCCAGCGGGTTCTCCGACGCGAGATCGATCGATCCGCCGAAGGTCGCATCCCCGATCGCCGACGCTTGACCGGGACCGCGGTTGACGGTGACGGACGAGAAGTCGCGGCCGAGGAAGTAGGCGCCCGGTTGCGGCGCGAAGTTGAACGGGAAGCCGGGAACGGGGATGCCGTCCCAGAGGACGCTGAACTCGGTGTATTGGAGACCGCGTATGCTCTGGCCGAAATCCTGCTGGAGGCCGGGACCGGCCGGGCTGATGTCGGTGCTGCTCGGGGTCAGCGTCACGACGTCGTTGTAGTCGTCGGTCGGCGGGGCCACGCGCTCGAGCGTGCCCTTGTCGATGACGCTGGTCGGCTGGATCGCGGTCAGCGGCGCGTAGGCGGGCGCGAACCCGGTCGCCGTCGTCGGCACCGACGTCGCCGATCCGGCCGGTCCGGACGCCGTGCTCTGCGCGGCGCCGATGTTTTCCGGCGCGGACGTGGGAACGGACTGCGCCGCGGCGGCTTTGGCCGCGAGAATCACCGTCGTGGACACGACGATCACGCGGGTGCGCCGATTGGGGCCTGACGACATCCGAAGCTCCGAGCGGGAAGGATGCCCGGGGCTAGCTGACGGTCGGCTGACGCGAAAGTGATGTTATGATGACTGGCATGGAACCCGATCCGGGCGGCGTCGACCGGCGCGGTTCCAATTCCGCGGATCGTCCGGCGTGCCGCGCCGCCGGCGCCTAGCGCGCGACTCCGGCCGCGGCGAACGCGGCGAGGCCGGCGCGGCAGACCTCCTCGTCCTCGTCGGGCTTGCCGCCCGACACGCCGATCGCGCCGACCACCGCGCCGTCATGGACGATCGGCACGCCCCCCTGGAGCGGCAACCGACCCGGGAAGCTCAGATAGGCCGGCACGGCCTTCACCTGCTCCTGCAGGGTCGCGGTGGGCGTGCGGGCGATCGCCGCGGTGCGCGCCTTCAGCGTCGCGACCTCGGGCGTGTGCAGTCGGCCGTTGTCGAGCCGCTCGAGCAGGATGAGCACCCCGCTCTCGTCGGTGACCGCGATCGACATCTCGAGCCCGCGCGAAACGGCTTCGCGACGCGCGCCCTCCATCAGCCGTCGGGCGTCGTCGAGGGTCAGGATCTGTTTCTGCTTCATCGGGCGTCGTCCTTCGCGTTCGGGGCGGTCTTGGTTCCGGACAGGGGCGGGGCGTCAGAGCGTCTCCGCCTCGGCGACCAGGTGGTAGAAGCGGCCTTCGAACATCGACATGACCTTCTCGGTCGCCTCGTGGCTTTCCGGTCGGATCGACGAGGCGAGACAGCGGTCGAGCGTGTCCTGGTCGGGAAAGTCCATCTCGAGGATCATCGCGATGGCGCGGCTGTCGCCGTCGCGGCTCGTGACGCGCTGGACGCGGACGGCGAGCACGCCCGGGAAGCGCCGCCAGAACGGGTAAAGCTCGTCGCGGACGCGTCGGAAGAACTCCTCGTCGCGGCCGTCCTTGACCGTGCCTTCGTAGAGGGCTGTGCGGGTCAGCATGGTGTTGGCTCCCTCGGCGTCCAGCGCCGTAACCGAGGCAACGCGCGGGCGGTCCCGGAGCTTCCTCGCCGCCGGCGGCGGCGTCGCGATGGACGCGGCCGATCGGGCGTGGGACGGTCCCGTGGTGCCGCCCCGATCTCCTTCCGAACCGTCCGACCATTTCGACGGCGAGCACTTCTTCAATCCCGGCACGCCGCCACCCGCCTCGCCCGTGTCCCGTGGACCGGGACGCCGGCTTGTCGCGATCCTGCGCTGGCAGCTCCGCCAGCGACGTGCGCCCTGGGTCGTGCCGCCGCCCGACGGACCCTATGCCCCGCTGCCGGAACGCGTCGCGCCGGGAACGGTCGCCGCCGCGTTCGTCGGCCATTCCACCTTCGTGCTCCGCTTCGCGGGCGGCACCGTGCTCACCGACCCGATCTTTTCCGACCGGTGTTCGCCGCTCTCGTTCGCCGGGCCGAAGCGGGTGAGGCCGCCCGGGATCGCGTTCGCGGCACTGCCGCCGATCGACCTCGTTCTCGTGTCGCATTCGCACTACGACCACATGGACCTGCCGACGCTTCGACGTCTCCAGGCGCGGGACAGGCCCGCCGTCGTCACGATGCGCGGCAACCGGCGGACGCTGGCGGGTCTCGGGATCGAGGCGACCGAACTCGACTGGTGGGAGGAGACGCGGGTCGGGCCGTTCCGGATCGTGGCGACGCCGGCCCGGCACTTCGCGGCGCGGACCCCGTGGGACACCAACCGTTCGCTCTGGGGCGGCTTCGCGATCGTCGAGGACGGGGAGGCGCCGGTGCTGTTCGCGGGCGACAGCGGCGCCGGTCCGCACTGGCGCGAGATCGGCGAGCGCATCGGGGCGCCGGCGCTCGCGCTGCTGCCGATCGGCGCCTATCTGCCGCGCGAGATGATGCGCCGGGTCCATGTCGATCCCGCCGAAGCGGTCGACGCCCATCTCGCGCTCGGCGCGCGGCGGTCGGTCGGCATGCATTTCGGAACCTTCCAGCTCGCGGCCGAGGCGATCGACGCGCCCCCGCGCGACCTCGCCGACGCGCGACAGGCCCGCGGCGTGCCGGCGGACGCGTTCGTGACACAAGGTTTCGGCGAGACACTTATCCATCCGATCGGCCTCGGAAACGGATGAAGCGGGCCGGTGGCACGCCATATCGATCGGCAGGAGTGCGATCCATGACCATCAGGACGTTTCTTGCCGTCGGTGTTCTGCTTTCGCTGGCCAGCTGCAATGGCGTGCCGAGCCCGGAACAGCGCGCCGCGAACGACCTCAACCCGTCCGGCCGCCCGTTCAACGGACCATCGATCACGCGGGTGACG
>CAXUBA010000167.1:6110-6327 GCA_964249205.1 uncultured Acetobacteraceae bacterium | reverse complement strand
GTGCCGGTACTCCCATCTTTCTTCACGATTGGACGTCAGTATGGCGTGGTGTCATCCTCGGTTTCCGTCCCATGATGGCTGTTGATCGTCCCTTCTCTCTTGATCGCCTCGGGGGCGGGCCGATGTCTTCGTCATTGCTTGCTTTCGCCTGCTCTGGTGGCCCGGCGCGTGCCCCGCGGCATCCGCGCCCGTCCGGGAACGAATGGAACGATGAGTA
>CAXUBA010000167.1:0-6100 GCA_964249205.1 uncultured Acetobacteraceae bacterium | reverse complement strand
AACCTGGCGCTCTGGGTCATCATCGCCCTGCTGCTGGTTCTTCTGTTCAACCTGTTCCAGCCCGCGGGCACGACGCACGCGTCCGAGCAGCTCGCCTATTCCGACTTCATCGGCGACGTGAACGGCGGTCGGGTGCGGAACGTCGTGATCCAGGGTCACAACATCACCGGCGCGCTGACCGACGGCACGACGTTCGAGACCTACACGCCGGACGATCCGACCCTGGTGTCGCGCCTGACCGACAAGAGCGTCGAGGTCGTGGCCAAGCCCGAGGACAGCGACGTCAACCCGCTCCTCCACCTGCTGCTGTCCTGGTTCCCGATGCTGCTGTTCGTCGGCGTCTGGATCTTCTTCATGCGGCAGATGCAGTCGGGTGGCGGCCGTGCCATGGGGTTCGGCAAGTCCCGCGCCCGGATGCTGACCGAGAAGCAGGGGCGCGTCACGTTTGAGGACGTTGCCGGCATCGATGAGGCCAAGAGCGAGCTGCAGGAAATCGTCGACTTCCTGAAGGATCCACAGAAATTCCAGCGCCTCGGCGGCAAGATCCCGAAGGGCGTGCTGCTGGTCGGTCCGCCCGGGACCGGCAAGACGCTGCTCGCGCGTGCCATCGCCGGCGAGGCGAACGTGCCCTTTTTCACCATCTCCGGCTCCGATTTCGTCGAGATGTTCGTCGGCGTGGGTGCGTCTCGCGTCCGCGACATGTTCGAGCAGGGCAAGAAGTCGGCGCCCTGCATCATCTTCATCGACGAGATCGACGCGGTCGGCCGGCATCGTGGCGCCGGTCTCGGGGGCGGCAACGACGAGCGCGAGCAGACGCTGAACCAGATGCTCGTCGAGATGGACGGGTTCGAGAGCAACGAAGGCGTGATCCTGATCGCGGCCACCAACCGGCCCGACGTGCTCGACCCGGCGCTGCTTCGTCCCGGCCGCTTCGACCGTCAGGTCGTGGTGCCCAACCCGGACGTGAACGGACGCGAGCGGATCCTCCGCGTCCACATGCGGAAGGTGCCGCTCGCCTCCGACGTCGAGCCGAAGGTGATCGCCCGCGGCACGCCCGGCTTTTCCGGTGCCGACCTCGCGAACCTCGTCAACGAGGCGGCGCTGCTGGCCGCCCGGCTCGGCAAGCGCACCGTGGCGATGGCCGAGTTCGAGAATGCCAAGGACAAGGTGATGATGGGTGCCGAGCGCCGCTCGCTCGTCATGACCGAAGCCGAGAAGCGGATGACCGCCTACCACGAGGCGGGTCACGCCCTTTGCGCGCTGTTCGAGCCCGAGCACGACCCGCTGCACAAGGTGACGATCATTCCGCGCGGCCGTGCCCTCGGCGTGACCTTCTCGCTGCCGGAGGACGATCGTCTTTCCTACAGCCGGGCCTATCTCGCCGGGAAGCTGGTGATGATCATGGGCGGGCGGGTGGCGGAGGAGATCATCTTCGGCCACGAGAAGGTGTCGAACGGGGCTGCGGGCGACATCAAGCAGGCGACCGATATCTCGCGCCGCATGGTCACCGAATGGGGCATGAGCGACAAGCTCGGCATGATCGCCTACGGCGACAACAGCCAGGAGGTGTTCCTCGGCCACTCGGTGACGCAGAACAAGAACGTTTCGGAGGCGACCGCCCGCGAGATCGAGGCCGAGGTCAAGGCAATGATCGACCGCGGCTACGATCGCGCCAAGGAGATCCTGACCGAGCATCTCGACGAGCTGCACCGCCTCGCGCGCGGTCTCCTCGAGCACGAGACCTTGTCCGGCACGGAGGTGCGGCAGGTGCTGCGGGGCGAGCCTGTCATCAAGGTCGTGAACGACGAGCCGGCACCCGAGAACCGTCGTGCGTCGGTCCCGACGACGGGCGGCGGGCGTCCGGTGCCGCCGCCGCCTGTCGGTGGCCTCGGCCCGGCGCCGCAGCCCGGCTAGCGACACCGTCAGACGTCGGGATCGAAGGCGGGGGCCGCGAGGCACCCCGCCTTTTTTCGTGGCCGATACCACCGCGCTGTCGTGCCCGGCCCGTGCGGGCGCGCGCGTCGGTTGCCGGGCCCGCGTTGACCGGACATTCAGATAACGCGGGCATGATGACGGCGTGGATCAGCGGGAGCCGTCGCGGCGACCGGCGCATCTCGGTCAACGAGCTGGAGGCGGATCGTCGTCGGATGCCGACAAGTGGCCGCACCCTCCTGCTCATGTCGTGGCCTAGGCGACCGTCTCGCTGCAGGCCGTGCGACCTCCGGCTGCTCGGGGTCGTGACTGCGACTGAACCCCTTTCCGTCGTCGCAACGCTTCCGAAGCCGGACGTGGTCGTCATCGACAATCCTTGCGGGGACGATCTCGCGGAACATGACGCCTGGCAGGTGGCGCTTGTCCCGTTCAGGACGGGCGGCGTTCCGGTCCTCGCTCTGCTGGACGACCCGCAGCGGGAGAAGCGCGAACAGGCCATCGCCGCCGGCGCCGATGCCGTGCTCGCGGCCGACGCGCCGATGGAGGAGGTCGCCGCCGCCATCCGCGGCCTCGACCAGGCGGCCGAGCGCGTCGCGGCCGGGGCGGCGCTGCCCGAGGCGGTGGACCGGTTGACGTTCGGCCTGGCCGCTATGATGCGCTCCGTCGCATGGGGGGCGACCGTCGAACCGGAGGGGGCCGCGCGCCTGTCCGGTCTCCTGCCCCGGACCGTCCGCGAGACCGGCAGCGCGCGGCTGCTGGACGCGATCGCGTCCATCCACGAGCCGACCTACCGTCACTGCATCCTCATGGCCGGGCTGATGGCGTCGTTCGTCGTGCGGCATGCGCTCCGGGAGGACGAGGCCGCGCTGCTGACGCGGGGCTGCGTCGTGCACGACGTCGGCAAGGCGCTCGTGCCCACCCGCATCCTCGACAAGACGACGCGGCTCGGGGCGGCCGAGCGCGCGGTCATCCAGGGACACCCGTCGCTCGGCTTCGATCTCCTGCGGAGCCAGGGATTGTTCGAGGCGGCGACCCTGCAGATCGTCCGCTCGCACCACGAATACCTCGACGGAACGGGCTACCCCGATCGGCTGTCGGGACCGGACATTCCCGACCATGTCCGGCTGTCGACGATCTGCGACGTCTTCACGGCGCTCGTCGAGCCGCGCGTCTACCGGTCGCCGCTGCCGCCCGCGAAGGCCTTGGCGGTCATGGACGACATGGGCGGGAAGCTCGACTCGGCGTTTCTCGACGCCTTCAAGGCTGTCGTGCCGCTCGACGCGTGCCTCGGCGGCTGAGCCTCGAACGGGCCGAGGCGGAGATGCCGGTGCGGCTGGTCACCCGCGTCCGGTAGCTTCCCGACCGTCCGGCGCCATCGCCTCGAACACGCCAGCGTTTCAGCCACGGCCGCGATGAGCCGCGAGCGACGCGGCGCGCGACCGCGTCCTGCCTGATGGCACGCGTTTCCCACCCCACGATTGTCCGGCCGAGGAGCCGCCTCTTGACGGCAAAGGAAAGTTGCGGCCTCGGTCGGCACCGGAATGGAGACCGAGCCGCGTTGCGCATCGCCCCGCTCCGAGCCGCGCGGTCCCCGTCTCGTGTCGCGTTCGTGTGCGGCGTCGCGCTGTGTCTGGCGGCGGACTTCGTCCTGGCGCGACAGCTCCTACCGAACTCGGATTCGGTTCAGTCCTACAACGAAATGATCGCGATCAGGGCCGGCGATCCCCTCCTGCATCACTGGGCGCTCGCGACCGACAACTTCCTGTTGACCGACCTGCTGCCGATGATGGTCGGCAGCCTGCTTCTCGGGCCGGCGCCTCGTCTCGTCTTCCTTGTTCCTTTCGTCGTCTTCGCGGCCATGCTGCTCGCGTCGCTCCTGCTCGTTCGCACCGTCCTTGGAACGCGCGACGACCGATGGGTCGCGTTCGGCGGCGTGCTGCTGCTGCTCGGCGTGCCCTACGGCCTGGTCTACAACTTCTTCTTCTGGAGCGACTTCCACGTCGCCACCGTCACGACCTGCCTCTACGCCGTGCTGGCGGTCGCGCCGGCGCTCTCCGGGCGTCGGCTCGGTCCGTGGCGTCTGCTGCCGTTCACCGCGCTCGTCTTCGCGGCCGCGTTCAGCGATCCGCTGGCCGACGGCCTGCTCGTCGGCCCGATCTGCCTCCTTGCCGGTCTGCGCGCGTGGCTCGCTCGCGTGTTCCGGCCGGACGACTGGCTGATCGCCTCGTGTGCCGGCGCGGGCGCGGCTGCGGCCGCTCTCGTCGCGCACGAGCTGGCCGGGACGGGGCTCGTCTTTGTCACGTTGCCGAGCGTCACGCTCGCGCTGGTCCCGACGGCGACGGACGCGATCCGCGACGGGCGCGCCCTGTTCGCCGCGTGGCAAGTCCTGTTCACCGCGCGCGCGGTCCTGATCGCGACGCTGCCGCTCCACACGCCCATCGCGTTCGCGAGGCTTCTGACCGCGCTCGCGGTGGGCGTTCTTGCCGTCCTGGTGCTATGGCGCATGCCGCGTTCGCCGCGCGCGGGCGTCGTGCAGTTGCTGGTCCTCGGCGGGCTTTCCGTCGCGATCCTGGCCGCGATGAGCCCGACCTTCGCCGCCGCCGTGACGGCTGGTCCGGACGCGCCGGGTGCCGCCGTGCGGTTCGCGGTTCCGTCATACGTCTTCTTCTGTCTGGCGGCCGCGATGGAATGCGTCGGATCCATCCAACGGGACCGACTGGTCGCAATCGGGCTTTGTTTCGGCGTGCTGCATGCCGCGGGTGCCACGGTCGCCACCCTCCGGGCGGCGCGTTCGCCGCCCGGCATCTGTAGCGGTCCCGATGCGGGTCTCGCCGCCTGGCTGACCGACCATCACCTCACCTACGGCATCGGTGACTACTGGGATACGCAGCTCGTCGATGCGATGACGGGAGGCAAGGTGCTCGCGGATCCCGCGGTCAACGTGGAGGGCCGTCTTCGGCTTTCCGTGTGGCTGACCGACACCAGCCGTTTCCGGCCGGACCATCCACCGCAGTTCGCGATCATCCGGCCCTACGGATTGTTCCGCGTCGACCTGGCCGCCGTGATCGCCACGTACGGCAAACCCGTCAGCATCACCGAAGTCGCGCACCAGTTCTTCGTGGCCCGGCTCAGGGCGCCGTCGCCCTGATCGACGATCGGCCTTGCGGCACCTAGGGGCGCGCGGCGAGGCTTCTGGCGACGAGGATGTCGGCTGTCGTGACGCCGATCACGGTTGCCAGGGCCGCGACGACATTGCGGATCTTCCCGCGTCGCGGACGCAGCGCGACCAGCAACGTCGCGATGTCCAGCGCGTCGCCGCAGACGCGCATCCACATTCCCGTGTCCCGGTCGACGGAAAGGGATACGACGCCGGCGCCGATCTCGCGAAGCCCGTAGGCGCGCACGAGCGTTTCGCTGCCTTCCATGCCGAGGAAGGCGACGACGTCGCGGGCTGCGAGAAGCTCGATCGCGCCGAGCGCATAGCTGAACCAGCCAAGCGCGCGGGACGCGCGATCGAGGACGTCGGCAGACCCCGGATCGATGCCGGGCGTCATCGGGTCGCCGGGCGCGCGACTGCGGTTCGCGGGCATGGTGAGGTGACCTTCTCCTCGGAACGCGGATCGAGCGCGCATCGGCGACGCGGCACCCCGGTTCCGCCGAGCCCAACGATCGAGATGCCGGTCCCGTCAGGCACGAGGCGGACACGGTCGCGCGAGCGCGCGTCGCCCGGTTCGCGATGCGCCTTCGGCACCCCTTACGCGTCGGCGAGCGCCGCCGCGATGCTGGCCGCGCTCGCACGGAGCGCCGCGATCTCGGACTCCGCGAGCCGCGCCGACCGGTCAGGGCGCCAACCGAGCCTGTCGAGATGGACGGGAACGCCACAGATGCCGTCGATCGCGAATGCGTCGCCGCGCAGCATCACCTGGCCGGCGAGATGCGAGGTGCGGTGCCCGAGCGTTGCCGCGAGCAGCGCGATCGTCGCGTTGGCGGTCGCGAGTGCCGTCGAGTGGAGGCAGAACGTGGTGACGAAGGGCTCGATGAAGATGCGCGCGTCGGGCAGCGCCGCGCGGGTGGCCGCGAAGGCGCGCTCGATCTCGTCGGCGCGGAGCAGCGCGCCGACCTCGTCGCGGAGCGCGGCGACGCGGTCGGCGATCGGGGTCCGCGCCGC
>CAXUBA010000166.1:0-6441 GCA_964249205.1 uncultured Acetobacteraceae bacterium | reverse complement strand
CCGCATTCGAGGTGGAAGTTGTGCAGGAGATCGATGATGAGGTTGCCGGTGGTTGTGACCATGTCAACGTTCCACGACATGGAATTCGAATTCACCGGCGCGGCGCCGCCGCCGTAGCTCAGGAAGCTCGCGGCCGAGCGGACGTCCTGCATGGCCTCAAACGGCGCCTTGCTGATGTCGACGTTCTCGGTCGGGTTGCCGGGACCGTTGTTGAGCATCGCGATGCCGTTGCTCACCAGCTCGACGTGGCCGATCTCCTCCGCGAAGATGCTCGAGACGAGGCTGTAGAACGGCCGCAGCTTCGTCTTGTTCCGGAAATTGAAGCTCTGGAACATGTAGTTGCCGAGCGTGGACATCTCGCCATACTTGCCGCCGAGCAGTTCCTGAAGCGCGGCCGCCGCGTTCGGATCGGGCTTTTTCGGCTCGGGCAGGTCGGTGAGCAGCTTGTCGATCTTCGCGAACATGGTGTCTCCTCAAGCTCGTCCGGCTGCGGCATGGTGCCGGAACCGGGTGGCGTTCTTCGATCAAACCCTCCTGAGGCGTTCGGTTCCGTCGGTCCCGCCAGAGCGCGGGATGACAGCGTCGAAGTGATCCGGCAGTGTCTCGCTCCGGCGCCTGACGGACGACCCGCGTCGGTCGGGAGAAAAACGTCATGCGTGGACACGGCACGGGTCTTCGACCCCCGCTTCTCGCCATCGTGATGCTCGTCTCGGCCGGGAGCGCGGGCGCCGCGCCGCGAGACGTTCCGGCCAAGGTCCTGCCGGTGCCGACCGCTGACGTCAGCCCGGCGATGCAGCTCTTCATCGCACGCCCGCTGAACCCGGACTGGGACAAGCTCTGGACCACGGGCGCCGCCTGGCGCGCCGCCGCGAACCGGCAGGCGGCCGAGGTGCTGCCGACCATCCCGCCGATGCTCGTGCGTCTGCAGGTCACCAGCACCGCGGCGACGATCGACGGGGTTCGCGTCCACGTCCTGACCCCGGCCGCCCTCCCGCCCGGACATCGCGACAAGCTGCTGATCCACGTGCACGGCGGCTGCTACGAGCTGTTTCCCGGCGCCGCGGGAACGACCGAGGGGATCATGATGGCCGGGTTCGGCCACTACCGGGTGATCTCGGTCGACTACCGGATGCCGCCCGAAGCCTACTTCCCGGCGCCGATCGACGACGCGATCGCCGTTTATCGCGATGCGTTGCGGACGCACGACGCGAAGGACATCGCCTTCTTCGGAACCTCGGCCGGCGGCGCGCTCACGCTCGAGATGGTGCTGCGCGCCCGCGAGCTCGGCCTGCCGATGCCGGGCGCGATCGCGCCCGGCACGCCGATGTCGGACGTCACGAAGACGGGCGACAGCTTCCACACCAACGAGAAGGTCGACAACGTCCTGGTGTCCCCGAACGGCTTCTGCCACGCGGCGACGCTCGTCTACGCGCACGGCCACGACCTCGCCGATCCGCTGCTGTCGCCGGTGAACGGCGACATGCACGGGTTCCCGCCGGCGATCCTGACGACCGGGACGCGCGACCTGCTGCTGAGCAACACGGTGCGGGTGCATCGCAAGCTGAAGCGCGCCGGCGTCGAGGCGGAGCTCGAGGTGTACGAAGGGGAGAGCCACGCCCAGTATCAGTTCGACGACCGCGTGCCGGAAACGCGCGAGGCCTTCACCGACATCGCGACCTTCTTCGGCCAGCACCTCGGGCACTGAGGGGCGCGGGCGCCGTCGTGGCGGTCGGCGCCCGCGATGGTCGGATCGACGCGCTCCGGGGCGTGGCGATCCTGCTCGTGCTGCTGCACCACTTCAACATCGCCTACGCCCTGAGGGACACCGCGCTCGCGCGCGCGGTCGGCTGGCCCGTGCTGCACGCGCTGGTCCGCAACGGGAACTACGGCGTCACCATCTTCTTCGTGGTGTCCGGCTTCCTGATCACCGCGAACGCGGAGCGACGCTGGGGCGCACTCGCGTCGATCCGTCTGCTCGGGTTCTGGCGGCTGCGCGCGGCCCGCATCCTGCCGTCGGTGCTGCTTCTCCTGGCGCTGGTGAACGGCGGCGCGGCGCTCGGGATCTCGATCTTCCGGAACCATCCGGAGTTCGGGCCGCCTGTCCCGTTGCTCATGACCGACATCGCGTCGCTCACGTTCACGTCGAACGTCCTCGTCGGGCGCTCGGGCTGGCTCAACTACGTGCTGTCCGTGCAGTGGTCGCTTGCGGTCGAGGAGGCGTTCTACCTCGGCTTCCCGCTTCTCTGCCTCCTCCTGCGCCGGGAGCGGCACCTGCTCGCCGCTTTCGCGGTGCTGATCGTCGCGGGCCCGGCGTGGCGGGCGGCGAATGGCGGCACGGAATACGGCGCCCTCTACGCCTATCCCGCGTGCTTCGACGCGATCGCGTTCGGATGCGCGGCGGCACTGCTGCGACGCCGCGTGCGTCTGCCGACGGGCGCGCTCGGGCCCGTCCGGGTCGCGGTCGGCGGGCTGATGGCGGCGCTCTACCTTTCCGCCTCGATCATCGACCGGATCGTGTTCGGACCGAGCGTGATGGCCCTCGGCACGGCCGTCCTTCTCGTTGCGGCGGCGGCGGATTCGCGTCCCGCGCGGTCGGGCCGCGCCGCGGCGGTGATCGGGCTCGCCGGTCGGCTGAGCCTCGAACTCTATCTCTTCCACCTCGTGGTGCTGGCGCTGATCCGGACGGCGCTGCCGCCGGCGGCGACCGCACCCTGGCTCCGCCTCGCGCTGCTGCCGCTTTACCTCGCGGTCTCGTTCCTGGTGGCGTTCGCCATCGGCCGCCTGTTCTCGGAGCCGCTCAACCGGCTGCTGCGCGCCGCCGGCCGAAGCGCGCCGGCGCTGCCGCCGTCGGCCGATCGGGGAATCGCCCGACCCTGATCGCCTTTGCTTCACGACGGGTCGCCGGACGCGTCCTCCGTTCAGAGCGTGCGCCGGTTGCTGGCGGTCCGGTCGAGCAGGCCCGGGCGCGCCGAAGGCCATGGATGGCGGCTTCGACGCGGCGTCTCGCCGGGACAGCGTGGCCCGCGGCTGACAAAGGGTTTAATCGCTCGGCGTGGATCGATCTGGCACGGGACCGCCATGGATCGGGAACCAGGGGTGCGTCGGCTGCTGCTCGTCGAGGACGACGACGTGCTGGCGCGCGAGATCGCCGACGAGCTCCGCACCCGCGGCGACACGGTCGATGTCGCAGCGACAGGCGACGACGGGCTCGCGCGCGCCGCTGGCGTCGCCTACGACCTTCTGATCCTCGACCGCATGTTGCCGGGGCTCGACGGGATCGCCGTGCTGGAGCGTCTCCGGGCGCGCGAGATCCGCACGCCGGTGCTCGTGCTGAGCGCTCTGTCGGCGGTCGACGACCGAGTGGGAGGCCTGAAGGCGGGCGGCGACGACTACCTGACGAAGCCCTTCGCCATGGAGGAGCTGCTCGCCCGCATCGAGGCGCTGCTCCGCCGGCCGGCCGATACGCGGGCGACCGTCCTGCGCGCCGGTCCGCTCGTGCTCGATCTCATCGAACGTACCGCGACGCGCGACGGGCGCGTGCTCGATCTCCTGCCGCGCGAGTTCCGGCTGCTCGAATACATGGTTCGCCGGCCCGGACAGGTGCTGACGCGGGCGATGCTGCTCGAGGAGGTCTGGCACTACCGGTTCGTGCCGCAGACCAACCTCGTCGACGTCCATATCGGGCGGTTGCGCCGCAAGATGGACGCGGGCGGGGAAGCGCCGCTGATCCACAGCGTGCGCGGCGCCGGGTTCGCGCTCCACGTTTCCGGCTGACCGTGTTTCCGGCCGAGATCCTCCGCACCACCTCGTTCCGACTGGCCCTCGGCGCCAGCGCCATCCTGCTGCTGAGCACGGCGGTCGTGTTCGCGCTGATCACTTGGCAGGCCGAGCGGTTCGAAAACGCGCGGATCGACCGGCTGATCGCCGGCGAGGCGGCGAGCCTCGCGCGGGAACAGCCGGCGACGATTCGCTGGCATGTCGACCGCCATTTCGACGAGGCGCTCCGCTCGCTGCCGGTCACCGGCGTCTTCGACCGGGACGGACGGACCGTGGACGGCGACCTGGCCGGTCTGCCGACCGATTTTCCGGTCGACGGCCGTGTCCACCCGACCGTGGTCGGGATCGGCGGACGGGCACTTGCGGTCCGCGCCGTCGCGGTGCGGCTGCCGTCCGGCGGGTCGCTGCTGATCGGTCGCGACATGCGCGAACTCGCGAGCCTTCGCTCGATCGTGCTCCGGGGGCTCGCGCTCGGCTTCGTGCCGGCACTCGCGCTGTCGCTCGTCGGCGGCGCGCTGATCGGCTACCGGGGACTGCTCCGGATCCGCGAGATGCATCGCGCGATCGCCCGCATCATGGCGGGCGGCCTGCACGAGCGGCTGCCGTCCGGCGGGGGAAGGGACGACCTCGACCTTCTCGCCGGGTCGGTCAACCGGATGCTCGACCGGCTGGAGCTGCTCGTGTCCGAGGTTCGCGGGATCGGCGACGACATCGCGCACGATCTCCGCACGCCGCTCGCGCGCGTCCGTGCGACGCTCGACCGGGCCCGGACGCACGCGGTCGATCGTGCCGGCATCGATGACGCGATCGACCGCGCGATCGCCGATCTCGACCGGGCTTTCACGGTGATCACCGCCCTGCTTCGGATCGCCGCGATCGAGACGGAGCGGCGCGTCGCGGGGTTCGGCGACGTGTCGCTTGCCCCGATCGCGCGCGACGCCGTGGAATTCTACGAGCCGATGGCCGAAGCGAAAGGCATCGCGCTCCTGCTCGACGTCGCGGCGGACGGATCGGTCCCGGTGCGCGGCGATCCCGACCTGCTGATGGAGGCGGTGGCCAACCTGCTCGACAACGCGCTCAAGTTCACGCCGCCCGGCGGCCACGTCACGGTGACCGTGCGCGACGGGCTGCTGACCGTCGCCGACGACGGGATCGGACTGAGCGAGGCGGATCGCGGTTCGGTGCTGAAGCGGTTCTATCGCGCGGACCGGAGCCGCCACGTTCCGGGCAACGGCCTCGGGCTCAGCCTGGTCGCCGCCATCGCCGCCCTGCACGATACGGAGGTGCTGGTCGAGAGCGCCGGGCGTGGTAGCCGCTTCTCGCTGCGCTTCGGCCGGCGCCACCTAAATGGGAATTTCATCGAGGCCGGAGACCGCGCTCTCTACAAGCCCGGCGTGCTCGGTAGGGAAAGCCCGGCTTGAACGCCATCGTCATCGTCGCGCTCAAGCGACCGCTCACCTTCGTCGTCCTTGCCATCCTAATCGTCGTGTTCGGCGGCCTGGCCGTCGTCCGGACGCCGACCGACATCTTTCCCAATATCGGCATCCCGGTCATCGCTGTCGTCTGGACCTATAACGGCCTATCCCCCGAAGACATGTCGGGGCGCGTCGTCTACTACTACGAACGCACGCTGACGACTGCGGTCAGCGACATTGAGCACATCGAGAGCCAGTCGCTCTACGGGCGTGCGATCGTGAAGATCTTCTTCCAGCCCGGGACCAACATCGCCGCGGCTCAGGCGCAGATCACCGCGACGTCGCAAACCGTGCTGAAGCAGATGCCGGCCGGCATCACGCCGCCTCAGGTGCTGCTCTATAACGCGTCGAGCGTGCCCGTGCTCGACCTCCAGGTCTCGGCGCCGAGCATGCCCGTGACCGATATCTACGATCTCGCCTCGAACTTCATCCGTCCGCAACTCGTGACCGTCCCCGGCGTCGCGATCCCGACCCCGTATGGCGGCACGTCGAAATACGTCGACGTCGATCTCGACCAGCAAAAGCTAATCGAGCACGGGCTGTCGGCGGAAGACGTACAGGCGGCGCTTGCGCGCCAGAACATCGTGCTGCCCGCCGGCGACCAGAAGATCGGCAAGTTCGACTACTTCGTCGTCACCAACGCGACACCGATCGATGTCAGCACATTCAACGAGATGCCGGTCAAGCAGGTCGGCAACGCGATCGTCACGCTCGGAGACGTTGCGTTCGTCCACCGCGGTGGTCCGCCACAGACCAATATTGTGCTCGTGGGCGGCCACCAAGCGGTGCTGATCGAGGTGCTGAAGACCGGGCATGCCTCGACGCTTGCGGTCGTCGACGGCATCAAGCGGCTGCTGCCCGGGATCGAGAAGACACTTCCTCCTGGCGTCAGCATCAAGACGCTGAACGACGCGTCGACCTTCGTCCGGTCGTCGATCTTCGATGTCGTCCGCGAGATGGGCGTCACGGCACTGTTGACCGGGATCCTGGTGCTGCTGTTCCTCGGCAGCTGGCAGTCGACTCTCATCGTCGCCGCGACTATTCCGCTTTCGATCCTCGGTTCCATCGCGCTGCTGTCCTGGCTCGGACAAACCATCAACGTGATGACGCTCGGCGGTCTCGCACTCGCGGTCGGCATCCTGGTCGACAACGCGACCGTGATGATCGAGAACATCGCAACCCATCTCGA
>CAXUBA010000165.1:0-6504 GCA_964249205.1 uncultured Acetobacteraceae bacterium | reverse complement strand
CCCGCGTGGCGTCGTCGGTCGGCGGATGCACCCGCGCGCCGACGCCATCCTCCTGCCGCCGGTGCGCGCCGACCTCGCGCGCCTCCGCCTGATGCTGGACGGCACGCCCGTCACCCTCGCGACCCTGCCCCCGGTCACGAAACGCGAATGGCTCGCGCCCGACGGTCGCGCCCGCGTCCAGATCGTCCCGCATGGCGACACCGACCGGAACGCCCTGCTGGTCCGCTTCGCGCGCGACGTGCTGCGGGTCGCGCCTGACGCGACCGGCAACCCGGCGACGCTGATCGGATGGCGCGGCACGGTGATCCGCGCCTTCGCCGAAGCCGGCGCCTACGCGGTGGCCGCGATCGCGCTCGTGCTGTTCCTGGTGCTTCGCCGGGTGCGTGACGTGCTGCTGACGCTGCTGCCCTTGCTCGTCGCCGGGGTCCTCACGCTCGAGCTCGCGGTGGTGCTCGGAATCGAGCTCAACTTCGCCAACATCATCGCGCTCCCGCTGCTGCTCGGCGTCGGTGTCGCCTTCAAGATCTACTACGTCATGGCCTGGCGGCAGGGAGTCACGGGCTTCCTGCAGTCGCCACTGACGCGTGCCGTGCTGTTCAGCGCGCTCACCACCGGCACCGCGTTCGGGAGCCTCTGGCTGTCGCCGGCGCCGGGCACGTCGTCGATGGGCAAGCTGATGGCGCTGGCGCTGCTGTGCACCATGTCCGCCGCAGTGCTGTTCCAGCCGGCGCTGATGGGACCGCCGCCCGGGCGTGACGGTGGCCGCGACGCGGTGTGATCCGCCGTCGCGCAGGCGACAGCACTCCGTCGGCACGATCACGCCGCCCGAAGGCAGACGCGGCTTGCCGTTCGGGACCGCCGACACGCGATCGGAAACCCGGCTGGCCCGGCGCAAGACGCGATCAGGCGTCCTCCGCCACGTTCCACTCTTCACTGGCGAAACGCCGCCTCGCGACTACATGACGATTACTGTGGCTCGTTCCGAGGAATGCCTTGCATTTCCCGTCGCTTGCTGGATGATCCCGTTCCGGGGGCGGCCCCGTGGTCGCCGGGTCGGGGATCGTCGGTCCTGATTGCCGGTCGCGGAGCGACCTCGTCATGGCCGGTGTCGCCTCGATGCCGTGGCGTCTCCCCCGCAGCAGAACACGTCGCGATCGCGGATCGCACCGATCGGGCCACGCGGCCGGATCGCCGCATCTTTCTGAGGAAGCAAAGTTGGACGACGGTCAGACCGACCCATTGCGCATTGGCCACGAGCAGCGCCCCACCGAAACCGACGAGCAGGCCGAGGCGCGCATGATGCGGGCGCTCTCCATGATGAGCGCCGGCAGCCCGCAGAACGGTCGGCCCGGGGCGCCGGGCGGCGTCGCCCCTCGCCCGGCGACCGCCGTCCCCGGTGGAGCGCCGGGACAGCGTGCCGCCGCCGGGCGTCGCGCCATGCCGCAGGCGACCGCCGCCGGACAGAGCCGACGCCACCGCTTCGTCCAGGATGGCGAGGTTCCGGTGGTCAACGTCGCCCGTCCGCGTCGCGACGGGATGCCCGGCCTGCCGTTCCCGACGCGGGTCGGCGAGGTCGGCCGACCGCAGACCGACGAACTCGCGCTCGAACGTGCCGCGCGGATCGAGGCCGAGCGCCGCTTCGCCGAGATCGCGGTGCAGCTCCGCTCGCATCAGACGCGCCTCGGCGACGCGGAACTCGCCCGCGACGCGGCCGAAACCGAACTCCGCGAACTCCGCGTGCTGGTCCAGGCGCTGCAGGCGGAAAACCTCGCGCTCGCGCAACAAACGGCGCGTCGTTCGACGGGCGCCGAACGCGCGGCATCCGCGTCGCCGGATCATCGCGCCGACCCGGACCTGCCCGATCACCGCGCCGGAGAACCTCTCGACGTACCGGCCGCCGACCCTTCCGTCGAGCCGGTCCGTCGGCGCACGAAAACCCGTGCCGACGACATCGATCGCGAGGAACCCGAACCGGTAAAATGGTGGGCGTGACCAAGAACGCGTTGCAACGTTACTGGACTATGACTAAAAGCGGCCAGCGAACCGCTTGAACAGTTTTCGAAGAGCTCTTCCATAAATGGCCGACGAACGTCCGCAGGACCTGCTTCTCAACCTTACGGCGCAGATCGTCGCCGCCCATGCCGGGAACAACACCGTTGCCGGTGCCGACATGCCGTTCCTGATCCAGCAGATCTACGGGGCGTTGTCCGGCCTGGGCGGCGAGCCGCCTGCGCCCGAGCAGCGCGAGCCCGCGGTGCCGATCAAGCGGTCCGTCTTCCCCGACTACATCATCTGTCTGGAAGACGGGAAGAAGCTCAAGATGCTGAAGCGACACCTGCAGACGGCGTACAACATGTCCGTGGACCAGTATCGCGAGAGGTGGGGTCTGCCGCCGAACTATCCGATGGTCGCGCCGAACTACGCCGAGCATCGGTCCTCGCTCGCCAAGAAGATCGGCCTCGGCCGCAAGCCGGCAGGCTCCGCCCCCGGCACTGCGACGCCGATCCGGCGGCGCGGGCGGCGGCCGGCGGACAACGCCGCCGAGTGACCTGCCGCTTCTCGCGGGAGGCCTCGCGCGACGATTGACGTCGTTTTGACGCAATGCAACAATCGGTCCCTGCCGCAAGGTCGTGCCGTTGCGCCCCGTCGTCGACTTTCTCTACCGCCTCGTCTACCGGATCGGCTTCGCCCTGGCCTTGCAGGTCTGGCGGCTGCATCGCACCGCGCATCACGGCGCGTTGGTCGCGATCCTCGTCGACGGGTGCATCCTCCTCGTTCGGCAGTCCTACAGGTCAGAGTATTCGCTGCCGGGCGGTGGTGTCGCCCGCGGCGAGACCGCGCTCGAAGCGGCGCGTCGGGAACTTGTCGAAGAGCTGCTCGTCGATGTGGGCCCGAACGACCTCGTCCATGTCCGCACCGCGACCAGCTTCTGGGACTACCGAGACGACACGGTCGATTTCTTCGAACTCACCCTGCCGCGAGCGCCGTCGATCCGGATCGACAATCGCGAGATCGTCGAGGCACGTCTGGTTCGCTTCGACGCGCTCGCCTCGCTGCCGCTGACCGGCCCGGTCGAAGCCTATCTCCGTGCCCGTCCGCTGTTCGGCCTGTCGCCCACCTGATCCGCAACGGTGCGTGAGGCCGACCCGGGCTGGCGCGGAACCCGGATCGCGGCGCGGGTCGCACCCTCGCGGCGATCGTTTCTCGGCGGTGGTGCCGTCGTTCAGGCAGCGCCGATCAGGATGGCGCGGAAGTCGTTGACGTTCGTCAGCGTCGGGCCCGTGATCACCTGATCGTCGAGCGCCTCGAACAAGCCGTGGGCGTCGTTGTCGCCGAGGTAGCGACGCGGGCTGATGCCGAGCACGGTCGCGCGTGCGAGCGTGTCGGGGGTGACGATGGCGCCGGCGACCTCCTCCGCGCCGTCCACGCCGTCGGTGTCCCCCGCCAGCCCGAAGACCCCCGGGCGCCCCGCGAGGTCGATCGCAAGCGAAAGCAGGAACTCCACGTTGCGCCCGCCACGACCCGAGCCCCGCACGGTCACCGTGGTTTCGCCGCCGGAGATCAGCACGCAGGGTGGCGGCGCGGGTTGATGGTGCAGCGAGACCTGCCGGGCGATCCCCGCCATCACGCGGCCGACCTCGGCGGCTTCGCCCTCGATGGCGTCGCCCAGGATCAGCGGCGTGACGCCCGCCGCGCGCGCGACGGCGGCGGCGGCTTCGAGGGAGGCCTGTGGGGTCGCGATCACCCGCGTGACCGCCCGGAGAAAGACAGCATCGCCGGGCTTCGGCGTTTCCGCGGCGGAGTCGCCGAGCCGTGCCCGCACCGAAACCGGCACCTCGATGGCGAACCGTGCGAGCACGGCGGACGCATCGGCCAGCGTGGTCGCGTCGGGAACCGTCGGGCCTGACGCGATCACCGAAGGGTCGTCGCCGGGCACGTCCGAGATCACCAGCGTCACCGACGGCGCAGCGGTGGCGGCGGCAAGGCGACCCCCCTTGATCGCCGAGAGATGCTTCCGCACGCAGTTCATGTCGTGAATGCCGGCGCCGCTGCGGAGCAGGGCGCGATTGATCACCTGCTTGTCCGCGAGCGACACGCCGTCCGCCGGGAGCGACAGCAGCGCCGAGCCGCCGCCGGAAAGCAGGCACAGCACCAGATCGTCGGGCCCGAGCCTCCGGACCGACTCCAGGATGCGGGACGCGGCCAGTTCACCCGCCGCATCCGGCACGGGATGGCTGGCCTCGACCACCTCGATGCGGGGCAGCGTCCCGACGCCGTGGCCGTATCGCGTGACGACCAGCCCGGACATTGGACAGGCCACGGGCCAGTGCGCTTCGACCGCACGCGCCATGGAGGCCGCAGCCTTGCCCGCGCCGACCACCACCGTCCGGCCGCGGGGCGGTGGCGGGAGATGCTTCGGAACGGCTTCCGCCGGATCGGCCGCCGTGATCGCCGCGTCGAACATCCGTCGGAGCAGATCGCGCTCGTTCATGCTCCCTCCCTTTTCACGTCCGGTGGCGGCGGTCGATGCAAGGCGACTTCGAGCCGATGTCGGGCGCCGGCATGCACGCGCGTCGGTTCCCTCGCCTACAAGCACCGGAGCGGTGTCAGGCACGTCTTCTTCGGGCTCGGCGACCGAGACCCTGAGGCGAGACGAACAACGACGGGGTCACGAGGCAACGGATCGAAGGCGCGCGGAGAACTCGTCGTCGCATGCACCCGACGACACCTGCCTTCGGGAGCGACGCGCTGGACGTCACCGGGAGTGGGGCGCGCCTCGAGCGTGCGGGTCATCAGCGTCAGGCGGATCCCGTGACGCGTCCGGCCAGGTCGTCGTCCCGCCCGATCCCGGCCTCGTTCCGCCCCCGCGACGCGATCCGACGCGCCTCATCCGCCGCCCGGAACAGCGCGCGCGCCTTCTGTCGGGTTTCCTCGAATTCGAGCGCCGCGACGCTGTCCGCCACCACGCCGCACCCGGCCTGCACATGCATCGTGCCGTCCTTGATCAGCGCGGTCCGGAGCCCGATGCAGGTGTCCATCGTGCCGTCGGGCGCGAAGTAGCCGATGCACCCGCCGTAGAAGCCGCGCTTCGTCGGCTCGACCTCGGCGATGATCTCCATCGCCCGGATCTTCGGCGCGCCCGACAGCGTGCCCGCGGGAAAGCCTGCCACCAGCGCGTCGACGGCGTCGCACGCCGCCCGCAACCGCCCTTCCACCGTCGAGCTGATATGCATCACGTGGCTGTAGCGCTCGACGGCGAAGCTCTCCGTCACGCGCACGGAACCGAGTTCGGCGACCCGCCCGACGTCGTTCCGTCCGAGATCGACCAGCATCAGGTGCTCCGCGCGCTCCTTCGGATCCGCCAGCAGCTCCTGCTCGAGCGCGAGATCCTCGGCGCGGTCGTGCCCGCGACGGCGCGTGCCGGCGAGCGGACGGATCGTCACCACCCCGTCCCGCACCCGCACCAGGACTTCCGGGCTCGATCCCACCAGCGCGAAGGGCGCCGTGCCGTCGTGGAGTTCGAGGCAATACAGGAACGGCGCCGGATTGATCCGACGCAGCGCCCGGTAGAGCGACACCGGCGGCAAGGAGAACGGTGCCGAGAAGCGCTGGCTCGGAACCACCTGGAACACGTCGCCCGCCTCGATCAGGCCACGGCACCGCTCGACGATCGCGACGAACGCCTGCTCGGTGCAGTTCGACACCGGCGCCGACGCCTCGTCGTCCGCCCCGGTCACGGCCGCTTCAGGAAGCGGCCCATCGAGCAACGCCGCCGCACGGTCGAGGCGCGCCTCCGCGGCGTCCGCGCCGCCGTGGCTTCCCCCCTCGCCCGCCCAGACCGGCGCGGCCAGGGTCAGCTCGTCGCGCACGTTGTCGAACACGGCGTAGAGCGTCGGCCGCAGCAGCACCGCGTCCGCGATCGCGAGATCGTCCGTCGCGTGCGCCGGCAGCGTTTCCATCTCGCGTACCATGTCGTAGCCGAGATAGCCCACCAGCGCGCCCACCATCGGCGGCAGGTCGCCACGGGCCGACGCCCCGATCCGGTGCGCGGCCAGAAGCGCGCGGAGGCTTGCGAGGGGCGCTTCCGCCTCGGGCCGGAACACGCCGTCGTCGCGCGCGACCGCGACCTGTCCGTCCCGACACCGCCACACAAGATCGGGCGCGACCCCGATAACCGAGTAGCGTCCGCGCGTCGCTCCGCCCTCGATGCTTTCCAGCAGGAACCGGTTCGCGCGCCCTCCAGGATCCGAGCCGTCGAGCGCCGCGAGACGGAGGTAGGCGCCGACCGGCGTCAGCAGATCCGCCGGCAGCACGCGCCACCGGATCGCGTGCGCGCTCCCGCCGCCGCTCGGGGCAGCGCTCAAGGCGACGCCACGCGCGCCACCGCCGCCTGATCGATCCGCCCCCTGGCAGGCGCCGTAAGGAAGCCGGCATAGCTGACCTCGAGATCGTCCGCCATCGACTGCACCACCTCCTGCCGCAGGCGGTCGTACGCCGCCGGCG
>CAXUBA010000164.1:247-6556 GCA_964249205.1 uncultured Acetobacteraceae bacterium | reverse complement strand
GGGTGCTGCCCGCGACGCTCGATGCGCTGCCTCCGCCGGAGGCCGCACGGCTTCGCGCCGACGCCGAGCGCGCGGCGCGGACGGTGCTCCGGTTGTCGTCCGGAACGGAGCGTGACGAAGCGGCGTCGGCCGCGTCGCGCGTCGTGCTGGTGTCGTGCGGCGCGTTCGTCGCGGCCTGAAGACAGGGGTACCGTCGCGCGAACGACCAGCGGCCCCGGCATGCACGTCCTGCCGGGGCCGGGCCGAAGATCCGCGCGGCCCGCTCGAACGCCGCCCGATGCGACCGGCCCCGTCCCGCATCCCTTCGTGTCGCGTGCGGAACCGACCGCGTGCCATCTCCCGCGCGAAACAGGCGCGAGATCTCAGGCGGTCAGCGCTTCCGGCTCGCGCCGCTCGCGCTTGACCAGCAGCTTATTCAGCGCGTGGACGTAGGCGCGTGCAGCCGAGACGATCGTGTCGGTGTCGGCGCCCTGGCCGTCGACCATGCGGCCGTCCTCTTCGAGGCGCACCGTGGTGCGGGCCTGGGCGTCCGTGCCAGCGGTGACGGCGCCGATCGAGAACAGCACCAGCGTGCCGCCGTGCGGAAAGATCTCGCGGATCGCGTTGAAGGTCGCGTCCACCGGACCGTCGCCGGTCGCGCTCGCGGTTCGGAGCGCGCCGTCCACGGCGAGCTCGAGCTCGGCGCGCGCCGGCGCCCGTGATCCGGAGCGGAGATCGAGACCGACGAAGCGGATGCGCGCGTGGTCGCGCGCCTCGTCGTCGACCAGCGCCGCGATGTCGTCGTCGTAGACGGTCTTCTTGCGGTCGGCGAGTTGCTTGAAGCGCGCGAAGGCATCGTTGAGCGCGTTCTCGCCGAGCGCGTCGTAGCCCATGGCGCGGAGCTTGTCGCGGAAGGCGGCGCGTCCGGAATGCTTGCCGAGCACGAGCGAGGACTTGGTCCAGCCGACGCTTTCCGGCGTCATGATCTCGTAGGTCGCGGCGTTCTTCAGCATGCCGTCCTGGTGGATGCCGCTCTCGTGGGCGAAGGCGTTGCGGCCGACGATTGCCTTGTTCGGCTGCACGTCGAAGCCGGTGATGGTCGCGAGCAGGCGCGACACGCGGAGCAGCTGCGTGGTGTCGATCCCGTGCGCCGACGGCACCGCATCGGGGCGCGTCCGCAGCGCCATCACGATCTCCTCCAGCGCCGCGTTGCCGGCGCGCTCGCCGATGCCGTTGATCGTGCACTCGACCTGGCGCGCGCCGGCGCGGATCGACGCGATCGTGTTGGCGACCGCGAGGCCGAGATCGTTGTGGTTGTGGGCGGAGAAGATCACCGCGTCGGCGCCGGGCACGCGCTCGCGCAGCATGCGGAAGATGCGGTCCATGTCCTCGGGCAGCGCGTAGCCGACGGTGTCCGGGATGTTGATCGTGGTAGCGCCGCCGCGGATCGCGGTTTCGACGCAGCGGCACAGAAAGTCGGCTTCGGTGCGGGACCCGTCTTCCGCCGACCATTCGATATCGTCCGCGTAGCGGCGGGCGACGTCGCTGCCGTGCCGGATCGCGTCGAGCACGGTTTCGGGCTCCATCCGGAGCTTGAACTTCATGTGCAGCGGCGAGGTGCTGATGAAGTGGTGGATGCGCCGGCGCGCGGCGGGGCGGATCGCCTCGCCGGCGCGGTGGATGTCGTCGCGGCCGCCGGTGCGCGCGAGGCCGGCGATCACCGGACCGCGGATCTCGCGCGCGATGCTCTCGACGCTTTCGAAGTCGCCCGGCGAGGCGACGGGAAAACCCGCCTCGATCACGTCGACGCCGAGATCGGCCAGCGCGCGCGCCATGCGGAGCTTCTCGGCGAGGTTCATCGAGAAGCCGGGGCTCTGCTCGCCGTCGCGGAGCGTCGTGTCGAAGACAATGACGCGGTCGTCGGCGATCGCGCCGAAGCTCGGGTGGTTGATCGTCATGCGATGGGTCCTGTCGCTCTCGACGTCGCCGGGTCGGGCGACCGTCCTGTTCGGGCCTGGGCTTCGGCGCATCCCCTGACGACGGGACGCGGCCGCGGACGGTCCGTTCCCGGGATCAGGGGCGGATAAGTCGAAGCGTCGGCCGGATCGCGAAGCGGGACATCACCGTCGCTCTAGCACCCGGCCCCTCGTTGCGGCAAGGCGCAGCCCGGTCAGGCGATCAGAACTGTTGCTTCCCGTACATCTCCTTCGCGTTCGATCCATCGATCACCCGCGTCGGGACGGTCACCTGCCGCGGGACGCTGGAGGCGCAATCGATCAGGATCTTCTTGGCGAGATCGAGCGCCTCGGCCGCACCCGTCGGATACACGAAGGTCGCCACCCACTCACCGTCGGCGACCGCGCGCACGCCGCCCGACGGTCCGGGCAACCCGTCGGTGCCGATGATCTTCACCTGACCGAGCTTGTTCGCGTCCTTAACCGCGATGTAGGCGCGGCGGCGGCGAGATCGTTGCTCGTGTAGACGAGCTTGAGATCGGGATGCGCCTGCAGCATTGCCGAGAACACGGTTTCCGCCTTGTCTTCCATATCGCGACCTCGCCGCCGTCCGGCAGCAGCGTCGACGCCGCGAGGGCGTGGACGCGGCCGAAGCTCCCCCGGATGCCTCGCGTGCGCAGCGGGGCGGCCCGGCCACCCGGCTGTTCCGGCCGTTCGCTGCCCGGCACTTGCGTGCGCATCGACGTTTCCCCTTGGTATCGACCTTACAACGCTTCCGGGATGGAGCAAGCGACGGACGACGGGGCGCGGATGGCGGCGACACGGGGAACGATGTTCACCATCGAAGAAGACGATCTCGCGAGCGACGACGTGCGCGCGCTGCTCGCGCTGCATCTTTCCGGCATGCACGCGAACTCGCCGCCCGGGCACGTCTTCGCGCTCGACCTCGGCGGGCTGCGAGGGCTGGACGTGACGGTCTGGGCGGTGCGGCGGGACGGCGCGCTCGCCGCGATCGGCGCGCTCCGGATGCTGGGCGACGGCGGGGGAGAGCTGAAGTCGATGCGCACCCATCCCGATCATCTTCGGACCGGTGCGGCGACGGCGCTTCTGCTGCACATGATCGCGGAGGCACGTCGGCGCGGGCTCGTGCGGCTCAGCCTGGAGACCGGGAGCGGCCCGTCATTCGCGCCCGCGATCGCGCTCTACCGCCGGCACGGCTTCAGGCCCGGCGAGAGCTTCGCCGACTACCGACAAAGCGCCTTCAACCAGTTCTTCCACCTAGCCTTGTAAACCCGAGGTCCAGGAGCCCGAGGCTCCTGGCGGGGTCCGGGGCGGCGCCCCGGCCTGTTGTCTACCGATACCGCGCCAACCAGTGCGCGTAAGGCGGCGGCAACGTCGCCCAGGCCGCGTTCTCGACCCCGAGCGCGCGGGCCGCCGCGTAGGGCCAGTGCGGATCCTCGAGCAGCGGCCGGCCGAGCATCACGAGGTCGATCCGGTCGTCGCGGACGAGCGCGTCGGCCTCGGCGGGTTTCGCGATATACCAGCTGGTGGCGCCCGGGAGCCCCGTTTCCCGACGCACGCGCTCGGCGATCGGGGCCATGAAGTTGGCGCCCCACGGGATCGAGGCTTCGGGCGTGTTGAAGCCGATCGACACGTCGACGAAGTCGAGCCCGCCCGCCTTCATGCGGTTCAGCAGCGCGATGCTTTCGCCGATCATCTCGGTGCCGCCGTCGAACTCCTCGACGCCGAGCCGCACCGTGAGCGGCCGGTCCGCCGGCCACACCTCGCGGACCGCGCTGAAAACCTCGAAGAGGTAGCGCGCGCGGTTCTCGCTGGAGCCGCCATAGGCGTCGGTCCGTCGGTTCGACAGGGCCGAGAAGAAGTTCTGCGCGAGGTAGCCGTGCGCCATGTGGAGCTCGAGCCACGCGAAGCCGAGATCGCGCGCGCGGACGGCGGTCGCGACCGTGTCGGCGCGGACGCGCGCGATGTCGGCGATCGTCATCTCGCGGGGCACGCGCGGCAGCGCGCCGCCGAAGGCGACCGCGGAGGGCGCGATCGTTTCCCAGCTGTTGGGTTCGCCGAGCGGGATATGGTCGTCGCCTTCCCAGGGCCGGTTGGCCGAGGCCTTGCGGCCGGCATGCGCGATCTGGATCCCGGGCACCGCGCCCCAGCGACGGATCTCCGCGACCACGGGCGCGAGCGCGTCCGCCTGCCGGTCGTTCCAGAGGCCGAGATCGCCCCAGGTGATGCGGCCTTCGGGCGCGACCGCCGTCGCCTCGACGATCACCAGCCCGGCGCCGCCGCGGGCGAGCGAGGCGTAGTGCGCCTGGTGCCAGTTGTTCACCAAGCCGTCGACGGCCATATACTGGCACATAGGAGAGACCGCGATCCGGTTGCGGAGCGTCGCTCCCTTCAGGGCGTAGTTCTCAAATAGACCCGGCATGCCGTTTTCCGACTTGATGAAAGGTCGCCCCGATTTCGATCGCCGCCCGGCGGAACACAAGTGGGCGGCGAGGCCGGTCTGCGGTCGTACACCGTGCCTCCGGCGCGGGTCGGGCGGCCGCGCGGGCCGTCGACGCGGTCGGCTCGCCAGTACTGCTGCCGTCCCGACGAACCGCTCAGCCGGATCGCCCGACGCTTGACGCCATCGATCGGGTCGTCGTTAGAAGGGCGTCCCGATCGGCCGGAGCCTCGGCTTGCGGTTCCGTCGCTCGAAACACAGATGAGGCGGGCCAGGGCGACGCCGCGGGTGCGCGCCACGATCCACAACCAGGAGTTCGGCATGACGGATAGGCCAAGGCTGACGACCACGGCGGGTGCGCCCGTCGCGAGCAACCAGAACTCGAAGACCGTCGGCCCGCGCGGTCCCGTCCTGCTCGAGGACTACCAGCTGATCGAGAAGCTCGCGCACCAGAACCGCGAGCGCGTGCCGGAGCGTGTCGTCCATGCCAAGGGCTGGGGCGCCTACGGGACGCTGACGGTCACCGACGATATCACCCGCTATTCGCGCGCCAGCGTGTTCTCGTCCGTGGGCAAGAAGACCGAGCTGCTGGCACGCTTCTCGACGGTCGCCGGCGAGCAGGGTGCGGCCGACGCCGAGCGCGACGTGCGGGGCTTCTCGCTGAAGTTCTACACGGACGAAGGCAACTGGGACATGGTCGGCAACAACACGCCGGTGTTCTTCGTCGCCGATCCCTACAAGTTCCCCGACTTCATCCACACGCAGAAGCGGCACCCGCGGACCAATCTCCGCTCGGCCACCGCGATGTGGGATTTCTGGTCGCTCTGCCCGGAAAGCCTGCATCAGGTCACGATCCTGATGTCGGACCGCGGCATCCCGACCGATCCGAGCCGGATGAACGGCTACGGCAGCCACACTTTCTCGCTCTGGAACAAGCAGGGCGAGCGGTTCTGGGTGAAGTTCCACTTCAAGACGAAGCAGGGCCACGCGCATTTCACGAACGAGGAAGCCGCCGACGTCATCGCCAAGTCGCGCGAAAGCTACCAGGAGGCGCTGTTCGGCATGATCGAGGAAGGCCGCTTCCCGAAGTGGGACTTCTTCATCCAGGTCATGCCGGAAGACGAGGCCGAGGCATTCGAGCAGAAGACCGGCTGGAGCGCGTTCGACCTGACCAAGGTCTGGCCGCACGGTGACTATCCGCTGATCAAGGTCGGCGAGTTCGAGCTGAACCGCAACCCGGCGAACTACTTTGCCGAGATCGAGCAGTCGGCCTTCAATCCGTCGAACGTCGTGCCCGGGATCGGCTTCTCGCCCGACAAGATGCTGCAGGGACGGCTGTTCTCGTATCCCGACGCGCACCGCTACAGGATCGGCACACATTACGAGACGCTGCCGGTCAACAAGCCGCACGCGCCGGTGAACCACTACAACCGGGACGGGACGATGCCGTTCGGCATCAACACCAACCCCGACGCCTACTACGAGCCGAACTCGTTCAACGGACCCGTCGAGGATCCGAGCATCGAGGAGCCGCCGCACCGTTACGCGGGGAATGTCGGACGTTACGAGTATCGCGGCGAGGCCGACCATTACAGCCAGCCGCGGGCCCTGTTCGCGCTGTTCGACGAGGCGCACCGCCAGCGTCTGTTCTCGACGGTCGCGGGCGCGATGCAGGGCGTGCCGCAGTTCATCGTCGACCGGCAGCTCGCCCATTTCGACAAGGTCGATCCGGCCTACGGCGCGGGCGTCCGGGCGGCGCTTGGCCGGCAGGGCAAGGACGACGAGACGGCGAGCCTGACGACGAGCCACGCGGCCGCCGCCGAGTAGGCATCGCTCGAGCATCGTCAGCGCGGGGTTCCACCCCGCACCCCGGCAGGCGCTGGGCGCCTGCACCCCGATCTGTTGAATGGAGGT
>CAXUBA010000164.1:0-237 GCA_964249205.1 uncultured Acetobacteraceae bacterium | reverse complement strand
CGCTCGGGGTTGATTGGGGGTGGGGGCGCCCGGGGCCCCGGGGCGCGGGCGGCGCCGCCGCGACGCGCTTCGTTTCCCCTCACGCGTTCCCGATCGTGGTCCCGACCAGCGCCGTACGATCGATCGCGGCGATCGTGGTGCGGCCTGTGAGCGCCATGGCGACCCGGATCTCGGCCTCGAAGATACGGAGGACGTGCGCGACCCCGGCTTCGCCGCCGCCCGCGAGCGCGTAGGCCC
>CAXUBA010000163.1:3453-6597 GCA_964249205.1 uncultured Acetobacteraceae bacterium | reverse complement strand
ACAGTGCGGCCGAGCGCGGCTTCACGATCCGGAACGCCCTCGACCAGGCGCACGATGCTGCGGGAAAGCGGACGTCGCAGGCATATGATGCAGCCGCGCCGACGTCGGCCGCGCTCGATCTAGAGCCAGTGCACCAGCACATTTCGGGCGAGCTTAGCGGCGTCTACGGGCCGCTTTCCGGTGGCGCTCCCGGCCCGCTGAAGGCGGCCTGGCGGGAGCTTGCCCAGCGGAAGACGGCGCCAGGAACGCACTTGTCTCGGATGTCTCAACGCCTCGGCAACATCGCAGGCGAGCTGAAGATGCGAGGCGACCGGATCGGGGCTTCTGCTGCTATGCGGACCCGAGAAGCCGTCGACAACCTGTCTGGGTCGCCGGCTTGGAACCAAGCGCGAGCCACGCGTCGGTCACAGGGCGAAGCGTTCGGGCGCAATGCCGAGGGCACGAACGCGGTCGGCGCGATCCGCTCCGAGGATCGTTACGGGTCGCCCATGATGCAGGACGACAAGGTCGCCGATCGGCCGATCAAGGATGGGGCGTCAGTGCGCCAGGTGACGGCGGCCCTCAATCGAGGGATTGCGGACGCGCGCGGCGCTGCCGGCACGACCCTGGATGACATCCACCGGCTCGAGCAGAACGCTGCCGATGTCCGAACCGCGATGCGCGAGCACTTCATCGACGGTCTCATGCGGAAGGGCAGCGTCACGCGGGACGAAGCCGGGAACGAGACGGTGTCGATCACGCCCAAGCAGTGGTCGAACTACTGGCGCGACCGGAAAGACGTCGCGGATCAGCTGTTCACGGGCGGCGAACGGCAGCTGCTAGACAACGATTTCGCGGAGATGCAGCGCTTCCAAGACGCCGGGAAGGCGAACGGATCGAACACGATGAAGAATGCGGCGACCGCCAAGTTCATCAAGCAGCTGGCAGCCGGGAAGATCCCGGGCGAGCTCCGAACCGCTCGTATCATGGCGGCCGGTATCCCGCTCGCGCTGGCGAAAGGCACGTCGTCGGCCATCGAAGCTGTTGCGCCTGGTGTCGGGCACGGGCTCGAGCACATGGCGCATCGGGGCGCCGAGTTCTACTTCCTGACCAAGGGCGGTCACGGCGGCGCGCACGGCGTTCTGGCCGGTCTGGTGAACCCCGGCGCCCATGCGGTTGCCGAGCGGGTACAGGAAGCAGCCGGCAGCCCGGAGGAAGTGCAACACCTGGTCGATTCGGTCAGGGCCGGGAAGGTGACGCGGATCGCGGCTTCGGTGTCGCCGCGGCCGATCCGGCAGCGGGGTCGAGAACTGCTGGCGAGTCAACTGTATCGGAACGGGCCTGCGATCTCTCAGGCTCAGCAAGGGAACGAGAGGCGGGTGCCGGCGGCGATGCGGCCGGCTGCGTAAGGCCGCTTACAATTCGAAGGCGACACTCAGCGGTCAGGCCCTATTCCGGAACGCAGACGTATCCGCATAAGATGCTGTAGGGATAGGACGCTCCGTGTCGCTTCTTCATACGTTCCGGTTCCCGGGTCGCGAGTGAACTCCCTCGCCCAACTCCGCGAAGGTTCTGACAGGATCTGGCTACCAGCAATGATCCATCACGACCGAGCGGCACCGATCGCCTCGGCGATGATGTTCGCCAGGTTATGGGCGAGCGCGCCGCCCAGCAGGCTGCCGCTTCTGACCCGGACTAGCGCGAACAACAGGCCCATTGGCAGCACGTCCAGGATCCGTCGCGGCATCACGGTGAAGGTGGTGCCCGAAAGATGCATCACGTGACCGGCAGTAAACCAAATCGCGGTGGCGATCGCGGCCAGCACGACGGCGCGGCGATCCCCCTCGCCGTCGCGGAACATCCGAACGAGCAGCGCGAAACCGACGCCGCGGAACACCAGCTCCTCTGTCGGTCCGGGCAGGATGGCCTGGAAGGCGACCGTTTCCGCATCGGGCATGGTCGGCGCTGCGAACAGATTGTCTGCGGTGGAGATTGCCGCGGCGACCAGGAAGCCGATGCCGCTCCAGGCGAGCGCCGCCGGCCCGCGCGGCCAGCGGAGTCCGACCTCGGCTCGATCGAGGACCGTGATCGTCAACAGGAGCGCGAACGCGAGCGAGGCACCCTGTCCGATCCAGTTCCAATGCCCGGGATTCCATCCCGCCAACAACGGTGTGAGCCCGATCACGTCATCGCCCGCCACATAGGCCATGAGACCGAGCGCCGTTCCGACGCGCCATCGCCGAGCGAAGGGAAAGGCGAGTGCCATCGCGATCAGCACGGCGAGAAGGTCAGTGGCGCAGCTCGTCAGCATGAGCGTGAGGAACGATTGAGCGGCCAAGTCTTCCTCCGGAGACAGATATTCAATGTGTCATCCGCAAGAGCCGGGCCGTTCCGTCCTGGTCGCTAGACGGTTGATCTGACTTGGAAAACCGACACATGCCGCAGAAATGACGGTGGGGAAAGTTAATGCTTGGCGGCTTCTGCAAAGACTTGATCTAAGCCGCTAGTGGGCGGCAACGACGATGGTGCGTGCCTTGGCATTTCAGGACCTTGCATAGACCGCCCCTGAGGTGAGTGTCTGCCCAGGTCAAAACATTCGCGTCTCATAGCAGTCAGCCAATCTCGCCCCCGTGACTTTCCGATGCGAGTCCGCAACGCTAATGTAGCGGTATGGAACGCATGGCGGTCATATCTCGCGAGGTCGCCGTCCGTCGAAAGCCGCCTGAGTGGCGACCCGGACCGCCAACGCCTTACCCGCTCTTGCCTGCGAGCCGACGTTTGGAATGGCTGGCGTTCATCGCGACGCCGATCGGCGGCATCCTGGCCGTGGTCGACCACAACTCGGCCGGCGGGCTCTGCACTTTTCTCGTGCTGGTCGCGCTCGTGCTCTACGTCGTGCCGATCGCGATCCGGGAGGGGTTCTATCGACTTCCGCTCACAGCCGCTGGGGTCCTATTTTCTATCGTCGTAGGCGCGGCAGTGACAGTGCTGATTGCGTTCGCCCTGTTCATAGCCTTGCATTCTCTGCTGATCTTCGGAGCGTGTGTTATGACGTTGCTGTTCTACGGCCTAGTGTTCAGGCTTCTCCGCGATAAGGCTCCGGCATGATTTCCGGTCTTCTGTTCGGCATCGGTCTCTGCCTCGCTCCGTTCGTCGTCGGGGCTC
>CAXUBA010000163.1:0-3353 GCA_964249205.1 uncultured Acetobacteraceae bacterium | reverse complement strand
CGCCCTCGCGCTCGCTCCGCGGCGTGCCTTGTCCTTGACAACACCGTGAGGTGCCCGCCTCACTCCATCTGCTCGGGGTCCGAACGGACGCGGATCTCGGGGAGGGAGTAGTGTCTGGAATGACCGGAATCATGGCACCGGAAGCCGGGTCCGAAGCGGACGCGGTCCCGCGCCGTGCCGATTACCTCGACATCGTGCGGCTGGAGCAGGTGCAAAAGTATTTCGGCGCCGTCCACGCGCTCCGCAACATCGACCTTCGGATCGGCCGCAACGAGATCGTCGGACTGATCGGCGACAACGGCGCCGGCAAGTCGACGCTGATCAAGACCATGACGGGGGTCTACGCGCCGACCGCCGGGCGCATCTTCGTCCGCGACCGGCCGGTCGACCTCGCAAACTACTCCGTCGCAATGGCGCACGACCTGTCAATCGAAACCGTCTACCAGGACAAGTCGCTTGGCGAGAAGCAGCCGCTATGGCGCAACTTCTTCGTCGGTCGCCAAATCACGAACCGCTTCGGCTTCATCGACGTGAAGAAGCAGAAGGAAGTCGCGGCGCACATCCTTGAGCGGACGATTGGCTTCCGCGGCGTTGGCATCGGCGTCGACGCGACGGTCAAGAACCTGTCCGGCGGAGAGCGGCAGGGGATTGCGATCGGCCGCGCGATGCACTTCAACGCCGACCTCATCGTGCTCGATGAGCCGACGGTGGCGCTCGCGGTCAAGGAGGTGCGGAAGGTGCTCGACTTCGTCCGCTTGATCAAATCGTCCGGCCGAGCCTGCGTCTACATCGAGCACAACCTCGCGCACGTGCACGAGGTCGCGGACCGGCTGGTGGTGCTCGACCGCGGCGCGATCGTCGCGGACATCTCGCCGCGCGAGATGTCGGTCGCCGAACTCACCGAATACCTCATCGACCTGCAGAAGACGCAACACTGATGGCGCGCGTCGCGCAGCCGGGTCTTTTCGCCCGGATCGAGGGCCTCCCGATCATCATCGTGTTCGCGCTGATGCTCGTGATGTTCATGTGGATGGCGCCGCTCGTCTTCCTCGCGCCCAACATCTACATGACGTTCCTGTCGACGCTGCCGCCGCTGATGGTGCTGGCGATCGGCCTCACCTTCGTGATCGCCGCCGGCGAGATCGACCTCAGCTTTCCGTCGATCATCGCGTTTTCGGGCTTCGTGTTCGCCGTCCTGTTCAAGGACTATGGTCTCGGCTGGATCGCCGTCGTCACAGCCGTGCTGGCGGGCACGCTGGTCGGCCTGGTCAACGGGCTGCTCGTCGCGCGCGTCGGCATTCCGTCCTTCATCGCGACTCTCGGCACGCAGTTCTTCTGGTCCGGCACCGCGACGGTGCTGTCGGGCGGCCGCTCCTACGCGCTTCGCGGCGTCGAGGAGTCTTGGGTCTGGCGCATCCTCGACGGGCGCATCGGCGGCAACGACCCGTTGCGCTGGTACACGCAGGTCTCGATGGAGGCGGTGTGGACCGCCGCGATCGTCCTGTTCCTGTGGTTCGTGATGAACCGGCACCGCTTCGGCGAGCACGTGCTGTTTCTCGGCGACAGCAACGACGTCGCGCGCGTGGTCGGCATTCCCGTCGCGCGCGAGAAGATCCGGTTGTTCGCCCTGATGGGCACGATGGGCGGTATCGCCGCGGTAATGCTGACGCTCGAGAACCGCAACTATTTCGGCGACCAGGGCTCCGGCTACCTCCTGACCGCGATCGCCGCGGTGCTGATCGGCGGCACGTCGATCCTCGGTGGGCGCGCGACGATCGTTGGCACCGTGTTCGGCGCGCTGATCATGGGCATGCTCGAGGCCGGCCTAGTCGCCTCCGGCCTGACCGGTGCCTGGGTCAGGACCGTGCAGGGCCTGATCTTCCTCGTCGCGATCGTCTTCTACCTGCTCGCCGACGAGCCGGCGCGCCGCGAGGCCCTGCTCGGGCGCTTCGGGATCTCGCGCCGGCGCGCCGCCGCGACGGCGACGCCGCCGCCAGCCAAGCCATAACCGCAACGAAGACGGGAGGAACATCCATGACCAAACACGCGATCGCGCGCGCCGCCGCGATACTGCTCGCTGCCGGCAGCGTGCCTTGCGGCATCTCGCACGCCGCCGAGGCACCCGGCGCTGGCGTCACGATCTACATGCAGATGGGCGGCAACGCCGGCGACGGATCGACGCTCGCCCGCACCAACGGCGCGGAAGCCGCCGCCCACGCGCTCGGAGTCGACAAGCTGAACGAGCAGTATTCCGGCTGGGCGCCGGAAACGATGGTGAGCCAGTTCCGCCAGGCGCTCGCCGCCCACCCGTCCTGCATCGTGATCATGGGCCATCCCGGCGCCGACGCCTTCCACGACTTGGTCAAGCAGGCGATCAGCCAGGGCATCGTGGTGACCGACGGCAACGCTCCGCTCACGGCGCTGCAGAAGGAGTTTGGGCCGCAGGGCTTCGGCTATGCCGGCGTCGACCTCTACGCAGGCGGCGCGCTCACCGCCAACGCGATGATCAAGGCCGGCAATCTCAAATCCGGCGACCAAGCGATGGTGTACGGCGTGTTCTCGCAGGCCGAGCGCGGCCAGTCCGAGCGCGGCCTCGCCGACACGCTTGAAAAGGCCGGCCTGAAGGTCGACCGCCTCGAGATCTCGCCGGAAGCGAACTCTGATCCCACGCTCGCCGTGCCGATCCTCGCCGCGTACGTGCAGTCGCACCCGCAACTCAAGGCGATCGGCACGCAGCAGGGCACGGTCACCGGCCAACTCGAACAGGTGTTGAAGAAGGCCGGCAAGGCGCCCGGCCAGATCACCGTCGGCGGCATCGACCTCGCGCCCGCCACCGTCGACGGCCTGAAGTCCGGCTACGTGTCGGTGACGCTCGACCAGCTGCTTTACATGCAGGGCTTCATGCCGGTCGTGCAATGCGTGATGTCGTCGAAATACAAGATGCCGGGCCTGTTCCTGAACACCGGCGCCGGCGTCGTCACCAGCAAGACGATCGACAGCATCACCAAGCTGATCGACGCCGGTATCCGCTAGCGCGGGACAAGTCCGCGCGTTCGGGTTGACGGAGGGCGGGACGCGCGGACCGGCGCGTTGCGCCCCCGTTGCAGTCCCTGGAAGGTCGGCTGTTGGCCAGCGGTGGCCGTGAGGCCTACCTGACGATCGGCGACGCTCTGTCTGAAATTACAAGTTGGCAGTCCGCCAAGCGACACAGCCAGCCCGGAGGTAGACACGAAGAAGGAGCGCCACCGCCCTGCGGTCAGACGCTCCTTCCTGCTCACGTGAGCCGTGACGACCTATTGACGACGCCACCCGCCTTTCCTGCATTGAGGATGCTGTCGACCGCGACCGAAGGA
>CAXUBA010000162.1:0-6608 GCA_964249205.1 uncultured Acetobacteraceae bacterium | reverse complement strand
CACGAGCGCGGGATCGTCGACCACCGGTCGGCTGTCCGGCAGCGACGCGCGGGTGCGCCGGACGCGAGCTCGCGGAACTCGGCCTGCTCCGCGAGGCCGGCGCCGTCGCGTTCACGGACGGCGTCCGCGCGATCGCGGACGCGCGGCTGATGCGGATGGCGCTGTCCTACGCGCGCGGGATCGGCGCCAACGTCGTGCAGCACCCGGAGGAGCCAAGCCTCGCGGACGGCGGCAGCGCGACCGAGGGCGAGCTCGCGACGCGGCGCGGCCTCCCGGGCATCCCGAGCGCCGCGGAGGCGATCCAGGTCGCGCGCGACATCCGGCTCGCGCTGCTCGCCGGCGCGCCGATCCACTTCGCGCATGTCTCGACGGCGGAAGCGCTGTCGCTGATCCGGAACGCGAAGGCGCGGGGCGAACCCGTCACCTGCGACACGGCGCCGCCCTATTTCGACCTCAACGAAACGGCGATCGGACCCTTCCGCACCTACGCCAAGCTGTCGCCGCCGCTGCGTCCCGAAAGTGCCGGTGAAGCGGTCGCTGCGGCGCTCGCCGAGGGCACGATCGACGCGCTCGGGTCCGATCACACGCCGCGCGACGCGGACGACAAGCGCCTCCCCTTCGCGCAGGCCGCCGCCGGCGGGACCGGCCTCCCGACGCTGCTCGCGCTGACGCTCGCGCAGGTGCACGGCTCCGGTCTTCCCCTCGCCCGCGCCCTCGCGCTGCTGACGAGCGGTCCCGCCCGGCTGCTCGGCGCGTCGGAGACGGCAGGACGGCTGGCCGCCGGCATGGCCGCGGATCTCACCCTGTTCCATCCCGAGCGGGCCTGGCAGGTGCAGGCGGGGAAACTGCCCGGCCGCGCCCAGAATACCCCGTTCGACGGGCGGGCGCTCGAGGGACGGGTGGTCGGGACCTGGAAGGGCGGACGACGGGTCTTCGGGTAGCGCCCCGGGGCGGGCGCCCCCGGGGCGCGCCTTCCGAGACACGTCCCGGGTCGGGATGCGCGGGCCCTTGAACATCGCTGGATGGTTCAAGCCGCGCGGACGCGTCGGGGCGCGCGGGGCTCGTGCGGTGGATTAGGTGCGTTCGAAGAGCAAACGGCGGGCGAGCCAGCATCCGACGGTGACCAAGGTGACGCGCCCGTCGACGTCGCGTCGGAACCGGAGCGTCCAGTCGCCCGGCGCGCCGTAGTCGAGCGCCCGCGGGCAGGGCAGCAGAAGGATGTCGCGGCCGAACGGGACGAGACGCTCCATCGCGCCTGCGCCGAGAAAGCCCGAAAACGCGCCGAACAGGATGCCGCCCGCGCGGACGACGGTGAGCACCGCGTCGAGTTCGCGGTTGCGGAACGTGCCCTCGAACGCCCCGTCGTCGCCGTCCGGATCGCCGGCCGGGCGAAGCGCCGTCAAGAGGTTCTCGGTCGGTCGGCGCAAGACGGCGCCGCCGCTCGCCGGCGCGACGGTGCTGATCGGGCCGGCGAGGACACCGTCCGCCACCGGCGCGATCCACTCCGGGATCGATGCGAAGCGGAGCCGGACGCCGTCGTCGCCCCACGGCTCGAGCGTCGTCGCGAGTTCGGCTTCGTCGTCGACGAAGCGGCCGGCCAGAGGGTCGGATGCCGGCGCAGGCGGAGGCGGCGCGTCGGCGTCGCCGATCGCGGTCGCGAACAGCGTATCCGCGGCCTCGCGCGGATCGGCCATGTGGTTGAACAGCACGACCACGGACACGCGGTCCGCGGCCGCGTGGAGGCGGAAGCTCCGGAAGCCGCGGAGCCCGCCCGCGTGACCGGTGACGGCGCGGCCGCGCATCGTCGTCCGCGCGAGCCCCCAGCCGTAGGCCGCCTCGGCGCCGTCGGCGAAGGTGACGGGGGCGGCCAGACGCGGGTAGATCGCGTCCGGGTCGTCGCGCGTGCGGTCGATTGCGCGCTCCCAGGCGATCATGTCGTCGAGCGAGGCCGCGAGCCCGGCGTCGCCGGTCCAGACGATCCGGTTGACCGCCGGCCGGTAGCCGGTAAGGGCGTCGCCCTCGTAGCCGACCGTGCCGCCCGGCACGTCCGCCGTGTCGGGCGCGAGCCGGGCCCCAGCCATCCCGGCGCGATCGAGGACGGTGGCGCGGAGCAGCGACCGGAAGTCGCGACCGCTGCGCTCCTCCAGCATGTCGGACAGCAGGCGGAAGTTGCCGTTCGAGTACGAGTAGCGCGTGCCGGGCCGGAACTGCAGCGACCCGGTGGACCGGACGAGTTGTCGCCAGGCCGCCGCGTCGAACCGCCCTTCAACCGGCGCGCCGCAGAGCATCGCGAGCGCCCAGTAGTCGCGGAAACCGGACTGGTTGTGCGCGAGCGTCGCGACCGGCGGCCGGTCGGCCGCGGCGAGCGCGGGCAGGCGCGACGCGAGGAGCGGTGCCAGCGCTTCGGGGTCCGGCTCGGTTTCGAGCAGGGTCGCGCAGGTGAACTGCTTGGTGATCGAGCAGACGAGCGTCGGAGTTTGGTGGGTGAACGGCACCCGGCGTTCCCGATCGGCCCAGCCCCAGCAACCGGCTTCGAGCACCGCGCCGTGGCGCAGCACCGCGAAGGCGCCACCCGGCCCCTCGAAGCGCTCGGGCAGGCGGGACGCAACGCGGGCGAGATCCGCCATCTCAGAACACCAGCCGGTAGAGCTCCTCGATCTCGGCGGCGACCGGCACGCGGGGATTGTTCGCGGGCGAGCCCGAGGCGAGGGCCTGCTCGGCCATCAGCGGGATCAGCGCGTTCCAGCGCGACGGATCGATCCCGTGCGAGCGCGGCGACGGCACGTCGAGATAGCGGTTCAGCGAGCGGATCGCGTCGACCAGGGCCGCGGTCGCGTGCTCGTCGGGAAGGTCCTCGCCGGCGATCCCCATCACGCGGGCGCATTCGGCGTAGCGGCGGGTCGCGCCCGGCAGCGACCAGGCGGTGATCGCGGGCAGCAGCATCGCGTTCGAAAGCCCGTGCGCCACGTGGAAATGCGCGCCGATCGGACGGCTCATCCCGTGCACGAGCGCGACCGACGCGTTCGAGAAGGCGATGCCGGCCTCGAACGCGCCGAGCATCATCGCCTCGCGCGCGGCGCGGTTGGCGCCGTCGTCGCAGGCGCGTCGGAGATTGGGCCAGATCGCGCGCATCGCGGCGACCGCCATGCCGTCCGAGAACGGGTTGGCGCGGCGGGACACGTAGGCCTCGATCGCGTGCGTCAGCGCGTCGATCCCGGTGTCGGCGCTGAGGCGTCGCGGACAGGTCAGCGTCAGCTCGTAGTCGACGATCGCGAGGATCGGGAGGTAGGCGAGGCCGAGGCAGAGCATCTTCTCGCCGGTGTCGTCGTCGGTGACGACGGTGACGCGGGTCGCCTCCGAGCCCGTGCCCGCGGTCGTCGGAATGGCGACGATCGGCAGGCCGGGCCTGTCCTGGACGTGCGGCACCTTGAGCGCGCGCATCGGCATCTGATGGGGGGCGAGCACGGCGGCGGCCTTCGCCGTGTCGATCGAGCTGCCGCCGCCAAACCCGACGACGCAATCGTGCGGGGCTTCGGCGATGAAGGCGGCCGCGGCCTCGACGGACGTCGCGGTCGGGTCGGACACGACGCCGGTGAAGGTGCGGGACGCGAGGCCGGCGCGGGCGAGAAGCCCCGTGAGCCGGTCGAGCGCCCCTTGCGACGCCATGAAGGCGTCGGTGACGATCGCCGGGTGCCGGAGGCCAAGCCCCTCCAGCGCGGACGCGATCTCGTCGAGGGCGCCGCCGCCGAGACGGACGGTGCGTGGAAGGGCGATCGCCGCCATTGTGTCCTCCCGGCGCGCGGCTCCCCGGCCGCGACGGCCGGATCGTAGCGGACGATCGTCGGCCGGCCTACGGCCTCGGAAGCCGCGCAAGGACGCGCAGTCGAGCGGCCGGAAGGACGAACCCGGATGCAAGGGCCGGCGGCCCTTGCCGGGTCAAGGGCAGCGCCCTTGCCTTACAGCGCCCCGCCCCGCCGTCCGACCGCCGCCCCGAGCCGGAGCCGGAGCGCCTGCAGCCGGATGAACCCGGCGGCGTCGCGCTGGTCGTAGGCGCCGCGATCATCCTCGAACGTCACGACCCGACTGTCGTAGAGGCTGAGCGGGCTTTCTCGGCCGACCACCGTCGCGTTGCCCTTGTAGAGCTTGAGGCGCACGCGGCCGGTGACGGAATGCTGGCTTTCGTCGATCAGCGCCTGGAGCATGCGGCGTTCCGGGCTGAACCAGAACCCGTTGTAGATCAGCTCCGCATAGCGCGGCATCAGGCTGTCCTTGAGGTGCGCCGCTTCCCGGTCGAGGGTGATGCTCTCGATGCCGCGATGCGCCGCGAGCAGGATCGTGCCGCCCGGCGTCTCGTAGACGCCGCGCGACTTCATGCCGACGAAGCGGTTCTCCACGAGATCGAGACGCCCGATCCCGTTCCGGCGCCCGAGTTCGTTCAGCGTTGCGAGCAGCGTCGCCGGCGACTGCGCCGCGCCATCGATCGCGACCGGGTCGCCGCGCTCGAAATCGATCGTGACCGTTTCCGCCCGGTCGGGTGCGTCCTCGGGGCTGATCGTGCGCTGGAAGACGTATTCCTCGGGCGCGACGGCCGGGTCTTCCAGCACCTTCCCTTCCGACGACGAGTGCAGAAGGTTGGCGTCCACGCTGAACGGGCTTTCGCCGCGCTTGTCGCGCGCGACCGGGATCTGGTGCGCGTCCGCGAACTCGAGCAGGCGTTCGCGCGAGGTCAGATCCCATTCGCGCCAAGGCGCGATCACGGTGACGTCCGGCTTCAGCGCGTAGTAGGCGACCTCGAAACGGACCTGGTCGTTTCCTTTTCCGGTGGCGCCGTGCGCGACAGCGTCGGCGCCGACCTGTTCGGCGATCGCGATCTGGCGTTGGGCGATCAGCGGTCGCGCGATCGACGTGCCGAGAAGATACTGTCCCTCGTAAAGCGCATTCGCGCGGAACATCGGAAAAACGTGGTCGCGCACGAAAGTTTCGCGGAGATCTTCGACGAAGATCTCGCGGACGCCCATGTCGGCGGCCTTGCGGCGCGCGGGCTCGAGCTCCTCGCCCTGTCCGAGATCGGCGGTGAAGGTGACGACCTCGCAGCCGTATTCCTCCTGCAGCCAGCGCAGGATGACGCTGGTGTCGAGCCCGCCCGAGTAGGCGAGCACCACCTTGTTGACCGCCTTCTTCGCCGCCATGCCGTCCCGGTCCTTCGTTCAGTTGTCCCGTCCGCGCCGGCTTTCGGTCCGGAGCTGGCCGCAGGCGGCGAGGATGTCGCGTCCCCGAGGCGTGCGGACAGGGGACGCGAACCCCGCATCCATCACGATCCGGGAGAACTGCGCGAGGCGCGAGCCCGTGCTCGGCTCGTAGGCGCTGCCGGGCCACGGATTGAACGGGATGAGGTTCACCTTGGCGGGCAGGCCGGCGATCAGCCGCACCAGCGCGCGCGCGTCGGCATCGGTGTCGTTGATCCCGCGCAGCATCACGTATTCGAAGGTGATGCGCCGCGCGTTCGATGCGGCGGGATAGCGGCGGCAGGCGGCGATCAGCTCGCCGATCGGATACTTGCGGTTGAGCGGCACGAGTTCGTCGCGGAGCGCGTCGGTGACGGCGTGCAGCGAGATCGCGAGGTTGACGCCGAGTTCTGTGCCGCAGCGGTCCATCAGCGGCACAACGCCGGACGTCGAGAGCGTGATGCGACGGCGCGACAGTCCGATGCCCTCGCCGTCGGTCACGATGCGCATGGCGGCGGCGACGTTCTCGTAGTTGTAGAGCGGCTCGCCCATGCCCATCAGCACGATCGTCGACAAGAGGCGCGGCGTCTCGCCCCTGGGGGACGGCCACTCGCCGTAGTTGTCCCGCACCGCCATGAACTGCCCGACGATCTCGGCCGGCCCGAGATTGCGGAGCAGGCGCTGCGTGCCGGTGTGGCAGAAGCGGCAGGAGAGCGTGCAGCCGACCTGGCTCGAGATGCAGACGGCGCCGCGATCCTCCTGCCGGTCCGGGATGTAGACCGTCTCGGCCTCGTTCCCGTCGCGGAAGCGGAACAGGTATTTCCGCGTGTCGTCGGTGCTGGTCTGGATCGCGGCGGCCTCGGGGCGGCCGATCACGAACCGCTCGGCGAGGCGGTCCTGGAGCGGGCGCGCGATCGTCGACATGCGGTCGAACGAGGTCGCGCCCTGGTTGTAGATCCAGTGCCAGAGCTGCTTCGCGCGGAACGGCGCCTCGCCTTCTTCGGCGAGGATGGCGGCGAGCTCGGCGCGGGTGAGCCCGACGAGGTCGCGGCGTCCGTCCGGAAGCTGCGCGGGCGGCGGCGCGAACAGGGCAGCCTTCGCGAGGATCCGCGCGGCGTCGCCGTCGTCGAGCCCGGGTGGAAGGCCAGCGACGCCCGGGGCGGCGATCGCGCCGTCAGGCATGCAGCGGGCAGGCGCGCTCGACCGCGCGGTGCGCGGCGACGAACCCGTCGAGGCTGAACGTGTCGACGACCATCCGGCCGTGCGGCGCGGGCGATCGGGCGACGGCGCGATCGGCCGCGCCGAAGGCCGCCGCGGCGCCGGCGCCCGAACGGGCGCAGGCGGAGCGCTGCGCGGTGTAGAAGCGGAGCCGAGCCGGGCCGG
>CAXUBA010000161.1:0-6638 GCA_964249205.1 uncultured Acetobacteraceae bacterium | reverse complement strand
GGTGGGGGCGCCGGCTGACCGTTCGGATAGTACCAAGGCCCGCGACAATTGCCGTCGAGCTGCGCGCTGTTCAGCCGATCGATCTGGTCGTTGCCGGTGCCGTCGCGGTAGGCCGGGTTCGGCTGCCCTTGGGTGGGCTGCGCCGCGGCGACCCCGATCGGCAGCGCGAACGACGCGAGCAGGGCGACAGGGATGGCCGATCTCATGCGTTCTCCTCCGTTCCGTCCGAGGGCGGCGGCGCGACAGAATTCGCCTCGTCGCCCTCGTCGTCGTCGTATCCGATCAAACGTAGCGCGCGGCCGCGGATCCCGCGCTTGCCGATCTCGTGGATCAGCGCCTCCTCGCGACCGTGCGTCACCCAGACCTCCGGCGCACCCACTTCGTCGATCGTCCGGTTCAGCTCATCCCAGTCCGCATGGTCCGAGATCACCAGCGGCAGCTCGACGCCGCGCACCTTGGCCCGCTGGCGGACCCGCATCCAGCCCGACGCGAGACAGGTGACCGGTTCGGCGAAGCGTCGGGCCCAACGGTCGCCGATCGCCGACGGCGGCGCGATCACCACGCAGCCCGCGAACGACACGCCGCGCGCGACGGTCGCCGGCAGCAGCGGTCCGAGCGCCACCCCCATCGCCTCGTAGGCGGCGCAGACCGGGGCCAGTGCGCCATGGATGTGGATCGGCTGGTCGTAGCCGCGGTCCCGCAGCGTCGCGATCACCCGTTGCGTCTTGCCGAGCGCGTAGGCGCCGACGACGTGGGTCCGCTCGGGGAACAGGGTGACGCTGGCGAGCAGCTTGTCGATCTCGGCCACCGGCGGCGGGTGCCGGAACAGCGGCAGCGCGAACGTCGCCTCGGTGACGAACACGTCGCACGCGACCGGCTCGAAGGCGGCCGCGGTCCGGTCCGGCGCGCGCTTGTAATCGCCGCTCACTACCGCGCGGCTGCCGCGCCAGTCGAGCACCACCTGGGCGCTGCCGAGCACGTGCCCGGCGGGCGCAAGCCGAAGCGTGACGTCGCCCGCGAGCGTCAGCGTCTCGCCGAGCGGCAGCGCCTGTCGGCTTGCGGCGACCCGGTCGGCGCCCATCCGGACCTCCATCAGCCGCATCGTCTCGCCGGTCGCGAGCACCGCTCCGTGACCGGGCCGCGCATGATCGGCATGCGCGTGGGTCACCACCGCACGCGCCACCGGCCGGATCGGGTCGATGAAAAGGTCGGCCGGCTCGCACCACAGCCCTTCGGGGCGGACGCGAAGCCAGGTCTCGGGATGCGGCACCATGAGGATCGCAACGCCGGACGCGGCACATCGCTTGCTGTGATCCCTCCGGCGTTTCGTCGGGAGGTCGCGATGGTGACGGCATCGGTCGGGGCAGCGGGATCGTCGTCTTCGGGCGTCGCGTCACGGACGGGCGGCGGGATGACGGTCGGCGAGTTCGTGTCCTGCCTCAACCCCCTGCAGTATCTGCCGGTGGTCGGCACGATCTACCGGGCCGTCACGGGCGACACGATCCCGGAACCGGTGCGGGAAGCGGGATCGCTCGTCGTGAGCGGCCTGACCGGCGGGCCGGTCGGCGTCGCGCTTTCCGCTGGTGTCGACCTCGCGGAACGCGCCGTGGGCTTCGACGAGGAGGCCTTCGGGCAGCGTGTTCTCGGATGGCTCGGGATCGGGAGCGGCCACGGCGGAAGCGGGCACCACGGAACGGTGACCGTCAGGCCGGCGACGATTGCGACCGGTTCGGCCGCCACGCCGACCGTCGCGCCGGCGGGCCCGTCCGACGCGGCGGCGGCGTTCTCGAAGGCCGAGCTCGCGACCGTGTCGCCGACCGCCGGGGCCGACGGGCTGAACGGGCTCGAACTCGGCAGGCTGGCCGCGGCGGGCGGCGCCTATCGACGCACCGCGGCGCTCGGCTGAGCTACTCCATAACCGGCGCGAGCGCCGTCACCGACGGATCCTCCTCGCCGAGCCAGTCGTTGTTCTTCGCGGTCCCATCGAACAGCGAACTCGTCTTGAAGAGCTCGTAGCGTCCCTCGACCGCGTGCGGGCGGCTCCGGTCGAGGAGTTCCGCGATCGCGTCGCGCGCCATCGGCCGGAAGGTCCGGACCGCCTCGAACGCCTGGTCAAGGTCCCGCTCGTTCTCCATGCCGGTGATCACGACCGTCGTCGGCAGGTTCATCGAAAAGTGCAGGTATTCGATCGGGGCGATCGGGGCGCCGCTCTTGAGCAGGACGCTGTCGGCGAAACTCTTCATCCCGAGCACCGCGATCCCGTGTTCGACCAGATAGGGGAGCACGCCGTGGGCGAAGGAGCGGAAATGCGCGTCCATGACGTTGAGCGGCATCTGCACCGCGTCGAAATGGAAGCCGCGCTCGGCCGCGACCGCCAGCATCTGCAGGTGGATGCGCGGGTCCTTGTGGCCGGTGAACCCGATGTGGCGGATCTTGCCCGCGGCCTTGGCCTCGACAAACGCCTCCATCGCGCCGCCTTCGCCGAAGATCCGATCGGGGTCGTCGTAGCGAAGGATTTCGTGATGCTGCATGAGATCGATCCGGTCGGTCCGCATGCGCTTGAGCGACGTGTCGATCTGCTCGGCCGCCTCCGCCTTCGAGCGCCCGTCGATCTTCGACATCAGAAAGACGCGATCGCGATAGCCACCCCCGTCCAGCGCCACGCCGACCCGGAGCTCCGAGCGCCCCTTGTTGTAGTCCCAGCAGTTGTCCACGAAGTTGACGCCGCGATCGACCGCCGCGTGGACGAGACGCACCGCCTCGTCGTCGCTTACCGCCGACTTTCCGAGGTGAAAGCCGCCGATGCCGATCAGCGACACCGTCTCGTCGGTGCGGCCGAAACGCCGGTAAAGCATCTCGCCCCGACGCTCCCCCGCGTCGGTGACGAAAGGAAGCGACGCCGGGTCCGCGACCAGCGACACCGGAAGGGTCGGGCTTGCGAGCCCGTTCGCCGCGCCGTCTGGGGTCATGGTTGATCTCCGATCAGGTGAATCGCCCTCGAAGGAAACCGAGGGCCGGAAGCGGGGTCCAGCTGCGCGGCAGGTCGGCACGCCGGATCGGGGCAACGCTGTAGCGCGGCGGCGGCTCCCGCGACGAACGGAACAGCGCCGAATAGGCGCGCACCTGCTGCTCGCGCCAGGCGCGGTCGGCGAGCGCCGCGCCGTGGCTCGCGAAAACTTCGGCGACCCGGTCGGTCTTGCCGATCGACGCGATCACCGCCCAAAGCTGGTCGTCGCCGGCACTCCGGCGCTCCGTCGGCGCTCGGACGTCGGCGAGGCTGACGACCTGGCTCAGCGCGCGACCCCGAAGAGGGCGGCCATGCCGTCGTTGCCCTGGCTGACGACGAGGTCGCGCGCGCTCCGACCCGACCCGTCGCGCCGGTCTGGGTCGGCACCGGCCTCGAGCAGGATCCGGACGGTATCGGCGCGTCCGAACAGCGCCGCCATCATCAGCGCCGACTGGCCGGCCTCGTTCGCGGCATCGACCGCGGCCCCGTGGTCGAGCAGCAGCCGCACGGCCTCGTCGTCGCCCTTGAAGGCGACACCCATCAGCGCGGTGCTGCCCTTCGCGTCGCGGTCGTCGACCGGCGCGCCGCGACGGAGCAGCGAGCGCGCGACGCCATGCTCGCCGTTGTAGGTCGCCACCACGAGCGCGGGATAACCGCGCTTGTCGCGGAGATCGGCCGGAAGCCCGGCATCGAGCAACCCCTCCACGATGTCGAGGCGACCCGTCCGTGCGGCCTCGAAGAACATGTCCTCGATCTCGTCCGGGGTGAAGGAGGGCAACGCGCCATCCCCACCCGCGCCCGGACCGGACGTCGTGTCGTTCGCGTCCACCATCCGACAGATCATGGTGGCGGCACCGGCCCGCTTGCAAGACGGGAGACCGCGGGCCCGTCGCGCGCGCGCTCGTCGGTGCCGGCGACATCGGCGCGGCCCGCATCGGCGCGGCTTGCATCGGCACGCGCCGGGTGTCACCTCGTGCGGCGTGCGATCGAGAACACTTCCGGAACCTTTCGGCGCCTGGTTCGCCGGACGCGGCTGGGCGCCCAGGCCGCACCAGCTCGACGTGCTCGACGCGGCGGAACGATGCGATAACGTGCTGCTGCTCGCGCCGACCGGCGGCGGCAAGACGCTGGCCGGGTTTCTTCCAAGTCTCCTCGCGCTCGCACGCGGCGCGGGCGCCGACGAGCGCGACGGCGCTGGCGCACGGGGCATCCACACGATCTACGTAAGCCCGCTCAAGGCGCTGGCGACCGATATCGCGCGAAACCTCCTCGGACCCATCGAGGAGATGCGGCTTTCCGTTACGGTCGAGACGCGAACCGGCGACACGCCGGCGGCCAAGCGCGCGCGGCAGCGCGAGCGGCCGCCCGACATCCTGCTCACCACGCCGGAAAGCCTGGTGCTGCTGCTGAGCCGGGCCGACGCGCCCGCGCTGTTCGGATCCCTCGGGCGCGTCGTGATCGACGAGGTGCACGCCCTCGCCGGCACCAAGCGGGGCGACCAGCTGGCGCTCTGCCTCGCGCGCCTGGCGTTGCTGGCACCCGCGGCGACGCGGATCGGCCTGTCGGCGACCGTGGCGCATCGTGCCCCGCTCGCGGACTTCGTCGGCACCGGCGCGCCGTGCCGGCTGATCGAGGCGCCCCCCGGCACGCCCCCGTCGCTCGAACTGATGCTGGCCGAGACCCACGTGCCCTGGGCGGGCCGCATGGGTCTCGCCGCCGCGTCGGCGGTGATGCGGCGGATCGAGAGCGCCGGCACCACCATCGTTTTCGTCAACACGCGCGCGCAGGGCGAACTGCTGTTCAACGAGCTGTGGCGGATCAACGACCGAACGCTGCCGATCGCGCTGCATCACGGCTCGCTCGATATCGGGCAGCGCCGCCGGGTCGAGGCCGCGATGGCGCGGAAACCCGAGGACGGCGGCCTCCGCGCGGTGATCGCGACGTCCTCGCTCGACCTCGGCATCGACTGGGGCGGCGTCGACCAGGTGATCCAGGTCGGCGCGCCGAAGGGCGTTTCGCGTCTCCTGCAGCGTGTGGGTCGGGCCAACCACAGGATGGACGAGGCCTCGCGCGCGATCCTCGTCCCGGCCAATCGCTTCGAGGTGCTCGAATGCGAGGCGGCGATCGCCGGCGTCGCAGCGTCCGATCTCGACGGCGACCCGCCGGACCGGGGCGGCCTCGACGTCCTCGCCCAGCACCTGCTGCTGATGGCGGCCAGCGCCCCGTTCCACCCCGACGCGATGTTCGCGGAGGTCCGACGCGCCCAGCCCTACGCCGCGCTTTCGCGGCGCGACTTCGACGACGTGCTCGGCTTCGCGGAAAACGGCGGCTACGCGCTGCAGGCCTACGAGCGCTACCGCAAGCTGTTCCGGGACGCATCGGGCGTCGTCCACATCCGCGGTGCGCGGATCGCCGCCCTCGCCCGGATGAACAGCGGCACGATCGTGGAAGCGCCCGTGCTCCGCGTCCGCCTCGGCGGCCCGCGCGGCGGCTTCGGTCTCGGCGAGATCGAGGAAGGCTTCGCCAACATGCTCCGCCCGGGCGACAACTTCCTGTTTGCCGGTCGCCGCCTCCGCTTCGTCGCCATCCGCGAGAACGTCGTCGAGGTGACCGACGGTGGCACCGGCGAACCGGTCGTGCCCACCTACGCCGGGTCGCGCCTGCCGCTCACCACCTCGCTCGCGGTCCGGGTCCGACGCATGCTGCACGACGAGACGCTCTGGGCGGCGTTCCCCGAGCCGGTGCGCGAATGGCTGGCGCTGCAGCGCGACCTGTCGACGCTGCCGGAGCCGGACGGTCTGCTGGTCGAGATCTTTCCGCGGCACGGCATCCACTTCCTGGTCGCCTACGCCTTCGAAGGGCGCAACGCGCACCAGACGCTCGGCCTCTTGCTGACCCGCCGGCTCGCGCGCGGAGGGGCGGCGCCGCTCGGCTTCGTCGCGACCGACTACGTGCTCGCCTGCTGGTCGGCGAACCCGCCCGGCGACGTCGACGCGCTGCTCGCGCCGGACATGCTGGGCGACGACCTCGAAAGCTGGATGGCGGAAAGCTCGATGCTCCGCCGCACCTTCCGCAACATCGCGGTGATCAGCGGCCTGGTGGAACGCCAGCGTCCGGGCGCCGAGAAGAACCGGCGCCAGGTCACGGTGAACACCGACCTCGTCTACGACGTGCTGCGTCGCCACCAGCCGGACCACGTCCTGTTGCGTGCGACGCGCGCCGAAGCCGCCGCCGGTCTCACCGACGTCGGCCGGCTGGCCGACATGCTCGGACGGGTCGAAGGACGCATCCGGACGATGCGTCTCGAACGATGCTCGCCGCTTGCGGTCCCGGTGATGCTCGATCTCGGGCGCGAGCACGTGCGGAACGCGGCCGACGAGGACGCGCTGCTCGCTGAAACGGAAGCGCTGCTCGACGAGGCGCTGCACGGCGTCGAGCCCACCATGGACGAGCTGGTGCTCGCGCCCGGTCATGCGCAGGAGCTCCGGCGTCTGACCCGGACGCAGGGCGGCGGGGCGAGACCATCGACGCGCGAGCCGGCGCGCAAGCCGGGTCTGCTGCCCGCCTTCCGGCCGCCCGGCTCCAGCGGGCCGAGGCCGAGCATGTCGTCGACCAGCTCCTCGGCCAGCAC